>JALHLO010000053.1 GCA_022844525.1 Ramlibacter sp.
CGTGCAGGATCTCCTTGGGCGGGGTCAGGTCCTTGATCTCGTAGCGCAGCACCTTCACGCCCCAGTTCAGGGCGGCCTCGTCGATCGCCTGCACCACCTGCGCGTTGATGATGTCGCGCTCCTCGAAGGTCTTGTCCAGTTCCAGCTTGCCGATCACGCTGCGCAGCGAGGTCTGGGCGAGCTGGGTGACCGCCATGATGTAGTTGGAGGAGCCGTAGCTGGCGCGGGTCGGGTCGGTCACCTGGAAGTACAGGATGCCGTCCACCTGCAGCTGGGTGTTGTCGCGCGTGATGCAGACCTGGCTGGGCACGTCCAGCGGGATCTCCTTCAGGCTGTGCTTGTAGGCCACCCGGTCGATGAAGGGGATGATGATGTTCAGGCCGGGCGTCAGAGTGCCGTGGTACTTGCCCAGCCGCTCCACCACCCAGGCGTTCTGCTGCGGCACCACCCGGATGCCCTTGGCGATGAAGATGCCGACGATGATGACCAGGACGATCGCGATTTCCATCTCTTCTTCTCCTTCTTCAGATCTTTTCCACCACCAGGCGGCTGCCGTCCACCTGGCGCACCCGGTGCGGCCCGGTGCCTTGCGGCGTGCCCTCGGCCGGCACCGCCGTCCAGGTCGAACCCCGGTAGCGCACGGTGCAGGTGTTGTCGGTGCTCCAGGCGTCCACGTGGACGTGCTCGCCGGCGTCGAAGTCGATGTTGGCGCCGGCCGCCGCCGGGCCCTTGCCGCGCCCGCGCAACAGGTGCCAGCCGGCGACCGCCCCGCCGCCGATCACCGCGGCCACCACCAGCTGGGTGGCCATCCCGGCGCCCGCATGG
Organism: Ramlibacter sp.; assembly: GCA_022844525.1. Lineage (GTDB taxonomy): Bacteria > Pseudomonadota > Gammaproteobacteria > Burkholderiales > Burkholderiaceae_C > Ramlibacter. Next base: position 826 of record JALHLO010000053.1, read on the forward strand.
GCGGCCAGTGCCGCCGCGGCCAGCCCGATGGCGAACATCAGCAGGTAGAAGGTGCCGGTCAGGAGCTCGATCGCCACCGCCGCGCCGGCGAGCAGCCACCAGAGTGTGGAGTCAGCCATAAGTCCCCTTTGGGCGCATTGTGGGCGAAAAGTGCTGCAGGGCACCAATGGGGCGCTGCGGATTTCATACACTTCGCCCCTCGTTCGCCTTTTTCGCTCCTGGACCGACCCGCATGAAGTTCCGTTTCCCCATCGTCATCATCGATGAAGACTACCGCTCGGAGAACACCTCCGGCCTGGGCATCCGCGCGCTGGCGGATGCCATCGTGGCCGAGGGCTTCGAGGTCCTCGGGGTCACCAGCTACGGCGACCTGTCGCAGTTCGCGCAGCAGCAAAGCCGCGCCAGCGCCTTCATCCTGTCGATCGACGACGAGGAGTTCTCGCCCGGCCCCGACCTGGACCCGGCGGTGGTGCACCTGCGCGCCTTCATCACCGAGGTGCGGCGCAAGAACGCCGACGTGCCGCTGTACATCTACGGCGAGACCAAGACCTCGCAGCACCTGCCCAACGACATCCTGCGGGAGCTGCACGGCTTCATCCACATGTACGAGGACACGCCGGAGTTCATGGCGCGCCACATCATCCGGGAGGCCCGCGCCTACCTGGAGGGCATCCAGCCGCCGTTCTTCAAGGCGCTGCTCGATTACGCCGAGGACGGCTCCTATTCCTGGCACTGCCCGGGCCACTCCGGCGGCGTGGCCTTCCTGAAGTCGCCGGTGGGGCAGATGTTCCACCAGTTCTTCGGCGAGAACATGCTGCGCGCGGACGTCTGCAACGCGGTGGACGAACTGGGGCAGCTGCTGGACCACACCGGCCCGGTGGCGGCCTCCGAGCGCAACGCTGCGCGCATCTTCAACGCCGACCACTGCTTCTTCGTCACCAACGGCACCAGCACCTCCAACAAGATGGTGTGGCACCACGAGGTGGCGCCGGGCGACGTGGTGGTGGTGGACCGCAACTGCCACAAGTCGATCCTGCACTCGATCATCATGACCGGGGCCATCCCCGTGTTCCTGAAGCCGACGCGCAACCACTTCGGCATCATCGGCCCGATCCCGCAGAGCGAGTTCACGCCGGAGGCGATCAAGGCCAAGATCAAGGCCAACCCGCTGCTGGCCGGCGTGGACCCGGAAACGGTCAAGCCACGGATCCTGACCCTGACCCAGTCCACCTACGACGGGGTCCTGTACAACACGGAAACCATCAAGGGCATGCTGGACGGCTACGTGGAGGCGCTGCACTTCGACGAAGCCTGGCTGCCCCACGCCTGCTTCCATCCCTTCTACGGCACCTTCCACGCCATGGGCAAGAAGCGGGCGCGGCCGCAGAAGTCGCTGGTGTATTCCACCCAGTCCATCCACAAGCTGCTGGCCGGCATCAGCCAGGCCAGCCACGTGCTGGTGCAGGACGCGGAGGAGAACAAGCTGGACCGCCACCTGTTCAACGAGGCGTTCCTGATGCACACCTCCACCAGCCCGCAGTACGCGATCATCGCCAGCTGCGACGTGGCGGCGGCGATGATGGAGCCGCCCGGCGGCACGGCGCTGGTGGAAGAGTCGATCATGGAAGCCCTGGACTTCCGCCGGGCGATGCGCAAGGTGGACCAGGAGTACGGCAAGGACTGGTGGTTCAAGGTCTGGGGGCCGGACAAGCTGGTCGACGCCGGCATCGGCCGCGCCGACGACTGGATCATCAAGGGCGAGGCGCGCACCGCCAAGTGGCATGGCTTCGGCAACCTGGCCGAGGGCTTCAACATGCTGGACCCGATCAAGTCCACCATCGTCACGCCCGGCCTGGACCTGAACGGCAAGTTCGCCAAGACCGGCATCCCGGCCTCGATCGTCACCAAGTTCCTGGCGGAGCACGGCGTGATCGTGGAGAAGACCGGCCTCTACAGCTTCTTCATCCTGTTCACCATCGGCATCACCAAGGGCCGCTGGAACACGCTGCTGACGGCGCTGCAGCAGTTCTAGGATGAATACGCCAAGAACCAGCCGATGTGGAAGATCCTGCCGGAGTTCTGCCAGCAGTTCCCGCGCTACGAGCGCATGGGGCTGGCCGACCTGTGCCAGTACGTCCACGAGCTGTACGCCAAGTACGACATCGCGCGGCTGTCCACCGAGATCTACCTGAGCGACCTGCAGCCGGCGATGAAGCCCAGCGACGCCTTCGCGCACATCGCCCACCGCAAGACGGAGCGGGTCGAGATCGACCACCTGGAAGGCCGGATCACCACGGCGCTGATCACGCCGTACCCGCCCGGCATCCCGCTGCTGATCCCGGGCGAGGTGTTCAACAGGAAGATCGTGGACTACCTGAAGTTCGCCCGCGCCTTCAACGAGGAGTGCCCGGGCTTCGAGACCGACATCCACGGCCTGGTGGCGGAGGAGGGGCCGGACGGCAAGCGGCGCTACTACGCCGATTGCGTGAAGGCATGAAGAAGGGGCCCGCGGGCCCCTTTCGCTTATTCCTCGACCGCGATCGCCGTCTGGCTGAAACCGCCATCCACGTAGGTGATCTCGGCCGTCACGCCGCCTGCCAGGTCGCTCAGCAGGAAGGCCGCCACGTTGCCGACGTCCTCGATCGTGACGTTGCGGCGCAGGGGCGAGGCCTTTTCCACGATGGACAGCAGCTTGCCGAAATCCTTGATGCCGCTGGCGGCCAGCGTCTTGATCGGGCCGGCGCTGATGCCGTTGACGCGGATGCCCTTCGGTCCCAGGTTGCCCGCCAGGTAGCGCACCGACGCCTCCAGGGCGGCCTTGGCCAGGCCCATGGTGTTGTAGTGCGGCACGATGCGCACGGCGCCCAGGTACGAGAGGGTCAGCAGCGCCGCCTTGTCGTTCAGGTAGGGCAGGGAGGCCTTGGCCATCGCCGGGAAGCTGTAGGCACTGATGTCCTGGGCGATGCGGAACGACTCCCGCGACAGGCCGTCCAGGAACTCGCCGGCGATCGCCTCGCGCGGAGCGAAGCCGATGCTGTGCACGAAGCCGTCGAACTTCGGCCAGGTGGCCGACAGGTCCTTGAACAGCTTGTCGATCTGCGCGTCGTCGCCCACGTCGCAGTCGAAGATCAGGCTGGAGCCGAACTCGGCGGCGAATTCGACGATGCGGTCCTTGAACCGTTCCCCCACGTAGCTGAAGGCCAGCTCCGCGCCTTGCTGGTGGCAAGCGCGGGCAATGCCGTAGGCGATGGAGCGGTTCGACAGCACGCCGGTGATCAACAATTTCTTGCCAGACAGGAAGCCCATGGGTCTCTCATTTCAAAAAACTCGGCAGAATTGTCGCATGCGAGGTTTGCCGTTATTGCTGGCCTGTGCCTTCCTCAGTCCGGCCACCTGGGCCGCGCACGGCTATGCGCTCTGGGGAGACATGAAATATCCCCCCGGTTTCCCCCACTTCGCCTACGTCAATCCGCAGGCGCCCAAGGGGGGAGAACTGCGGCTGGTGAGCAACCTGCGCGTGTCCACCTTCGACAAGTACAACCCGTTCACGATCAAGGGCAACGCCCCGGCCTACCTGTCCGGACTGATGTTCGACAGCCTGCTGGCCGGCGCGCAGGACGAGGTCGGTTCCGGCTACGGCCTGCTGGCCGAGGACGTCGAGGTGCCGCCGGACGGCCTGTCGGCCACCTTCCGCCTGCGCCGGGAAGCGCGCTTCCACAACGGCGACCCGGTGCTGGCCGCCGACGTCAAGCATTCCTTCGACATGCTGCTGGGGCCGCACGCCTCCCCGGGCTACAAGACGGCGCTGGAGGACCTGGCCGGCATCGACGTGGTCGACGAGCGCACGATCCGCTTCCGCTTCAAGAAGGCCAACCGCGAACTGCCCCTCACGGTGGGCGGCTTCCCGGTCTTCAGCCGCAAGTGGGGCATGGAGAACGGCAAGGCCAAGTCCTTCGACCAGGTGGTGATGGACATCCCCATCGGCAGCGGCCCCTACAAGATCGGGCCCGTGACCTTCGGCAAGGACATCACCTACCTGCGCGACCCCACCTACTGGGGCCGTGACCTGAACGTGCGCCGGGGCAGCTCCAACTTCGACCGCATCACGGTCAAGATCTACAAGGACAACACCGCCAAGCTGGAGGCCCTGAAGGCCGGGGAGTTCGACCTGATGCGCTTCTTCTCCGCCGGCGACTGGGCCCGGCGCGTGAACGGCAAGCGCTTCAAGACCGGCGAGCTGGTCAAGGGCGAGTTCCGCCACAAGCTGCCGGCCGGCTTCCAGAGCTACACGCTGAACCTGCGCAATCCCAAGCTGCAGGACCCGCGCGTGCGCGAGGCCCTCGGCCTGGCCATGGACTACGAGTGGATGAACCGGCAGATGTTCTACAACTCGTACCAGCGGGTCCGCGGCATGTTCATGAACACCGACTGCCAGGCCAACGGCATGCCGTCGCCGGAAGAACTGGCGCTGCTGGAGCCCTGGCGGGGCAGGATCCCGGATGCGGCCTTCGGCCCCATGTACGAGCCGCCGCGCACCGACCGCGAAACGACGCTGCGGGACAACCTGCGGCGCGCCCGCGAGCTGCTGAAGCAGGCCGGCTGGGAAGTGCGGGACGGGGCGGCGCGCAACGCCAAGGGCGAGCCGCTGGTGATCGAATACCTGGACAGCAACGAAGGCGGCCAGCGGGTGGTCACGCCCTGGGCGCGCAACCTGGAGAAGCTGGGCGTCAAGCTCAATTACCGGGCCGTGGACTTCGCCCTGTACCAGCAGCGCCTGCAGAAATTCCAGTTCGAGATCGTGACGCTGGCCTACCAGGGCACGCACACCCCGGGGCAGGACTACGTGGACCTGTTCGGCAGCAAGTCCGCCGACGTCGAGGCTTCGGGCAACCTCACGGGCGTGAAGAGTCCGGCGCTGGACGACCTGCTGGTGAAGATGACCAGTGCCAAGACCAAGGCGGAACTGCTGCCCGCCTGCCGCGCGCTGGAGCGCGTGGTCTCGCACATGCACATCTTCATCCCGCAGTGGACCGCCGGCACGCACCGCATCGCGTACAACGCCTGGCGCCTGCAGCCCACCGGCAGCATGCCGCCCTACGCGCAGGGCGAGGCCTGGGCCATCGACACCTGGTGGGCCAGGCCGCAGCAGGCGAACCACTGATGGCCGCGTACATCCTCAAGCGCCTCCTGCTGATGCTGCCCACGCTGCTGGGCGTCCTGCTGATCACCTTCATCGTCACCCAGTTCGTGCCGGGCGGTCCGGTGGAGCAGTACCTGGCCGAATCGCGCGCGGGCACGGGCGGCGAGGGCGGGGCTTTCGCGTACCGGGGCGGGCAGGGCGTGGACCCGAAGAAGCTGGAACAGATCAAGGCGCTGTACGGCTTCGACAAGCCGGCGCACGAGCGCTTCTGGCAGATGCTGGGGCAGTACGCGCGCTTCGACCTGGGGCGCAGCTTCTTCCAGAACAAGGACGTGTGGCAGTTGATCCGGGAAAAGCTGCCGGTGTCGATCACGCTGGGCCTGTGGACCTTCTTCATCAGCTACCTGATCGCCGTGCCGCTGGGCGTGGCCAAGGCGGTGCGGGCGGGCTCGCGCTTCGACCTGGTCACCACCCTGATCGTGCTGGTGGGTTATGCCATTCCCGGCTTCGTGCTGGGCGTCGCCCTGCTGGTGATCTTCGGCGGCCAGCTCGGATGGTTCCCCCTGCGCGGCCTCACCTCCGGCAACTGGGAGGAGCTGAGCGTCGCCGGCAAGGTGGTCGACTACCTCTGGCACATCGCCATGCCGGTCACCGCCATGGTGGTGGGCAGCTTCGCCGTGACCACCATGCTGACCAAGAACTCCTTCCTGGAGGAGATCCGCAAGCAATACGTGCTGACGGCCCGCGCCAAGGGCCTGGACGAGCGCAAGGTGCTGTGGAAGCACGTGTTCCGCAACGCTCTGATGCCGATCATCGCCGGCTTTCCCGCCGCCTTCCTGGGCGCCTTCTTCACCGGCTCGCTGCTGATCGAGACGCTGTTCTCGCTCGACGGCCTGGGCCTCCTGAGCTACGAAAGCGTGATCCGGCGCGACTACCCGGTGGTGCTGGGCACGCTGTACCTGTTCACGCTGATCGGGCTGCTGACCAAGCTGATGAGCGACCTCATGTACGTCTGGGTGGACCCCCGTGTCAAGTTCGACTAGCCCGCAGCTGATGGCCGATCCCGCGGCGGTGGGGCAGACGCAGGGCGGGTCCGCGGCCATGGCGCCGGCGGCGTCCGCCTTGCCGGTGCACGTCTCCCCGCGCATGCGCGCCTGGCGGCGCTTCCGCAAGAACCGGCTGGGGTTCTGGAGCCTGGTGGTGTTCCTCACGATCGTGGTCCTGAGCCTGTTCGCGGAGGTGATCTCCAACGACCGGCCGATCGTGGTCCGCTACGACGGCCAGTTCTATTTCCCGATGGTCACCAGCTACCCGGAGACCACCTTCGGCGGCGACTTCCTCACCGAGACCGACTACCTCGATCCCTTCATCAAGCAGCAGCTGGCCAAGGACGGCAACTGGGCGATCTACGCGCCCAACCCCTATGGCCCGAAGACGCTGAACTACTTCGCCAGGGAGCCGAACCCGTCCCGGCCCACGCGCGACAACCTGCTGGGCACCGACGACCGCGGGCGCGACATGCTGGCGCAGCTGATCTACGGCTTCCGCCTGAGCGTGCTGTTCGCGCTGGCGCTCACGGTGCTGGGCGTGCTGATCGGGGTCATCACCGGGGCCATCCAGGGCTTCTTCGCGGGCAAGACCGACCTCGCGTTCCAGCGCTTCATCGAGATCTGGGACTCGATGCCGGAGCTGTACCTGCTGATCATCTTCAGCGCGGTGTTCGCGCCCAGCGTGTCGCTGCTGCTGATCCTGCTGTCGCTGTTCGGGTGGATGGGCCTGTCGCAGTACGTGCGGGCCGAGTTCCTGAAGAACCGGCAGATGGACTACGTGCGGGCCGCGAAGGCGCTGGGCGTGGGCAACGGCCGGATCATGTGGAAGCACATCCTGCCCAACAGCATGACCCCGGTGATCACCTTCCTGCCGTTCCGCATGAGCGCGGCCATCCTGGCGCTGACCTCGCTGGACTTCCTGGGCCTGGGCGTGCCGCCCGGCACGCCCTCGCTCGGCGAGCTGCTGAGCCAGGGCAAGAACAACATCGACGCCTGGTGGATCTCCTTGTCCACCTTCGCCGTCCTGGTGATCACCCTGCTGCTGCTCACGTTCATGGGCGATGCGCTGCGCGACGCGCTGGATCCGCGCAAGGCCGACGCCTGATGAACGAACCGACCATCGCCTTGCCCCCGCTCCTCGAAGTGAAAGACCTCCGGGTCTCCTTCGCCGGCAAGGAAGTCGTCCACGGCGTCGACTTCTCCATCGCGCCCGGCGAAAAACTGGCCCTGGTGGGCGAGTCCGGCTCCGGCAAGACCGTCACCGCCCTGAGCCTGGTGCGCCTGGTGCACAACGCGCACATCACCGGGTCGGCGCGACTCGCCCCGGCGCGGGAGGGCGCGCCCCCGATCGAGCTGCTGCAGGCCTCCGAGCGCGAGCTCCTGGGCATCCGCGGCCGCGACATCGCCATGATCTTCCAGGAGCCCATGACGGCCCTGAACCCGGTCTACACCATCGGCGACCAGATCGCCGAGGTGCTGCAACTGAAACAGGGCCTGACGGCCAGGCAGGCCTGGGACAGCGCCGTCGAGGCGCTGGCCGCCACCGGCATCCCCGAGCCCGCGCGCCGCGCCGCCACCTACCCGCACCAGCTTTCCGGCGGCCAACGGCAGCGGGCGATGATCGCCATGGCACTGGCCTGCCGGCCGCGCCTGCTGCTGGCCGACGAACCGACCACCGCGCTGGACGTCACCCTGCGCGGCCAGATCCTGGACCTGCTGGCCGACCTGCAGCGGCAGACCGGCATGGCCGTGCTGCTGATCACGCACGACCTGAACCTGGTGCGCCGCTTCGCCGACCGCGTGGCGGTGATGGAAGGCGGCCACCTGGTGGAGCAGGGGCCCGTGGGCGCCGTGTTCCATCAGCCGCAGCATGCGTACACCCGCAAGCTGATCGAAAGCCGGCCGGCGCGCGACGTGCAGGAGCCGCGCGGTACCGAGCCGGTGATGCGGGCCGAGGCCCTGCGCGTGATCTACCCGGTGCCCATCCCCGGTTTCAAGGGCTGGTTCCGCAAGGGCGAGTTCGTGGCGGTGCAGGGCGCGCAGTTCGAGGTGCCCCCGGGCGGCACGCTGGGCATCGTCGGCGAATCCGGCTCCGGCAAGTCGACGATGGCCCTCGCCGCGCTCGGCCTCATTCCGCACCAGGGCGCACTGGAGGTCGTCGGCAAGCGATGGGGGCCGGACAGCACGTCCAACCGCGGCATCCGCCGGCTGGTGCAGGTGGTGTTCCAGGACCCGTTCTCCTCGCTGTCGCCGCGCATGACGGTGGAGGAGATCGTGGGCGAAGGCCTGCTGGTGCACGAACCGGCGCTCACCATGGACCAGCGCCGCGAGCGCGTCTACCGCACGCTGGAGGAGGTCGGCCTGACCGAGGCGCAGTTCCCCGGCCTGCTGGGACGCTACCCGCACGAGTTTTCCGGCGGCCAGCGCCAGCGCCTCGCGATCGCCCGCGCCCTGATCGTCGAGCCGCAGCTGCTGGTGCTGGACGAGCCCACCAGCGCGCTGGACGTGACCATCCAGCAGCAGGTGCTCAAGCTGCTGCAGCGGCTGCAGCGCGAACGCGGCCTGTCCTACCTGCTGATCACGCACGACGTCGACGTGATCTGGGCGATGGCGCACGAGGTGCTGGTGATGAAGGACGGGCGGGTGCTGGAGTCGGGCACGGTCGAACAAGTGCTCAAGCACCCGCAGGACCCGTACACGCGCACGCTGGTGGCGGCCGCGGCGTAAGCGGCCTCACAGCGCCATCGCGATACCGGCCGCCCCGGCGACGATCAGGCTGGCGGCCCACAGGCGGTCCAGGTCGAGCCAGGCGCGCCGCAGGAATTGCAGCCCCAGCCAGCGGTAGACCGCCCAGGCCATCGCGCCGCCGGCCAGCAGCATCGCCAGCGTATGCGCCAGGGCGACCGCCAGTGCCGTCGCCAGGCTGGAACGGGCCAGCAGGTCCATGACCCCGGCGTGCGCGCGCGCCACCGCGCCCGCGCCGTCTTCGGGCGCGCACAGCCCCAGCATGAAAGGCACCAGCATCAGGCCGGCCCCGTGCGCCGTCGCCATCAGGAAGGACCACCAGGCCAGCCGCGTCGGCGCGATGCGCGCCAGCGCGCGGGGATGGCGCGGCGCCAGCAGCTTCAGCACGCCGAACAGCAGCACCAGCGCGCCGGCGCCCAGCCGGATCGCGTCGCTCCAGGCCACGTACCAGCCCAGCGCGGCCAGCGGCAGCAGCACCACCGCCATGGCCGCCAGGTGCCCGCCGGCCAGCGGCAGCATGGTGGCCAGCACGGCGCCGGCGCGGCGCTCGCCCAGCCCGTTGGCCACCGCCAGCGGCCAGCCCATCGCCGGGTTGAGCCCGTGGTAGAGGCCCAGGGCGAGGATCGTGAGCCAGAGCGCCGCGGTGGCGCTCAAGCCGAGGGATAGCAGAAGGAGTCCGTGGAGCAGTCGCCGCCCTGCAGCCGCACCTGGTGGGCCCCGTAGTCGCGCCCGAAGTCGACGAAGAACTCGCGATCGAGCTCCAGCCCGCCGCCGGCGCCGACCTTGCACATCGCCTGCACGCCGGGAATGCCGTCCGGGTAGAACTGCGCGTCCCATGTGCTGTACAGCGAGTTGGTGAAGAACACGCGCTTGCCGTCGCGGCTGATCTCGGTCATCTGCGGCCCGCCGCCGAAGGGCCGCCCGGTGGGGTGCGGCGCGTGCCGCACGATGCCGCCGATGCGCACGCTGCCGGCCAGCTCCGGCTTCATCGGGTCGGTGACGTCGTACTGGCGCAGCTCGCCCGTCCCCCAGCAGGCCACGTACAGGAAGCGGTCGTCCAGCGACAGGTCGATGTCGCTCACCAGCGGCGGCACCGCGCCGAAGCCCTTGAGCAGCGGCGGCAGCTGGTCCGCGGGCGCCGGTTCCGGCGGGATGGTGGCGGTCTTGCGCGCATGGAAGCGCCCGTTTTCACGGTACCAGGTCCAGACCGAGGCCTCCAGGTTGGTGGTGTCCACCACCACGCCGACGAAGCCGTATTCGCGCGTCGGGTCGTGCGCCGGCCGGATCTCCAGCGCCATCTGGTGGTTGGCGCCGAGGTCGATGGTCTGCACGTGCCGGCGCTCGCGCAGGTTCCAGAAGTGCAGGGCATGGCCGTACTTGTTGGCCAGCAGGTCCTCGGCGACGATGCCGTTCTCGAACTGCGGCGGCAGCGCCCATTCGCTGGACACCATGTAGTCGCGCGGCAGGTTCCACCAGAAGTCATAGTGCTTCGTCTGCGGTCCGCGGTCGATCTCCCAGCGCCCCAGCACCTCGAAGCTCTGGCAATCCATGATGAAGATGCCCGGCGGCCCCTGGGTGCCGTCGGGCCCGGCGCCGCCGAGGGTGCTGACGTAGATGCCTTCCGGCCCGCAGTGGACGGTGTGCGGCCGCGAATAACCGGTCTTGCGCAGGATCTCCTCCGGCTCGATCGTCTTGATGAGCTTGGGGTCCGCCGGGTCCGGCTGGGTGTCGAACACGTAGACGCGCGAGGAGCGCATGCCCGGCACGATCAGGTAGCGGCGCTGCAGGAAGGCATGGCCGGTCAGCGGCGACAGGGCCGAGCTGCAGGCGTTCCAGCCGAAGTGGTGCAGCTCGTCGCCGCGGTTGGGCAGGTCGACCCGTTGGAGCACCGAGGCATAGCGCGGCGAGGAGGGATCGACGTCGACCACTGCCAGCGCGTCGGGCCGGGATCGGTCCGGCGACAGCAGCGCCGTGTAGCCGATGCGTTCGGGTTCGGCCTCCATGGCCAGTCGCGGCGAGGGGTGGAAGGTGGGGTCGGGGCGCAGGGTTTCGAGCATGGTGACTCCTACGGCGGGCACCGCCATGCGCGGCGGCCGCTTCATAGTCGTCACCCGGGCGGGAACTTCAAGCACGGGATTGTGTGATTCCTCCATTGCGCGGCGGCGGCGACAGGAGTAGCTTCGATTTCCCCATGAAGACCTGCCCCTTCAGCGCCGAGCCCGCCGCGCCCTCGAGCTCCTGGCTGTACCTGCTGGAACGCTTCGACGTGGGCGTCGTCCACATCGACCGGGAACTGCGCGTGGTCGGCATGAACGACTTCGCCCGCCGCAGCCTGCCGGTGCAGGAGAAGCTGCCCTTCGGCAAGATCGTGACCACCTTCCACCCGGAGGCGGCGCGGGCCAAGCTCAAGTTCCTGCTCGGCCAGGCGGAATGCCCGGTGAACAACGCGCCGCCGATGACGCTGATGATCAACATCCCGGACCGGGTGCTGCTCATCAAGGTGTCGAAGATGGGCGACGCCCAGGCCGCAACCATCGGTTACACGCTGGTGTTCTACGACATCACCGACGTGGTGAGCCACAAGGTCGAGGGCGCGCCCGCCCAGGGCGCCGAGGGCGCCGAGCGCCGGCGGCTGCGCAAGATCCCCACCATCAAGAAGAACCGGGTGCTGCTGGTGGACGTGCCCAGCGTGTCCTTCATCCGCTCCGAGGGCCACTACACCTGGGTGCACACCTCGCAGGGCAGCCAGTTCTGCAACCTGAACATCGGCGACCTGGAAAGCCGGCTGGACCCGCAGCTGTTCCTGCGGGTGCACCGCAGCTACATCGTCAACCTGTCGCAGGTGGACGAGATCGTGCGCGACGACGGCCGGATGATGCTGCGCATGATGGGGACCACGCCGGTGGACATCCCCGTGTCGCGTACCAGCGCCCCCCACCTGCTGGAGCAGCTGGGCCTGGGCGACGGCGTGGCGCTGCCGACGCGCCCCTGATTCCTCAGTTCGTGCAGCCCGGCTGCCGTTCGTGCAGCCGGGCGGCCGTTGGTTGCGCCGTCCGCTCGCGCCTTGCGGCTTTCCCTACAGTCCACCGCCCGGGCTCCGCCCGCCGAAGGAGACGCGCGTGATTCCCAGTGCCTTCGAATACCACGCCCCCACCAGCCTGCCCGACGCGATCGCGCTGCTCGGACGCTACGGCGACGAGGCCAAGCTGCTGGCCGGCGGCCACAGCCTGCTGCCCATGATGAAGCTGCGCTTCGCGGCGCCGGCGCACCTGATCGACCTGGGCCGCATCCCGGACCTGCGCGGCATAGCCGAGCACGGCGGCGAGGTCCACATCGGCGCGATGACCACCGAGAACGACATCGTCTGGTCCAGGCTGCTGGCCGAACGGGTGCCCCTGCTGGTGGAAGGCGCGCGCTGGATCGCCGACCCGCAGGTGCGCTACCGCGGCACGGTCGGCGGCGACATCTCGCACGGCGACCCGGCCAACGACCACCCGGCGCTGATGCTGGCGCTGGATGCTTCCTTCGCGCTGCGCGGGCCGGCCGGCGAACGCATCGTCAAGGCGCAGGACTTCTTCCACGGCCTGTACGCCACCGAGCTGCAGCCGGGCGAGGTGCTCACGCGGATCCAGGTGCCGATCCCGGCCGCCGGCACCGGCTGGGCCTACGAGAAGCTCAAGAGAAAGATCGGCGACTTCGCCACCGCGGCGGCCGCCGTGCTGCTGGCGATGGACCGCGGCCGCGTCGCCAGCGTCAGCATCGCGCTGACCAACGTCGGCCCGACGCCGCTGAAGGCGCGCGCGGCGGAAGCCGCGCTGGTCGGCCGCCCGCTCGACGAATCGGCGCTGGCCGAGGCGGCCCGGCTGGCCATGGACATCTGCGATCCCGTCGCCGACCAGCGCGGGGACGCCGACTACAAGCGGGCGATGGCCGGGGAAATGACCCGCCGCGCCCTCCTCAAGGCGCAATCGCGCGCGGCCTGAGCCCGCGGCATCAAGGAGCGGACATGGCGAACAAGCAACTGGTGGCCTTCAGCCTCAACGGCAAGGACGTCGACGTGGCGGTGGAGCCGCGCGAACTGCTGATCCACACGCTGCGCGAGCGGCTGCTGCACACGGGCCCGCACATCGGCTGCGAGACCTCGCATTGCGGGGCCTGCACCGTGGACGTCAACGGGATGTCCGTGAAGTCCTGCACCATGCTCACGGTGCAGTGCGAAGGCGCGCAGATGGTCACGGTGGAAGGCCTCGAGCAGAACGGCGTGCTGCACGCCCTGCAGCAGGCCTTCCACGAGGAGCACGGCCTGCAATGCGGCTACTGCACGCCCGGCATGCTGACGCGCGCGTACCGGCTGCTGCAGGAGAACCCGAACCCGAACGAGGAAGAGATCCGCTACTGGATCTCCGGCAACCTGTGCCGCTGCACCGGCTACCAGAACATCGTCAAGGCGGTCCAGTCGGCCGCGCAGAAGCTGGCTGCGGCGCAGCTCGAAGGAGCATGACCATGGGCGACATGTCGGAACTCCAGCAACGCGAGGACGCCCTGCAGGGCATGGGCACCTCCCTCCTGCGCAAGGAGGACGCGCGCTTCATCCGCGGGCAGGGCAGCTACGTCGACGACATCAAGCTGCCGGGCATGCTGTTCGGGGCGCTGGTGCGCAGCCCGTACGCGCACGCCCGCATCCGCGGCATCGACAAGAGCAAGGCCCTGGCTTCGCCGGGCGTGGTGGCCGTGCTCACCGCCGACGACCTGAAACCGGTCAACCTGCACTGGATGCCCACGCTGGGCGGCGACGTGCAGGCGGTGCTGGCCGACAAGAAGGTCTGCTTCCAGCTGCAGGAAGTGGCGATGGTGCTGGCCACCGACCGCTATGCGGCGGCCGACGGGGCCGCGCTGGTGGAAGTGGACTACGAGGAGCTGCCGGCGATCGTCGACCCGAAGAAGTCCATGGCGGCCGACGCGCCGCTGATCCGCGAGGACATCGCCGAGAAGAAGGACGTGGGCCACGGGCCGCGCACCCACCCCAACCACATCTTCACCTGGGAAGCGGGCGACAAGGCGGCGGCCGATGCCGCGTTCGCCGGCGCCGCGGTCACGGTGCGGGAAGAGATCCTCAACCCGCGCGTGCATCCGTGCCCGCTGGAAACCTGCGGCTGCGTCGCTTCCTTCAGCAAGGCCACGGGCAACCTCACCGTCTACCTCACCAGCCAGGCGCCGCACCTGGTGCGCACCGTGCTGGCGATGCTGTCGGGCATCGCGGAAAGCAAGATCCGCGTGGTCGGCGGCGACATCGGCGGCGGCTTCGGCAACAAGGTGCCGGTGTATCCCGGCTACGTGGTGGCGATCGTCGCCTCCATCGTCACCGGCGTGCCGGTCAAGTGGATCGAATCGCGCATCGACAACATCTCCACCACCGGCTTCGCCCGCGACTACCACGGCGTCGGCGAGCTGGCGGCGGATGCCGACGGCCGCATCAAGGGCCTGCGCTTCACCGCGCTGGCCGACCATGGCGCCTTCAACTCGCACGTGTCGGCCACCAAGTTCCCGGCGGGCCTGTTCTCGATCTGCACCGGCTCCTATGCGATCCCGAACGCGTACTGCCGTGTCGACGCGGTCTACACCAACAAGGCGCCCGGCGGCGTGGCCTACCGCTGCTCGCTGCGGGTGACCGAGGCGGTGTACCTGATCGAACGCATGATCGACGTGCTGGCGCAGAAGCTGGGCATCGACAAGGCCGAGATCCGCCGGCGCAACTTCGTGCAGAAGGAGCAGTTCCCGTACACCACGTCGCTGGGCTGGACGCTGGACAGCGGCGACTACGTGCCGGCGCTGGAAAAGGTGCTCAAGGCGGTCGACTACGAAGGGCTGCGGCGCGAGCAGGCCGAAAAGCGCGCCAAGGGCGAGCTGATGGGCATCGGCATCGCCACCTTCACCGAGATCGTCGGCGCCGGGCCGACCAAGGCCTGCGACATCCTGGGCATCGGCCTGTTCGACAGCTGCGAGATCCGCGTGCATCCCACCGGCGGCGTGATCGCCCGCCTGGGCACCATGAGCCAGGGCCAGGGCCACGCGACCACCTACGCGCAGATCATCGCCACCGAGCTGGGCCTGCCCGCCAGCGACATCGTGGTGGAAGAGGGCGACACGGACAAGGCACCTTACGGCGCCGGCACCTGGGGGTCGCGCTCCACGCCGGTATCGGGCGCGGCCACCGCCAAGGCGGCGCGCAAGATCAAGGAAAAGGCGAAGCAGATCGCGGCCCACCTGCTGGAAGTGGGCGAGGGCGACCTGGAATGGGAGGTGGACCGCTTCACCGTCAAGGGCAACCCGGGCGCGGCCAAGACCATGAAGGAAATCTGCATGGCCGCCCACACCGGCAACCTGCCGGACGGCATGGAGCAGGGCCTCAACGCGGTCGCCTACTACGACCCGCCCAACCTGACCTATCCCTTCGGCGCCTACGTCTGCGTCGTCGACATCGACAAGTTCACCGGCGAGGTCAAGGTGCGGCGCTTCTACGCGCTGGACGACTGCGGCACGCGCATCAACCCGATGATCATCGAGGGGCAGATCCACGGCGGCCTCACCGAGGCCTTCGCGGTCGCGCTGGGGCAGCAGGTTCCCTTCGACGAGAACGGCAACCACCTGGGCAACAGCCTGATGGACTACTTCCTGCCGACGGCGGTGGAAACGCCGAAGTGGGAGACCGACCACACCGTCACGCCTTCGCCGCACCACCCGCTGGGCGCCAAGGGCGTGGCCGAGTCGCCGCACGTGGGCGGCATTCCCTGCATCAGCAACGCGGTGGTCGATGCCTTCGCCCACCTGGGCGTGACCCACATGGACATGCCGCACAGCGCGTACCGCGTCTGGCAGCAGTGCCACGCGCTCGGGATCGACCGCCACTGAGGGACGATCATGAAAGTCCAGCTGGAGAAGTCCTTTCCACTGCCCGCCACTGCGGACGCCGCCTGGGCGCTGCTGCAGGACGTCGAGGCGGTGGCCGGCTGCATGCCCGGCGCGCGCATCACCGAGCGCGTCGACGAGAGCCACTACCGCGGCACGGTCACGGTGAAGCTGGGGCCGGCGAGCCTGGCCTTCCGGGGCGAGGTGGAGGTCAGGGAGGTCGATCCGGCAGCGCGCGCCCTGCGCCTGGTGGGACGCGGCACCGACACCACCGGCACCTCGGGCGCCGGGATGGACCTGCACGCGCGGATCGAAGCGGTGGATGCCACCTCGTGCCGGCTGCAGGGCAACGCCGAGGTCTCCGTCAGCGGCAAGGCCGCGACCTTCGGCGGCCGCCTGATGCAGGGCGTGGCCGACCAGGTGCTGCAGCAGTTCGTGGCCAACTTCTCGGCCCGGCTTCCAGCCGTGCAGGAAGGGGCGGCCGTCGCCGCCGAGTCCGCCGCGGCTTCGGTGCAGGCGCCGCCCGCCCTCAACGGGCTGGCGCTCCTGTGGGCCATGGTGCGCGACTGGTTCCACCAGCTGTTCGCGGCGAAGCGGGCGTGACATGGACGGCGGCCGGATGACCGAGCTCGCCGGCCTGCAGCACACGCTGGCGGCGGCGGGCTACATCGCCGAGCCCGCGCTGGCCGCGGCGCTGCTCCTCATGCTGGACCTGGAGCGCCCGCTGCTGCTCGAAGGCGATGCCGGCGTCGGCAAGACCGAGGTCGCCAAGGCCCTGGCGACCGTGCGCGCCACCCGCCTGATCCGGCTGCAGTGCTATGAAGGCCTGGACGCGCACTCGGCGATGTACGAGTGGAACTACCAGCGCCAGCTGCTGGCCATCAAGCTGCTGGAGCAGGACGGCCGCAGCATCGCGCAGAAGGAGCAGGACATCTTCTCCGAGCGCTACCTGCTCAAGCGCCCCTTGCTGGAGGCGATCAGCTGCGCGGTTGCGCCGGTGCTGCTGATCGACGAGGTGGACCGCGCCGACGAGGCCTTCGAGGCCTACCTGCTGGAGCTGCTGTCCGATTTCCAGCTGTCGATTCCCGAGCTGGGCACCGTGCGCGCGGCCAGCCGGCCGCTGGTGGTGATCACCTCCAACGGCACCCGCGAGCTGTCCGACGCGCTGCGCCGGCGCTGCCTCTACCAGTACATCGACTACCCCGACCACGAGAAGGAACTGGCGATCGTGCGGATGAAGGCGCCGCAGGCGGCGCCGGGCTTCGCGCGCCAGATCGTGGCCTTCGTGCAGGCGGTGCGGCAGATGGATCTGCAGAAGAAGCCGGGGATCGCCGAAACGCTGGACTGGACGGCGGCGCTGCTGCGCCTGGGCATCTCCGCCATCGACCGCGACGGCACCGAACGCATCCTGCAGACCCTGGGCGCGCTGATCAAGACCCGGGACGACCGCGCCGCCTTCCCGCGCGAGGCGGTGGCGCGACTGGCGGCGGCATGTTGAATGTCCCCGCCATCCCCGCGACGGCGGGGACCCAGGGCGTCCTCTTCCTCGAGGACCGCGCCGGCGAACGCCTCGCCGGCTTTCCGCGCTTCCTGCGCGCCAACGGCTTCGGCGTGGGCGCGGGCGACGGCGCCCAGGTGCTGCGCGTGGCCGGCACGGTCGGCGTGCTGGACCCGTCCCTCCTGCGCTGGAGCCTCAAGGCCCTGCTGTGCGGGCGCTGCGACGAATGGCGGCGCTTCGACACGCTGTTCGACGCCTGGTTCCTGCCCGCCAACCGGTGGGCCGCGCCGCAGCGGCGCACCGTGGACGCGCACC
>JALHLO010000054.1 GCA_022844525.1 Ramlibacter sp.
CACCGACGTCGCCGGGAACGCCGCGTCGCTCACCGTCCCGTCCGACACGAACGCGAACTCGCTCGCCACCGCGTCCAACATCGAGCTCTCGCAGGCCACCTCCGTCACGCTGACCGGCCTCGCGAACGACACCGTGTGGAAGACCGTCAAGTCGTGGACGTGGAGCTGCACGTCGCCGCCGTGCACCTACCGCTTCGCCGACCTGGTCGTGGACGAACTGCGGCGGCAGCCGCTGCCCACCGGCGGCCGCATCCTGGACGTGGGCTGCGGCGCCGGCCCGGGCGGCATCATGGCCGCACTGCACAGCGCCGAGGCGCAGCCGCGGCTGGCCCTGACCGACATCAACCAGCGCGCCCTCGCCTTCGCGGCCGCCAACGCGGCGCATGCGAACTGCGGGCAGGCCGAGCTGGCGCAGGGCGACCTGTTCCATGCGCTCGATGGCCAGTACGACCTGATCGTGGCCAACCCGCCCTACCTCAACGACGGCGCGCAACGCCTCTACCGCCACGGCGGCGGCCGCTGGGGCGAGGCGCTGTCCGCGCGGATCGTGCAGGAAGGCCTGCAGCGGCTGGCGCCGGAGGGCCGCCTGGTCCTGTACACCGGCGCGGTGATGGTGGACGGGCGCGACCCGCTGCTGGAGACGCTGCGGCCGCACCTGGAAGCCAGCGGCCACCCCTGGCGCTACCGTGAGATCGACCCGGACGTGTTCGGCGAGGAGCTGGAAGAACCTGCCTATGCCGACGCGGAGCGCATCGCCGCCGTCGCCCTGGTGGTGCAGAGGCACGACGACGGCATGCGCGTGCACCTTCATCCTGCAATGGCGTAGGAGCCTCCCCACGGCACTGCGCGCCGCGGCCCGATACCTTTCCCGCACCCGTTCGCCATAGTGGGGCGAATGCATATCGGACAACAAGAATGGCGGCAGCTGCAGGCCGCGCCCGGGGCGGGACAGGGAGCGGGCTTCAAGGACCTGTACCGGCAGCTTGCCGACCGTGAGCCCGGTGAGGCGCAGCGCGCCGCCGCCGCGGATTTCCTGCGAGGCCGGATCGCCGCCCTGGAGTCGGTGGACGCCGGCCTGCCCGCATCCCCCGACGACCTCTTGGCCTGGATGGACGGCAACGCGCGCAGCGTGCACGAGCGCTATGCCGCCTACCTTGCCGAGCGCAAGGCCGGCGCGCCGCGCCGCTTCTTCGGCAACCGCGCGCACGCGCTCTACGTGCTGCGCGGCGTGGCGCCGACCAAGCTG
Organism: Ramlibacter sp.; assembly: GCA_022844525.1. Lineage (GTDB taxonomy): Bacteria > Pseudomonadota > Gammaproteobacteria > Burkholderiales > Burkholderiaceae_C > Ramlibacter. Next base: position 1,247 of record JALHLO010000054.1, read on the forward strand.
GTGGACGGCGCCTGGCTGTACGGCCTGCTGCCGCACTGGCGCAACCCGCGGCTGGCGGACCTGGTGCGCACCTACGTGGAGGAACTCGGCGAGGGCGCCGTGGACAAGAACCACGTCGTGCTCTATCGCAGCCTGCTGGCGCGGCACGCGCTGGACCCGCTCGACGACCTGCCCGACGCGCTGTACGAGCAGGGCGTGATCCAGCTCGCGCTGGGATGGAACGCCGAGGAATTCCTGCCCGAAGTGGTGGGCTTCAACCTCGGCTACGAGCAGCTGCCGCTGCACCTGCTGATCACGGCCTACGAGCTGAACGAACTGGGCATCGACCCCTATTACTTCACCCTGCACGTCACCGTGGACAACAGCGACACCGGCCATGCGCGCCGTGCCTGCCAGGCGGTGCTGGACCTGCTGCCGCGCCTGGACGACGGCGGCGAGTTCTGGCGCCGCGTGCAGGCCGGCTGCAAGCTGGCCGATGCCGGCCTGGGCACGTCCGACGTGATCGAGAGCTTCGACCTCCGCGCGGAGGCGTTGCGCATCCTGGCGCAGAAGTCCAAGGCCGGCGGCGGCGCGCACTCGGACTATTGCCGCGTGGCCGGCCGCAGCGTCAACGACTGGCTGCGCGACCCGCGCCAGATCGGCGGCTTCGTCGATGCGCTGGAGCAGGCCGGCTGGATCCGCTTCGGCGAGCCGGTGGAGAACAGCCGGTTCTGGTCGCTGCTGCAGGGAGAGCGCGCGGAGATGTTCGGCGTGTTTTCCAGCTACGAACTGCAGGTGCTGCACGACTGGATCCGCGGCGAGGCCAGCAGCGACGGACGGGCCTACACGGAGGCAGCGCCGTCCGGTGCGCCGCGGCGGCGCGCGACCTTCCGCGCCCTGGCGCGCAATGCGCGGCCGCTGGCCGACGCGGAACACGTGACGCTCGATCCGGACCTGGCGCTGTTCAGGGAGCAGCTGCGGCGCGCGGATGACGCGCAGCACAGTGCGCTGCTGGTGCGCGCGATGTCGCCGGCGCAGCACTGGACGCCCGCCGGCCTGGAAGCCACGCGCCTGTTCTGGCGCGGCCTGTCCGCCTAGCTCGCGGCGGGGCCGCCTTCGTCCTCGTAGAAGGGCTCGACCTTCCCCTTCAGCTTGATCAGCAAGGGCTTGCCCTTGCGGTCCAGGGTCTTGCCGGCCGGCACCTTGATCCAGCCTTCGCTGATGCAGTACTCCTCGACGTCCTGGCGCTCCTTGCCGTTGAAGCGGATGCCGATGTCGAGCTCGCAGACTTCCTTGTTGAAGTGCGGGCTGCGCGGGTCGACGGAGAGGTGGTCCGGGAGGGGGGGCTTGGTGGGGCTGGGTTCGCTCATGGGGATATTGTCGTGAAATCTGGATGCGGGGCCGGCAAGGTCTGGTGGCGACGCTCAGCTCCCGCCGCAGCGCCTGCCGGAGACTACCCGCCGCCTTTCGTCCCGTGATATTGCGGGTGTGGGCGCGCCGCGCGAGAAAAAACAACTGATGTCAGGCACTTACTGCCCTCCAGCCGCCTCGCAGCCGGTGGCATCGCCATGTTATTCCGCAGGGTTGCGGGCTTTGCGCCGGTTTTAGCAGAGACTTCGATTGGCCGTTGGTGGACAAGTTGATATAAAGCTTGGACTTACGGCGGGATTCGGAGGAACGGGTGAAGGCTTGTCAGGGATGTTATTCGGTGGATGTGCGGTCTATAACGCGTTAGACCGCATGTCCGTCGTCGCGTTTGGATCCGGCAGTCTTGGGGTACTCATTGTGGCCGCGGCTGTGAGCGTCTACGTCTTCGACGCGTACGAGAGAGCGTGGGGTAAGGGTGGCTCCGTCCAGGTCTTGTGGATGTTCGCTATCGCTTTCTCCCTGGCGGCAAGTCTGGCCTTCGTTGCTGCAATACGACTCGGGCACCGGACGACGACACGCATCAAGGCCCTGGGGCTCGGAAGCATGGTTGCTCTCCTATTCGTCCTGTACCTTTCCGTGGCAAAGTCACTGCCAAGCATCCTCCAGTCCGCTCCAGTGCTCTTTCTTTTCATGCCTGCTGTCGCCGCGCTATCCTCGTTAGCTACAGGGGGGAGGGAGATGCGTGCGGTCTAACAAGTCGTTCGACACGGACACGCAACTGCATTGCGCCGCGAGCCGTGCGCGGAAGCATACGGCTCGCGGCGCAATGCAGTTGCGTGCCGGTCAACTCCGACGTTAGCCTTCACTCATGGCGATTCTCACGTTCGCAGAGGCTCTCAGGGATTCCGCTCCCTACTCCAGACGCCACTTGCTGCTTGGGAATGGCTTCAGCATTGCCTGCCGGCCGAACATCTTTGCCTACGGGAAGCTGTATGAAGAAGCGGACTTCTCGAAGCTCTCGCCTACTGCGAAGCTGGCCTTCGAGGCGCTTGGCACCCAGGACTTTGAGCGCATCATCAAGGTACTGCGCGATGCGAGGGCGGTGTTGGCGGCATACGGCGGCCCGACCGATCTGCTTAAGAGGCTTGAAGACGACGCGAATGGGCTGCGAGAACTGCTCGTTCAAACCATCGCGGCAAGCCACCCGGAATGGCCAGGTGAGCTGACGGAAGAGGAATACGCCGCTTGCCGGGCATTTTTATCTCACTTCGACTCCACGTACACCTTCAATTACGACCTGCTTCTCTATTGGGTGCACATGCACACCCCTGAAGGCGTCGAGCCCAGCTCGGACGACGGTTTTCGCAAGTCCGAAGATAACTTCGACGCCGAGTATGTGGTCTGGGAGCCTGGACAAAGTCACGAGCAGAACATGCATTTCCTGCATGGGGCCCTACATGTGTTCGATGCAGGGACCGAGATTCAGAAGTACACGTGGCGAAATACCGGCGTGCGCCTAATCGACCAGATTCGCAACGCGCTGAGCAAAGACTACTACCCGCTCTTCGTCTCCGAGGGAACTAGCGCCGAAAAGTACGAACGCATCCGGCACAACGACTACCTGGCCAAGGCCTACCGAAGCTTTTGCGAGATCAAAGGAGCGTTGTTCATCTACGGCCATTCGCTCGCGGAAAACGACGAGCACTATATCAAGCGAATTGAGAAGGGAAAGATCGAGCGCGCGTACATAGGCTTGTACGGTGACCCGAACTCGCCGGGGAACAAGGCCATCATCCGTCGCGCGGAGAAGATGACAACCGCTCGCAGGGGCAAGATTCCTCTGGCCGTCTCCTACTTCGACGCCGCAACGGCACACGTTTGGGGGAAGTGATGGCTAACAGGTCGGTCGACTCGGACACGTTGCGGCAAGGGGCCGCACGGCGCCATCGGAAATCGTGCACCGTGCGGCCCCTTGCCGCATCGCGCCGGTCACCTTCACGCTAGACCTCACAACAAGGTGAGCCCCTGATGCACCTGCGAAATCGCCGTCTCGCATGATTGGACTGACAGTGCTCGCCTTGGGTGTGGCTTGGTTGTTGCTGGCTGGCGCAATTTCAGGCCGGCTTGCACGCGTGCTGAGCCGTCAGGGCTCCGCAACAATCGTGCGCGTCTTGCTGTTCTTCCTCGTTTTGGTTGCTCCGTTCGCGGATGAGCTCATAGGCAGTTGGCAATTCCGTAGGTTGTGCGACGGAGAGGCCAAAGTGTGGATCTCGCCGAACGCGAGAGAGGTCGTGGCAGCCCATAGCACCGGCCCTGATTTTGTTGAACGTCAAGGACTGGTCATTCCGGTGAGCGAGCAACCGATCGTTTACGTTGACGCTAAGACTGGCCAACCCTTCTATACGCTCAAGGCGTTTCACACTCCGGGGGGGATCGTGATGCGTATGGGCTTGAACCTTGGGCACTCTCGCTCGTGCTGGCCAAAGAACTGGACCTCTCGCGAGAATGGGATCGACATCGACAACCTGCTCAAGCGAGGAAATGAACTGAAGGCATACTGGGCTACCTACGGGTCATGGAACGATCCGCGGGATCCTGTCGTCACTGCGACCGACGCCGTGGCATCCGGTCGCAGGCCAATCTTGCGTGTTCTTCGGGAAGAGGGTCCGGGCGGGTGGCAGCTGTACGACGATGGCCCATTGGTCGGAAAGCCTGTGGTTTTGCGCAAGGATGCAGCCCTCAAGCTGGATCCTTCATTGTCGGTTATCGCTGACCTTCCGGTTCGCTGGGAGGCGACGCGTCGCGATGCGTCCTCTCCTTGGGTTCTCGCCAGAGCGCGGTGACGCCGTCATCTCTGACGTTGCCCAGCCAAGCTACGTCCCCAACAACTCCCCAATCGGCTTCAAGTGATCCACCCGATCACACACCGCCTTCACCGCCATCAGGATCGGGATCCCGAGCAGCAGTCCCCACACGCCCCACAGCCACCCCCAGGCCAGCACGCCGATGAACACGGCCACCGGGTTCATGCTGCTTGCCTTGCTGGTGGCCCAGGGCACCAGCAGGTAGCCCTCCACGGTGTTGATCAGCAGCGAGATGCCCGCCACCAGCAGCGCCATGTTCAGGTCGCCGAACTGCACGAAGGCCACCACGGCCGACAGGCCGGTGACCGCGATCGACCCGACGTAAGGCACGAGGTTCAGCACGCCCGCGGCCACTCCCCACACGGCGGCATGTTCCAACCCGATGATCGCGAAGGCGATGCCGGTCGCCAGCCCCACTGCGATGCTCGCCACCAGCTGCACCAGCAGGTAGCGCTGCATCTGCGCGTTGATCTCGTCGAGCGCCTGCACCGTGAGCTTCTTCTCGGCCAGCCCCGGCCCCGCGATCTTCACCAGCTTGCGCCGGAAGGTGTTGCCGGAGATCAGCATGAAGTAGGTGAGGAAGGTGACCATCACCGTCTGCCCGATCACGCTGGCGAAGCCGAGCGTGCCGGTCCACAGGTGCTCGCGCAGGTCGAAGCGCGGTTTCTCCACGATCACCCGGGTCACGCCGCGCGTGGCCGGCGTGCTGCCGCCCGCTTCCTCGGCGGCCTTCTCCAGCTCGGTGGCGGCCTTCTGCACGTTCTGCAGGGTGCTGTCTTCCTTCTTCTTCTTGCCCTGCTGCAGCGCGTCGCGCACCTTGCGCGCGGCGTCCGGCATGGACACGATCAGCTCGTTGGCGTCGTCGGACAGCGAATACACCGAGGCGCCGATGCCGCCCAGGATGCCCAGGATCAGCACGCCCGCGCTCACGGCGCGCGGGACCTTCATGCGATGGAACCAGTCCACCAGCGGCGACAGCGCATAGCTGAAGACCACGCTCACCATCAGAGGAATGAAGAAGCCGCTGGCGAGCTTGAGCACCGCCAGCACGGCCAGCACCATCAGCACGCCCAGGGCGGCGCTGCGCACGTTGGCCGGCATGTGCAGCAGCACATGCGGCGGCTGCCGCGGATCCACCGGGGTGCGCGGGAGGTCGTCGATCTCGGAGGGATCGATCGGTTCGGGAGGTTCGGAACTCACTTTGGCGTCACGGACATCGGCGAGTCCCCGGTTCCTCTTGGTGATTTCAGCTGGCCAGCGCCTCCCGCACGGCGCTCAGTTGCCGGCGCGACACGGCCAGGGATTCTTCGACCCCGTTCAGGCGCACCGCCCAGCCCTCGCCTTCCTCCGCGTCGAAATGCTTTTCGAGCGCCCGGACGGCGCGCCGCGAGACCAGCGCGTTGCGGTGCACCCGCAGGAACTGGCCGCCGTGGCGCTCCTCGAGCTCGCTGAGCGAACCGTCAAGGATATAGCTTCTGGCGGCCGTGCGGACGGTGATGTACTTCAATTCGGCCTTGAAATACAGCACCTCGGTCACCGGCACGCGTTCCGTGCGGCCGCGGTCCTGGATCACCAGCACTTCCTGCTCGGGCTCCGGGCCGCCGGCGCGGCCCTGGCGGGCCTTCTCCACGCGAGCCAGGGCCTGCTCCAGCCGTTCCAGCCGCACCGGCTTGGTCAGGTAGTCCACCGCCTCCAGCTCGAAGGCGGTGACCGCGTGCTCCGCATAGGCGGTGACGAACACCACGGCCGGCGGCTCCGGCAGGGTGCGCAGCACCTGCGCCAGCGCCAGCCCGTCGGCGCCGGGCATGTGGATGTCCAGCAGCACGCCGTCGAAGCCCTGCCTGCGCAGGTGCTCCATGGCCTGCGCCGCATTGGCGGCTTCCCCGGCGACTTCCGCCGCCGGTGCCTTGCAGTCCGCCAGCAACGTGCGCAGGCGCGAACGTGCCAGCGGTTCGTCGTCGACCAACAACATCTTCAGGCCCATCTCTGCCCTCCGTCCTCGTTATTGTTCATGCCGGAACCTCGATCCGCACCTGGTAGCGCCCGTCGATCAGCGCGGTCTGGAACTGCGCCTGCACGTCGTGCAGCAGCCGCAGCCGGTCCCTCACGTTCTCCAGCGCCACCCCGTGCCCGGGGCGCCCCTGGCCCCCCGGCACGGTGTTGGTCACCTTGATGACCACGGTGCTGCCCCGCCGCTGCGTCGTGACCTTCACGTCCGCCCCGGTCGGACTCGGCTCCACGCCGTGCTTGACCGCATTCTCCACCAAGGGCTGCAAAAACAAAGCGGGAACCTTGGCCTTGCCGGCATCCGCGTCGATGGCCCATTCCACCCGCAGGCGCTCGCCGAAGCGCACCTGCTCGATGTCCAGGTAGTGGCGCGCCACCTGCACCTCCTCGGACAGCGTGGCCGAATCGGCCTTGCTGACCAGGACGTGCCGGAACAGCTCGCTCAGGTCCTCCAGCAGGTGCTCCGCCCGCGCCGGGTCCTCGCGCACCAGCGCGATGGCGCTGTTGAGGCTGTTGAACAGGAAATGGGGGCGGATGCGCGCCTGCAGCTCCGCCAGCCGCGCCGCCGTCTCCGCCGGCAGGCGGCCCTTGGCGCGCAGCACCAGGGCCGACACGCTGATCCCTGACAGGAAGGCGCCCGCCAGCGCCGAGGCCAGCCAGGGCATGGCCCCGAAGACGGTCACCAGGGACAGCAGCCAGCAGCCGGCCAGGCCGGCCAGTGCGCCCAGCGCCACGCCGGCGACCTGCTGGCCCTCGGCGGGCAGGCGCGCCAGCAGGTTCTTGCCGGCGCAGGTGACGGCCAGCCAGGCCAGGGTGGCCGGCACGGCGGCGCCACTGAGCATCGCCACCCGCGCCAGCCAGGGCGTCATTCCCGGGCCGGCGAACAGGGCGCCGACGGCCATCACCGCCTCGACGAACAACAGCGAACGCAGCACCACGCCGACCTCGCAGGTGTCGAACAGAATCGGTGGTCGCGGCTTGGCCTCCGCGGCGGTCGGCCGGGTCAGTTCCTGGAACGCGGATAATAGTTTCGAATCGTCCATCTCACCTTCAGGCCACGCTCGCGCGTGGCTGCTGAAAGCCTCCTTCGGCCTTCATTATTGGGGAAGCGACGCTCCCTGCCCATCCGCCAGCGCATCCGTGCAAGCCCTATGAGCCAACTCGATCACAAGTCCGAGGCCTGGTCCGCCCTCTTCAGCGAACCCATGAGCGACCTGGTCAAACGCTACACCGCCAGTGTCTTCTTCGACAAGAGGCTGTGGCAGGCCGACATCGCCGGGTCCCTGGCGCATGCCGCCATGTTGCAAAAACAGGGTGTCATTTCCGCAACGGATCTGGCCGATATCCGCCGCGGACTGGAGCAGATCCGGCAGGAAATCGCCTCCGGCGGCTTCGAATGGAAGCTGGACCTGGAGGACGTGCACCTCAATATCGAGGCCCGCCTGACCCAGTTGGTGGGCGACGCGGGCAAGCGCCTGCACACCGGCCGCAGCCGCAACGACCAGGTCGCCACCGACGTGCGCCTGTGGCTGCGGGGCGAAATCGACCTGATCGCGGACCTGCTGCTGGACCTGCAGAAGGCCCTGCTGACGCTGGCGGAACAGAACGTGGAGGTCGTGCTCCCCGGCTTCACCCACCTGCAGGTGGCGCAGCCGGTGAGCTTCGGCCACCACATGCTGGCCTACGTGGAGATGTTCGCGCGCGACCACGAACGCATGCTGGACGTGCGCAAGCGCGTCAACCGCCTGCCCCTGGGCGCGGCGGCGCTCGCCGGCACCACCTACCCCCTGGACCGCGAGTTCGTGGCGAAGGAACTGGGCATGGAAGGCGTCTGCCAGAACTCGCTGGACGCGGTGAGCGACCGCGACTTCGCGATCGAGTTCGCGGCGGCGGCCTCGCTGGTGATGGTGCACGTGAGCCGGATGTCCGAGGAACTGATCCTGTGGATGTCGCAGAACTTCGGCTTCATCCGGATCGCCGACCGCTTCACCACCGGCTCGTCGATCATGCCGCAGAAGAAGAACCCGGACGTGCCGGAACTGGCGCGCGGCAAGACCGGCCGGGTGGTGGGCCACCTGGTGGCGCTGATCACGCTGATGAAGGGCCAGCCCCTGGCCTACAACAAGGACAACCAGGAGGACAAGGAGCCGCTGTTCGACACCGTCGACACGCTCAAGGACACCTTGCGCATCTTCGCCGAGATGGCCGGCGGCATCACCGTGCAGCCGCAGGCGATGGAGCAGGCGGCGCTCAAGGGCTACGCCACGGCGACCGACCTGGCCGACTACCTGGTGAAGAAAGGCCTGCCCTTCCGCGACGCGCACGAGGCGGTGGCGCACGCGGTGAAGGCGGCGGTGTCGCACAACTGCGACCTGTCGGAGCTGCCGCTGGCGGTGCTGCGGCAGTTCAACCCGGCGATCGAGAAGGACGTGTACGACGCGCTGTCCCTGCGCGGGTCGCTCAATGCGAGGAACACGCTGGGCGGGACCGCGCCGGCGCAGGTGCGCGCGCAGATCGCGCGGCACCAGCAGCGGCTGGGGGCCTGAGGGAAGCGGCCGGCCCTACTTCAGCTTCACCTTGAAGGTCAGGCTGAAGGACGGGAAGGCGCCGCTGCCGGACCACGCCGCCATCCGGCCCTTGGGCCGCAGGCGGATGTTGGTCACCGCCGGGTCGTAGCCGTTCGCATCGGCCACGGGCGTGTAGCTCCAGGTGCCACCGTTGTCGCTGGAGAACTCCACGTCGTCCGCGGCGGAGGCGAGCGTGGCGAAGCCGAAGCTCAGGGCGGAGCCCGCGTCCGCGAAGCCCACCGGCCCGGCCGGCGTCGCCCCGAGGTTGCCCACGAACAGCGCCGTGTTGGCCGGGATCGAGTCGGCGATCAGCAGGGTGTCGCTGTCCACGCGCCCCGCGCCGGTGTTCGCCACCGTGATGGTGTAGAGCGCCTCCGCGCCGGGGATGCTCTTGGGGTTGCTGGTCCCGTTCACGGGGTCGTTGAGCACCGTCACCGTCTTGGTGTTCATGAGGCTGGGATACACGATGGCGTCGCTGTCCTGGGCCGAGATGGAGCCGCCGTTGGCGGTGGCGGTCGCGGTGTTCACCAGGTTGCCGGTCGGGTTGCCGGTCAGCTGCGCCTGCACGGTGAAGGTGAGCGTCCCGTTCGGCGGCAGCGAGGGGATCGTCAGGCCGGCCGCGCCCTGGAGCGCGGCGACCATCGCGGCGCTGCCGGCCGCCGGGCAAGTGGCGCCGCCCTGCGCGGCGCAGGCCGCGCCGGTGAGCGTGAGGTTGGCCACGGGCGGGTCCTTCAGCACCACCGCCGTGCCGCCGGTGAAGGTGATGGCCGTGGTGTTGCCCAGCGTGATCTCGTAGTCGGTGGTGTCGCCGGGGGTGATGCTGGCCTGGTTGTTGGTCTTGCCGATCGTGGGCAGCGGCACCGACACGGTGAGCGTGGCGTTGACGCTGTTGACGAGGTTGGCGGACAGGCCGGTGATGTTGCCCGCCACGTTGTTGTACGTGCCGGCCGCGGCGGAGGTCACCGTCGCGGTGATGGTGCAGCTGGCCAGGCCCGCGGCGAGCGTGGCGCCGCTGACGGTCACGGTGGTGCCGCCGGCGGTGCCCGCCACCGTGCCGCCGCACTGCGATGCGGCCGGCGCCGCGGCGAGCACCACGCCCGCGGGCAGCGTCTCGGTGAAGGCGATGCCGTTCTGCTCGGGCGTCGCGGCGCCGTTGGTGAGCACCAGCGACATCGTGGACGTGGTGTTCACGATGATGGCGGCCGGCGCGAAGCTCTTGGTGAGCGTCACGGGCTGCACCTCCAGCGTGTCGTTCACGCTGGCGCCCGAGAGGTTCAGCAGGTTGCTGATGTTGGCGGCGGTGTTCGAGTAGCTGCCCGCGGCGGCGGCGCGGATCGGGATCGTCACCGTGCAGCTGGCGCTCGCGGCCAGGTCCACGCCGGCCACGTTGATCACGTTGCCGCCGGTCACGCCGCGCGACAGCCCGGTGCCGCCGGTGCTCGTGCAGGTGCCGCCGAAGGTCGTGCCCACCGTGGTCACGCCGGCCGGCAGCGTGTCGCGGAAGCGCATGTCGCTGGTGGGCGTCGTCGTGTTGTTGATGGTGAAGGTGAGGACCGCGCTTTCGCCGACGCCCACGACGCCGGGCGAGCTGACCTTGGTGAGCGCCGCCACGCCGACCGGTGCGGTCACGGTCAGGCTGGCGCTGGCCGGCGCACCCGTCCCGCCGTTGGCGCTGCTGATCTCGCTGGTCGTATTGACCTTGGGGCTGGTGCCGGAGGCGGTGACCGTCACGCTGATGCTGCAGCTGGTGCCCGGGACGCCGGTGGCGCCGCCCGCGAGCGCCAGCACCGCGTCGCCCTGGCTCGTGCCCGGGCTCACCGTGCCGCCGCAGGTGTTCACCAGGTTCGGCGGGTTGGCGACCGTCATCCCGGTGGGGAAGGGGTCGCTGAAGCCCAGGCCGGTGATGGAAGCCAGGCCGCTGCCCGCCGGGTTCTGGATCGAGATGGTCAAGGTCGTGGTGCCGCCGGACGGGATGCTGTTGGGCGTGAACGTCTTGGTCGCCACCGGCGGGAAGTAGACGACGGTGCTGTCGGTCGCCGTGTTGTTGCCGCTGTACGCGCTGCCCTCGTTGCCGCCGGAGACCTGGGCGGTGTTGGTGATGGTGCCGCCGGCGGTGGGCGTCACCCGCACCACGATCGGCGGGGCGGAGGTGTTGATGGCCAGCGCGGTGCCGCGGGTGCAGGTCACGGTAGGCGCGGCGTAACCGCAGGTCCAGCCCGCGGCCGTCACCGACACGAAGGTGAGGCCGGCCGGCAGCGTGTCCACCACCGTGATCGTGCCCGAACTCGCGAGCGCCCCGACGTTGGTGACCGTCAGCGTGTAGTCGGTGCTGGTGCCCACCGCCAGGCTGCCGTTGTGCGACTTGGTGATCGCCAGGTCGGCGGCATCCACCGGCGTGGACAGCAGGAAGGAGTTGTTCCCGGCCAGGGCCGCGGGCTCGCCGCCGCCGCCCACCGTCACCGTGTTGTTCGCCACCGGCGCGGCCGCCGGCCCGATGTCGACCGGCACCGTGACGGTGGCGGCCGTGGTGTTCGCGTTGAGCCCCGTGCGCGTGCAGTAGACGCGGCTGCCGGTGGCCGTGTTCGCGCCGGCGACCGGCGTGTTCTGCGGGCAGGCCCAGCCGGCGCCGAGCGTCCAGCCGGTTCCGCCTGAATTCGTCCGGAGGGTGACCCCGGGCGGCAGCGTATCGTCGAAGAACACCGTGCCGGTCGCGTTGCGGCCGCCCTGGTTGCGCACGGTGAAGACGTACGCCGAGGCGACGCCGACGTCGAAGTTGCCGGCCGTGCTCTTGGCCTTGCTGACGATCAGGTCCACGTCGAGCACCGGCGTGGTGACGGTGGCGCTGTTGTTGCCCTGGGTGGCGGGCGGTTCGCCGCCGCCGCTCACGCTGGCCGTGTTCTCCGCCTGCGGCACGGCGCCTGCCGCCACGTTCACCTGCACCGTCAGGTTGGTCGAAACGCCGCCGCTTCCCGCGATGCTCGTGGTGCGCGTGCAGTCGACGATGGTGCCGTTGACCGTGTTGGTGCCGGGCGTCGTGGTGAGGCAGGTCCAGTTGGTTCCCGCCGGGACAGCGCTCAGCGTCATGCCGGCCGGCAGGTTGTCCACCACGCGGTAGGGGTTGGTCCCGGTGGCCAGGCCGCCGACGTTGGTGACGCTGAGCGTGTAGGTGCCCACGGTGCCGACGGTGAAGCTCGCCGGGGCCGTCTTGTTCATCCGCAGGTCGGGGCAGGTGGTCGTGCACACCGGCGTGGTCACGCTGCCGCTGTTGTTGCCGTTGTTGTTGCCGGGCTCGCCGCCGCCCGCGACCGTGGCGGTGTTGGTGACCTGGTCGGCCACCGGCGCGACGGGCCGCACGGTGAGCGTGAGCGCGCTGGAGTTGCCGTTGCCCGGGATCGCCGTGCTGTTGGTGCAGGTGACGGTGCTGCCCGCGACGCTGCACGACCACCCGGTGCCCGCGAAGCCGCGGTAGGTGATGCCGGCCGGCAGGGTGTCCGTGACGGTGTAGATGCCGCTGCTGGGAGCCGGGCCCACGTTGTTCACGGTGATGGTGTAGGTGCCGTCCACCCCCGCCACGAAGCCGCTTTGCGAGGTCTTGGTCACGCGCAGGTCGGGGCTGGGCGTGATCGTGACGGAGGCCTGGTCGTCCTCGCCGGCCGCGCCGTTGCCCGGCACCGAATCGGGATCGTATTCGTCGGAATAGCTGATCTGCGCCGTGTTCGTGATCAGCGCCGCGCCGGTCACGGTGGCGTTCATCGTCAGCGTGGCGGAGGCGCCGGGCTGCAGCACGCCGGCGCGCCACGTGCCGGCGGCGATGCCCGTGGCGGGGGAGGTGGCGTAGTAGGTGCCTTGCGAGGCCGAAGTGGAGCTGAGCGTCAGGCCGGCCGGCAGCAGGTCGAGCACGCGCACGTCCGCCGCGCGGTTCGGGCCGTCGTTGGTCACCGTGACGGTGAAGCTCACGCTCGCGCCCGGCGTGGCGGTGCTGGCGGTCTTGGACAGGCGCAGGTCCGCGCTGCGCTGGGGGGCGGTCGCCAGGTCGCCGATCTGGGTGATGCCGGTGCTGGTCGGCAGCGCGGTCGCGGCCAGGGTGTTCAGGTTCAGGCGGTACAGGGGCCCGCCCTGGTACAGCGAGACGAGCATGCTGCCGTCCTGCGTGAAGGCGCAGCCCGTGACGTAGCCGTTGGGAACGGCCGGCAGCCCCGGCACGGTGCCCAGCAGCGTGCTGACGCCGGTGTCGGCCACCACCGTGTACACGCTCTGGTTGGCCACCATGTAGAGCACGCCGGTGGCGGAGTTCAGGCACAGGTCGCCGCTCGAATTCGGCTTGTCGCCGTTCAGGGGCATGGTGCCCAGGATGCCGCCCGTGTTCTGGTCCAGGGTCCAGATGTTGGTGGCGGTGTCCATCGCCAGCAGGTTGCCGGCGCCGTCGAAGCCCAGGCGCACCACGCCGACGGTGCTGGCGCCCGGCGTTCCCACCAGCACGGGCAGGACGCCCGGCGTCTCCGGGTTCCAGCGCCACAGGTTGGGGTTGGCGGCGTTGGAATCCAGGAAGTACAGCATGCCGTCGCTGGGCCGCACGGCCAGCGTGTAGCCCTCCGCCCCGGCCGGCGCGGTGATCGGCGTCAGCAGCGTGGCCGGGCCGCCGGTGCGGGTGTCCACGCTGTAGATGCCGTTGAGCCCCAGGTGCATGAGGTACACGTTCTCGGCGCGCGCGGCGGGCGCCAGCAGCGCCAGCAGCAGCGCCGCCAGGGCCGGCACGCGCGGCCAGCGCGCCATGAGGAGGGACAGGAAGGGCGGGCGCATCACGGCTTCAGGTTCAGGGGGACCGACTTGCGGTCGTTCAGGTCGAAGGTGTCCTGGTCGAACTTCATGCGCACGTTCACGAAGAAGCCCTCCGCGCGGTACTCGGACCCGGTGAAGTCGGCGTCGCTGAAGCCCAGCTGGTTGTAGCCGACGGACACCCAGGTGTTGGGCGCGAGGCGGTAGCCGACCGACAGGCCCGCCTGCCAGGCCCGCGTGCCGGTGCGCCACGAAGTCAGCAGCCCGCCGTGCAGGCCGATGTCCCAGCGCTCGCCGAGGTCGTGGCGCGCCTCGATGCCCCACAGGTCGGTGTAGCCGCCGTGGCTCATGTCGCCCAGCATCTCGCGCACGTACTTGGCGCTGTACTGGAAGGCGACCTGCGTGCGCGGGGAGGCCTTCCAGTTGGCGTTGAAGTTGCTGACCAGCTTGCGGGTGAACAGGCGCGCGCCGAGGTTCTCGTTGCGGTCCTCCACGTACTCCATGCGATGCAGCCAGCTCCAGGCGCTGTCGCTCGGGCGCGAGGCCTGGCTCACGCGCAGGTTCACCTGCCGCAGGTCGCCGCCCGTGCCGCGCGAGTCCAGCACCGCCAGGCCGGCGGCCACCACGCGGCCCTGCCCCAGCTTGCGCTGCGCGCCCAGCAGCAGGTTGGTTCGCGTGTCGGTGTCGCTCTCGCTGCGTTCGAGGCGGCCGCTGCCGCTCCAGGACGCGTCCTGGTAGGCCAGGCCCATGGACACGGAGGTGTGGTCGCCCGTGAGCAGCCCGTAGCTCGCAACCGGCGGGGTGCCCGAAGCCAGCGTTTGCGCGGGGCCGAGCGGGTTGACCGTGCTGCGCAGGGTCTGCACGCGGTCCACGCCGAAGTCGGCGCTCCAGGATTCGCTCAGCTTGAGCTTCTGCACCAGGCCCATGCTGGTGAACAGGCGGCCGGCGTCCAGGGTGTCCTGGCTGCCCGCGCCCAGCTGCGCTTCGGCGCCCTGCCACAGCTGCGTGCGCAGGCCCACGCGCGTGGTGTTGGCGCGCAGCTGGTCGCCGCGCGCGATCTCGTGCTGCGCGGTGAGCGTGGTCTCGGGCGTGAGGCGGTAGTCGGCGCCGAGCGCCAGCCGGTTGGGGAAGTTGACCGTGCCGCGGCCGCCGCTGCTGCCGACGTCGATGTCCGCGGCGGCGCGCAGCACGAGGCGGTGGTCGAGCATCTCGTAGGCCACGCCGCCGGTGAGCTGGCGCGCATCGCTGCCGTTGCCGGCGGCGTCGGTCTCGCTGGCGCTGCGGCCGCCGGCGCTGACGGTGAGGCCCGCTTCCTTGTTGGCCCACTGCATGCGGGCCTCGGCGACGTCGCGGCGGCCGCCCGTGGCCAGGTTCTCCTGGCGGTAGGTTTCGCCCTGCACCTGCAGCGTGTCGTTCAGCTTGTGGCGCGCGTCGGCGCCGATCTTGCGCTGCCCGGCGGACGCCGCGGCCTGCTGGCCGAGTCCGAAGCCCGGCTGCTGCTCGCCCGCGTAGGCGCGGGCGGCGGTCTTGCCGTCGTCATGGGTGGCCTCGACCAGGTAGGCGTTGCCGGACTGCGGGCCGGCGGCGGTGTTGCTGCGGCTGGTGGCGACTTCGGCGCGGACCTTGGTGCCTTCGCCCAGCTTCACGCTCGCGTCGGCGGCCGTGAGGCGGCCTTCGCGGCCGGCGTTGCCTTCCTTCACGTGCGTGACGCCCACCTCGGCGCCCGGCGCGACCTGCACCGCGGCCCGGCCGCCGTAGGTCAGCCCGGCCTGGCCCGGGTCCTCGGTCTCGTACTCGGCGACGACCAGCACCGGGTTGAAGGCCTCGTCGCGCGAGGGCACCGGCTCACGCATCAGCAGCGTGCCGCGCTCGCGGTCGATCTGGTAGTCGATGAAGGGCGCCAGAGCGCGCGTGCTCAACACGCGGTCCGGCTGGAAGCGGTCGCGCACCTCGATGCGCACCTTCTCGGAGTTCGGCAGGATGGCGCGGGCCCGCAGGCGGTACAGGCCCGAGGTGCCGTCGCCCTGCAGTTCGTCCTTCAGGAAGCCCTGGCTGGTGCGGGCGGCGAAGGCGGTGTAGCTGAAGGTCTCTCCCTTGTAGCCGGACTTCACGCCGGTCAGCGTGCGGCTGTAGCGCCCCAGTTCCGTCACCGTCAGGCCCGTGTCGTGGTCGCCGAACAGCGCGTAGAACTGCTTCTTCTCGATGCGCAGGTACAGCTTGCTGGTGCTGGCCGCATCGTACTGCGGCTGCGCGGCGTCGCCGTACAGCGTGTAGTACTGGTTCGGGTCCACCACCTGCTTCAGCGCACGGTCCTGGCCCGTGCCCCGCTCCTTGGCGCTGTCGTAGGCGACCGTCATCAGGAAGTCGCCCTTGACGCGGCCCTTGGCGTAGAGCGCCACGCGGTCCTGGTCGAACAGCTGCTCGCCGGCCTGCGCCTCGTCCAGCGCCTGCAGGTTGCCGGACATCCGCTTGTGCCCCAGGGTGCCTTCGGCGAAGCCCACCAGCACCCATTCGCGCAGGTCGGCCTGCAGCCAGGCGCGCACTTCGTGCTGGCGGTTGTCGCCGAAGTCGAAGCGCAGCACCGCCTCGCCCGACTGCATGGTGGGCTGCAGCGCGACCAGCGCGACGCCGTCCTCGCCCACCTGGAAGCGCGCGCGGCCACCGGGCAGGCCGGCCAGCGGCTCCTGCTGCACGGCGTCGGCCACCTGCTGCGGCAGGTACGGCGGCGCCACGTTCACCTCGCCGGCCACGCCGCGGCGCACCGGCTTGCCGTCGCGGTCCAGCATGCGCACCGCGATCAGCGGCGACACGCGCCCGTCGGCCGCGAGTTGCGAGCGCTTCGCGTCGAAGGCGACGCTTGCCGGACCCAGGGCGTAATGGATGGTGCGCTGCTCGCGCAGGATCACCTGGCCGGACGCGTCGCGCACGGCGACTTCCATCAGGTTCGGCCCTTCGCGCAGGTCCACCGCGCGCCACTGCGACAGCACCAGCTCGCCGCTGGGGCTGGCCTGCGCACCCGCGTACCGCAGGGGATCCACCGCCGTGCCGTTGACGCGCAGGTCCACCTGGCTGCCCCGCACGTGCTTCACCGCCACCTTCACCACCGGCAGCGCGGGCGTGAAGGCGGCCTGCGGGTGCAGCCACTCGTTGCCCACGGGGGCGGCGGCGAGCCACTTGTCGTCGAAACCCAGCTGCTCCACCAGCGCCAGGGTGGCGGGAGCGGCGGCATCGTCCTTGCCGGCCGCGACGGAAGCTTCCCTGGGAACCGGCACCGGGGCGCACTGTTCGGCGCGGGCCGCGTTCGCCTGCAGCACGAGCGGCTGCAAGCCCACGGCCGGCTGGCCCGCCGCGGCCTGGACCCGCACCACGGCCTT
>JALHLO010000055.1 GCA_022844525.1 Ramlibacter sp.
TTGGTTCTCGTTACGCGCACCGACGGCGAGGGCCGGCCCATCCTGCTGGCGGACCAGGACCGCGCGCGCTGGGACCCGCTGCTGGTCCGGCGCGGGCTGGCGGCGCTGGCGAAGGCGCAGGCGCTGGGTGGCGGGCGGGGACTCTATGCGCTGCAGGCGGCGATCGCGGCCTGCCATGCGCGCGCCCGCAGCGCGCCGGAGACCGACTGGCATCGCATCGCGGCGCTCTATGCCGAGCTTTCCGCGGTGGCGCGGTCGCCGGTGGTGGAACTCAATCGGGCGGTGGCGGTCGCCATGGCGCAAGGGCCCGCGGCCGGACTCGCCATCGTCGACTCGCTGCGCGCGGAGCCGGCGCTGCGCCGCTACCAGTGGCTGCCCAGCGTGCGCGGCGACCTGCTGGAAAAGCTGGGGCGGCGGGAGGAAGCGCGCGAGGCCTTCCTGCAGGCCGCGGAGCTCGCGGGCAACGAGCGGGAGCGCGAGCTGCTGCTGCGGCGGGCCCAGGACCTGGGGTAGTGGCGCAGGCTGGGTTCGCTACGCCCACCGCCCGCCTACTTTGGCCGGTAGAACATGGGCGCGATGCGCTGCACCACCGGGCCGTCGAACGCCCAGGTCATGCACTGGCCCATGTAGAAGGGCGGCTTGCCGTCGGGCGTGCGGTCGTCGGCCTGGCCGCGCTGCTTGGCGCGGTGGTGCGGGATCATCTGGAAGGCCGCGGTGGCGCCGTTGAACACCAGCTCGCGCAGGTGCGTGCAGCCGGCCACGCCGCCGATCGCGCCGTCGATGGCCTTGCGCCAGCCCGGCCCCATGGTGAGGCCGACGAGCTTCTGCATGGGCGCGGCCGCCGGCAGCTGGCATTCGGCGAAGGGCGCGTTCACGGCGGCGGTCTCGACCGCGCGGATGGTCAGGCTGTCGTCGAGCGTGAGGCGCACGCGCAGCAGGTGGATCGGCTCGCCGGGCGGCAGCAGGCCGCGCTCGCGCATCTCGGTCGGCTCGGACTTGCTGTCGTGCAGTTCGCAGTCGATGTCCCACAGGCCGTCGTCGCGCAGGAAGCCTTCGAAACGGATGTTGCGGGTGTGGATGGGACGGCGGGAGACGGGAGCGGGCAACGCGGGCATCCGCCCATCTTAGGGGGGGCGCCTCCTACAATACTTTCCGACTCATCCCACGGCCTGGCCTCCGGCTCGTCCCTACCGTGGCGCGAGCATGGGAAAAGAACGCAAGATGCCCCCCGGCCCTGAATCGGGAGCGGAAGAAACACGCGCGGCGCCCGGGCGCGGCTTCGTGCGCGTGCGCGGGGCGCGCGAGCACAACCTCAAGGACGTGGACGTGGACGTGCCGCGCGACGCCATCGTGGTGTTCAGCGGCGTCTCGGGTTCGGGCAAGTCCTCGCTCGCTTTCGGCACCATCTATGCGGAGGCGCAGCGCCGCTACCTGGAATCGGTGTCGCCCTACGCGCGGCGGCTGATCGACCAGGCCGGCGTGCCGGACGTGGACTCCATCGAGGGCCTGCCGCCCGCCGTGGCGCTGCAACAGCAGCGCGGCACGCCCAGCACGCGGTCCTCGGTCGGCAGCGTGACCACCATCTCCAGCCTGCTGCGCATGCTCTATTCGCGCGTCGGCCACTATCCGCCCGGACAGCCCATGCTCTACGCGGAGGACTTCTCGCCCAACACGCCGCAGGGCGCCTGCCCGCACTGCCACGGCCAGGGCCGCGTGTACGACGCGACCGAAGCTTCCATGGTGCCGGACGACTCGCTCACCATCCGCGAGCGCGCCATCGCGGCCTGGCCGCCCGCCTGGCACGGCCAGAACCTGCGCGACATCCTGGTTACGCTGGGCTACGACGTCGACACGCCCTGGCGCGAGCTGCCGCGCAAGGTGCGCGACTGGATCCTGTTCACCGACGAGACGCCGACCGTTCCCGTGTATCCGGGCTTCACGCCCAAGGAAACCAAGGCGGCGCTGCGCGCGAAGATGGAGCCGGCCTACATGGGCACCTTCAGCAGCGCGCGCAGCTACGTGCTGCACACCTTCGCCACGACGCAGAGCGCCATGATGAAGAAGCGGGTGGCGCAGTTCATGGTGGGCACGCCGTGTCCGGTGTGCGCCGGCAAGCGCCTCAAGTCCGAGGCGCTGGCGGTCACCTTCGCGGGGTACGACATCGGCGCGCTTTCGCAGCTGCCCATCGAGGAGGTCGCGCAGATCCTGCGGCCCGCGGCCGAAGGGCGGCTGCAGGACGTGATGACGGCGGGCGACACCGTGTCGCGCACGGCCTCGCGCCAGGCCCGGCAGTCGCGCGTGGCGCACGGCGGTGCATCCCATTCCGCGGCGCCCGACGTGCGCCTCACCGGCGGGCTGTCGGAAGAGAAGCGCATCGCGGCGCAGCGCCTGGCGCACGACCTGCTCGGGCGCATCCAGACGCTGGTCGAACTCGGCCTGGGCTACCTCTCGCTGGACCGCAGCACGCCCACCCTCTCGCCCGGCGAGCTCCAGCGTATGCGGCTGGCCACCCAGCTGGGCTCGCAGCTGTTCGGCGTGATCTACGTGCTGGACGAACCGTCCGCCGGCCTGCATCCCGCCGACAGCGAGGCCCTGGTGGACGCCCTGCAGCGGCTCAAGCGCAGCGGCAACACGGTGTACGTGGTGGAACACGACCTCTCCCTGATGCGCCGGGCCGACTGGTTGGTGGACGTGGGGCCGGCAGCGGGCGAGCGCGGGGGCGAGGTGCTGTACAGCGGGCCGCCCGCGGGCCTGGCGCAGGTGCAGGAGTCGCAGACCCGGCGCCACCTGTTCGGCGAAGTGCCCCTGCCGCGGCAGGCGCCCCGGCCGGCGCGCGGCTGGCTGCGGCTGGAGGCGGTCACGCGCAACAATCTGCAGGGGCTGGACGCGGCCTTCCCGCTCGGCTGCCTCACGGCGGTCACGGGCGTGTCCGGCTCGGGCAAGTCCACGCTGGTGACGCGCGCGCTGCTGGAACTGGTGGCGCAGCACCTGGGCAGCGAACTGCCCGGCGAAGAGGAAGAGGCCGACGAACTGCTGGAGCCGAATGCGCGCGACGGCACCTGGTCGGGCCGGCTGGCCGGCGACACGGCGGCCATCCGCCGGCTGGTGCAGGTGGACCAGAAGCCGATCGGCCGCACGCCGCGCTCCAACCTGGCCACCTACACCGGGCTGTTCGACGCGGTGCGCAAGCTGTTCGCCGCCACGCCGGCCGCGCGCAAGCGCCGCTACGACCCCGGCCGTTTTTCCTTCAACGTGCCCAAGGGCCGCTGCGAAACCTGCGAGGGCGAGGGCTTCGTCTCCGTGGAACTGCTCTTCATGCCCAGCGTGTATGCACCCTGCCCGGAATGCCATGGCGCCCGCTACAACGCGCAGACGCTGGAGATCCGCTGGCAGGACAAGACCATCGCCGAGGTGCTGGCCATGACGGTCGAAGAGGCCGTGGCCTTCTTCGCCGACGAGCCCGCGGTGCTGCGGCCGCTGGCGGTGCTGCAGGACATCGGGCTGGGCTACCTGCGCCTGGGGCAGCCGGCGACCGAACTCTCCGGCGGCGAGGCGCAGCGCATCAAGCTCGCCACGGAGCTGCAGCGCACGCATCGCGGCGACACGCTCTATGTGCTGGACGAGCCCACCACGGGCCTGCACGCCGCCGACGTCGACCGCCTGATGGCGCAGCTGCAGCGGCTGGTGGACGAGGGCAACACGGTGGTCGTGGTCGAGCACGAGATGCGCGTGGTGGCGCAGGGCGACTGGGTGATCGACATGGGGCCGGGCGCGGGAGCGCAGGGCGGCCGCGTCGTCGCCGCCGGCACGCCGGCCCAGGTGGCGAAGGCGCGCGCCAGCCGGACGGCGCCCTACCTGGCGGAGTGCCTGGCCGCGCAGGAGCTTGCACCGGGTTCCGGGATCGGCGACGATTAAGGAGTTGATAGACTGTCGTCGCAAGGAGCAAGCATGCCGCTGATCAAGGCCACCCTGGCCATGGAATTCCCCCAGGCCATCGAACGCGTCACCGAGGAACTGAAGAAGGAGGGCTTCGGCATCCTGAGCCAGATCGACGTGCAGGGCGCCCTGCGCGAGAAGATCGGCGAGGACATCCCGCCGTACCGGATCCTGGGCGCCTGCAATCCGCGCCTGGCGCATCGCGCCGTCACCACCGATCCCGACATCGGGCGCTTCCTGCCGTGCAACGTGCTGGTGCGCCAGGACGGCAAGGGCCAGGTCGCCGTGGTGTTCGCCGACCCGCTGCAGCTGACGGCGGACAACGACAACGCCGACCTGAAGGCGGTGGCCAACGAGGCCTACGAGCGGCTGGCGAGGGTGCGGGACGCGCTGGCGAAGTAAGGGCAGGTCGGAGTCGCGGTCCGCCTGCGGGCTCACCCCGACCTGCGGGTTGCGGCCGGCGTTTTTCACCAAGCAGTTGCTTGCCGTAAATCGCAGGCTCTGCTATGGTCAGCCGCCATGCAACCGGCCACCGCCCGCACTGCCGCGGGCGCCCGCGGCGCTGCCAAGCGCCCCCGCGGGCGTCCGCGCAAGACCGTCGATGAGCGCGACGACGGCAACCGCCGGCGCGCCCTGATCCTGGGCGCCGCCCGCCTGTTCCGCCGGCAGGGCTTCGACGCCACCAGCACGCGCGACATCGCCGCGGCCGCCGGCATGCAGAGCGGCTCGCCCTTCTACCACTTCAAGACCAAGCAGGCGCTGCTGTTCGCCGTGATGGAGGAGGGCATGCGCAGCGCGCTGGAGCGCCAGCGCCAGGTGGCCGCCGGCATGGCCGGCCTGGACGCCGAGGCGCAGCTGCGCCGGCTGGTGCGCAACCACCTGGAGGTGCTGCTGGGCAGCGGCAGCGACTTCTACCCGGTGATGCTGTACGAGGCGCGGTCCATCCTGCCGCGGCAGCGCGCCGTGCTGGCGGCGCTCAAGAGCGAGTACGAGGGCGTTTGGGATCCCGTGCTGCGCGTACTGCACGCCCACGGCCGCCTGCAGGCCGACGTGAAGCTCGCGCGCCTGCTGATCTTCGGCGCGCTGAACTGGTCGGTGCAATGGTTCGACCGCCGCAAGGAGGCCTCGCTGGACGAGCTCACGCAGGCGGCACTGGGGCTTTTCATCGGGGAGGCGGCATGAGCGCTCATTACCGTTCGGTGTTCGCGCCGGGCCTGTTCGCCGGGCAGGTCATCCTGGTGACCGGCGGCGGCTCCGGCATCGGCCGCTGCACCGCGCACGAACTCGCTGCGCTGGGCGCGCACGTGGTGCTGCTCGGGCGCAAGCTGGACAAGCTGCAGGACGTGGCCGGCGAGATCGTGGCCGACGGCGGCCGCTGCAGCTTCCACGTGTGCGACATCCGCAACGAGTCGGCGGTGCAGGACGTGGTGCAGGCGATGGTGGCCACCCACGGCCGCATCCACGGCCTGGTGAACAACGCGGGCGGCCAGTACATGACGCCGCTGGAGAAGATCAGCGGCAAGGGCTGGGACGCCGTGGTGGCCACCAACCTCACCGGCGGCTTCCTGGTCGCGCGCGAGTGCTACCTGCAGTCCATGCAGGCGCAGGGCGGGGCGATCGTCAACATCGTGGCCGACATCTGGGGCTCCATGCCGGGCATGGGGCACAGCGGCGCCGCGCGCGCCGGCATGGTGAGCTTCACCGAGACCGCGGCGCTGGAATGGGCGAAGAGCGGCGTGCGCGTGAACGCGGTCGCGCCCGGCTACATCGCCTCCAGCGGCATGGACCAGTACCCGCAAGAAGCCGCGCCCATGCTGCGCGAGATGCGCGGGACCGTGCCCGCCGGCCGTTTCGGCAACGAGGCGGAGACTTCGGCGGGCATCGTGTTCCTGCTGTCGCCGGCGGCCTCGTTCATCAGCGGCAGCGTGCTGCGCATCGACGGCGCGCGGCCCCAGGTCCGCATGGGCTGGGGACAGGTGGCGGCGCCGGCGGAGGTGCAGCAGCGCGACGCCGTGAAGCCCTACGACGGCTTCCACCGCTACCGCGTGCCCAAGGTGTTCGGCCCATGAAGTTCGAGCCGTCCTGGAATGCCCGGTCCGCCGTCGCCCTGCAGCGGCGCGAGGCGATGCTGGAGCGCATCCAGGCGCTGCGGGCGCTGGAGCAGCGCGCGGCCGACAAGTCGGGGCAGGCCCAGCCCGTGTTCGAGAAGCGCGGCCAGCTGCTGCCGCGCGAGCGCGTGGGGCTGCTGCTGGACCCCGGCGCGCCCTGGCTGCCCCTGTGCACCCTGGCCGGCTACCTGCAGGACACGCGCGAAGCGGAAAGCTCGGTGCCCGGCGGCGGCATGCTGGCCGGCATCGGTTTCGTCCGCGGCGTGCGCTGCATGGTGGTGGCCAGCGACTCGGGCATCGATGCCGGGGCGATCCAGCCCATGGGCCTGGACAAGATCCTGCGCGTGCAGGAACTGGCGTTGCAGAACCGGCTGCCCTTCATCCACCTCGTGGAGAGCGCGGGGGCCAACCTGATGCGCTATCGGGTCGAGAGTTTCGTGCAGGGCGGCGCGCTGTTCCGCAACCTCGCGCGGCTGTCGGCCGCCGGCATCCCGGTGATCACGGTGCAGCACGGCTCCGGCACGGCGGGCGGCGCCTACATGCCGGGCCTGAGCGACATCGTGATCATGGTGCGCGGGCGCTCGCGCGCCTTCCTGGCCGGGCCGCCGCTGCTGATGGCGGCCACGGGCGAGGTCGCGACCGAGGAGGAACTGGGCGGCGCGGAGATGCACACGGCGGTGTCCGGCCTGGGCGAGTACCTGGCGGAGGACGATCGGCACGCGCTGGGGATGGCGCGGGAGGTGGTGGCGCGGCTGGCCCTGTCCCCGGCCCTCTCCCGCCAGCGGGAGATGGAGCAAGAGAGGCTCCCTCTCCCGCTGGCGGGAGAGGGCAGGGGTGAGCGCCTGCGCGAAGAGCTCCTGACCCTCATGCCCGCCAACCTGCGCGAGCCGGTCGACATGCGCGAAGTCATGGCGCGCCTGGTGGACGACGGCCTGCTCGAATTCAAGCCGCTCTACGGCGCCGCCACCGTCTGCGCGCAGGGCAGCATCGCGGGCCACGCCGTCGGCTTCATCAGCAACAACGGACCGATCGACGTGCCCGGCGCCAACAAGGCCACGCACTTCATCCAGTGGATGTGCCAGCTCGGGCATCCCATCGTCTACCTGCAGAACACCACCGGCTACATGGTCGGCAAGGAAAGCGAGCAGGACGGGATGATCAAGCACGGCAGCAAGATGATCCAGGCCGTGACCAATGCGACCGTCCCGCAGCTCACCATCCAGTGCGGCGCCTCCTTCGGCGCCGGCAACTACGGCATGTGCGGCCGGGGCTATGCGCCGCGCTTCCTCTTCAGCTGGCCCAGTGCGCGCACGGCGGTGATGGGCGGCGAGCAGGCCGCGCGCACCATGCAGATCGTCACCGAGGCCGCGCTCGCCCGCAAGGGCGTGCAGCCGGATGCGGCCCAGGCCAAGGCGCAGTTCGACAAGATCGTGAGCGTGTTCGAGTCGCAGGCCGATGCCTTCTACACCTCCGGCCTGCTGCTCGACGATGGCGTGATCGACCCGCGCGACACGCGCGCGGTGCTCGCCTTCTGCCTGGACACGATCGCTCAAGCGCAAGCGAAGACCCCGCGGCCCATGCAGTTCGGCGTCGCGCGCATGTGAGGAGACCCTGATGCACTACAGCCACGAACACCTCGAGATCCAGAAGACGCTCCAGCGCTTCATCGCCGACGAGATCAACCCGCACGTCGACGAATGGGAGGAGGCGGAGATCTTCCCCGCCCACCAGGTGTTCAAGCGCCTCGGCCAGCTGGGCCTGCTGGGGTTGACCAAGCCGGAGGAATACGGCGGCGCCGGGCTCGACTACTCCTATTCGATGGCGATGGCCGAGGCGCTGGGGCACATCGAGTGCGGCGGCGTGCCCATGGCCATCGGCGTGCAGACCGACATGGCGACGCCGGCGCTCGCGCGCTTCGGCAGCGAGGAACTGAAACGCGAATTCCTGGCGCCCGCCATCGCCGGCGACATGGTCAGCTGCATCGGCGTGAGCGAGCCGGGCGCGGGCAGCGACGTCTCCGCCGTCAAGAGCCGCGCCCGCAAGGACGGCGACGACTACGTGATCACCGGCCAGAAGATGTGGATCACCAACAGCCTGCAGGCCGACTGGATGTGCATGCTGGTGAACACGGGCGAGGGCCCGGTGCACAGGAACAAGAGCCTGGTGATCGTGCCGATGCGCGAGAACGGCAAATTGCGCCCCGGCATCGAGGTGGCGCGCAAGATCCGCAAGATCGGGATGAACAGCTCGGACACGGGGCTGATCTACTTCGACGAGGTGCGCGTGCCGCAGCGCTACCGCATCGGCGCGGAGGGGCAGGGCTTCATCTACCAGATGCAGCAGTTCCAGGAGGAGCGCCTGTGGGCGGCCGCCAGCTGCCTGCAGTCGCTGACCAACTGCATCCAGTGGACGATCGAGTGGGCGCAGGAGCGCAAGCTGTTCGGCGCGGCGCTGGCCGACCAGCAGTGGGTGCAGTTCAAGCTGGCCGAGCTCAAGACCGAGGTGGAGGCGCTGCGCGCGCTCACCTACCGGGCCTGCGACCTCTACGTGCAGGGGCAGGACGTGCTGGAGCTGGCGTCGATGGCGAAGCTGAAGGCCGGCCGCCTGAACCGCCTGGTGCCCGACACCTGCCTGCAGTTCTGGGGCGGCATGGGATACACGTGGGAGAACAAGGTGTCGCGGATGTTCCGCGACGGCCGGCTGGCGTCCATCGGCGGCGGCGCCGACGAAGTGATGATGGGCATCCTGGCCCGGCTGATGGGCATCGCCAAGCGGCCGAACGCGCAGTGACCATGCGCATCCGCCGCCTGCTCGTTGCCAACCGTGGAGAGATCGCGCGGCGGATCATCCGCACGGCGCATCGCCTGGGCATCGAGACGGTGGCGGTGTATTCCGCGGCGGACGCGGACGCGCTGCACGTGCGCGAGGCGACCGTCGCCAGCGCGCTCGGCGGCCATGCCTCGGCGGACTCCTACCTGCGCTTCGACAAGCTGCTGTCGGCCGCGCGCAGCTGCGGCGCCGATGCGCTGCATCCCGGCTACGGTTTCCTGAGCGAGAACGCGGAGTTCGCGCAGGCGGTGGAGGATGCGGGCCTGACCTGGATCGGCCCGCCCGCCGAAGCGATCCGCAACCTGGGCAACAAGTCGCGCGTGAAGCAGCTCGCGCACGCGCGCGGCATCCCCTGCCTGCCCGGCTACGAAGGCGAGGACCAGTCCGAGGAACGGCTGCTCGCCGCGGCGCAGGACATCGGTTTCCCGCTGATGGTCAAGGCCGCCGCCGGCGGCGGCGGCCGCGGCATGCGGCTGGTGGCGGACGCCGCGCAGCTGCAGTCCGCCTTGCGCAGCGCGCGCTCGGAAGCGCAGGCTGCCTTCGGTTCCGGCGAGCTGCTGCTGGAACGCGCCCTGCTGCAACCGCGGCACGTGGAAGTGCAGGTGTTCGCGGACATGCACGGCCACTGCATCCACCTCGGCGAGCGGGACTGCTCGGTGCAGCGGCGGCACCAGAAGCTGATCGAGGAAACGCCCAGCCCCGCGGTGGATCCGCCGCTGCGGCAGGCCATGGGCGAGTGCGCGGTGGACCTCGCGCGCAGCGCGGGCTACGTCGGGGCCGGCACGGTCGAATTCCTGCTCGAGGCCGCTCCTGAGTCGGGGCAGGCCGCGAACTTCTACCTGATGGAGATGAACACCCGATTGCAGGTGGAGCATCCGGTCACCGAGATGGTCACGGGCCTGGACCTGGTCGAATGGCAGCTGCGCGTCGCCAGCGGCGAGCGGCTGCCCTGCCTGCAGGACGACCTTCACTTCCGGGGCCATGCCATCGAAGTGCGCCTGTGCGCCGAGGACGAGCATTTCACGCCCCATGCCGGAACCGTGCGCCACTTCGTGCCGCCGCGGGCCAGCGGACATGGTGGCGCGCCGCTGCGCTTCGACCATGCGATCTTCCCCGGGCTGGAAGTCACGCCCCACTACGACTCCATGCTGGGCAAGCTGGTGGTGCATGCGCCGACCCGCGCGGAAGCGATCGCACGCCTTGCCTCGGCGCTCGACCGCCTGCAGATCCTCGGCCTGCCGACCAACCGCCGCCTGCTGGCCGCCTGCCTGCGCCACCCGGTGTTCGCCAATGGCCAGGCGCTGATCCCCTTCCTGTCCGAGCAGGCGGAGTCGCTGCGCCACCAGCTGGAGCAGGAGGAGTTCGGCGCCGTCGCCGAGGCGGCCTTCTCCGCCGTGCTGCCGCAAGGCTCGGGGGGGCCGCTGGCCTCGCCCTTCCCGCGGCCGCTGCGCGTGCTGCATCGTGGCGGCGTGTTCGACGTCCCGCTGTGCGAGGGCGACGGCATCGCCCCCGGCCACGCGCAGGTGATCGCGCTGGACGAGAGCAGCTGGCACGTGCAGGTCGGGGCCGTGGACCTGTTCCTGCGGGACGCCTCCTTCGACCCGCCGGCTTCCGCACAGGCGGCCGGTGGCGACGAGTTGCGCGTGCCTTTCAACGGCAAGGTCATCGCGGTCCACGCGCAGCCGGGGGCGGGCGTGAAGAAGGGCGACACGCTGGTGGTGGTGGAGTCGATGAAGCTGGAACATGCGCTGGCCGCCCCGCGCGACGGCACCGTGCGCAGCCTGCACGTGCAGGCCGGCCAGCAGGTTGCGAGCGCTCAGGTGCTGGTCACCTTCGAGGCGGCATGAACGAGGAACTGCGCTCCGACATCGCGGCGCTGGCCGAAACGGTGCGGCGCTTCGCGCTGGAGCGCATCGCGCCCAACGCGCAGGCGTGGGACGAAGCCGGCGAAGTGCCGCGCGCCCTGTACCGCGAGGCCGCGCAGCTCGGGCTGCTCGGGCTGGGCTATCCGGAGGAGCTCGGTGGCACGCCGGCGCCCTTCGCGCTGCGCAACGCGATGTCGGTCGCGCTCAGCCGGCACGGCGGCAGCGGCGGCGTGCTGGCTGCCCTGTTCTCGCACAACATCGGCCTGCCGCCGCTGCTGCGGCACGGCAGCGCGGACCTGCAGCGGGAAGTGATCCCGCCGGTGCTGCGCGGGGAGCAGATCGCCGCGCTGGCCATCACGGAGCCCGGCGGCGGCTCGGACGTCGCCGCCCTGGGCACGCGGGCCCGGCGCGAAGGCGGCGACTACGTGGTCGACGGCGAGAAGGTGTTCATCACCTCGGGCATGCGCGCCGACTGGATCACGCTGGCGGTGCGCACCGGCGAGCCGGGCGCGCGCGGCGCGGGCGGCATCTCCATGATCGTGGTGCCGGGCGATGCCGCCGGCCTCACCCGCGCGCGCCTGGACAAGATGGGCTGGCTGGCCAGCGACACGGCGCACCTGCGTTTCGACGGCGTGCGCGTGCCGGCCCGCTACCTGGTGGGCGAGGAGGGCGCGGGCTTTCGCATGATCATGGGCAACTTCAACGGCGAGCGCCTGGCGATGTCGGCGATGGCGCTGGGCTTCGCGCAGGCCTGCTGGGACGAGGCGCTGGCCTGGGCGCGCGAGCGCCGGACCTTCGGCTCGGCGCTGGTGGAAAAGCAGGTGATCCGCCACAAGCTGGTCGACATGCAGATGCGGATCCGCTCCACCGAGGCGTGGCTGGACGCCGTGACGGCGCTGGCCGACCAGGGGAAGCTGGAGTCCGACCCCGATTGCGTGGCGCAGGTGTGCCTGCTGAAGAACCATGCCACGCAGGCAATGCAGTTCTGCGCCGACCAGGCGGTGCAGATCCTGGGCGGCATGGGCTTCATGCGCGGCACGAAGAGCGAGCGGATCTACCGCGAGGTGAAGGTGATGATGATCGGCGGCGGCGCCGAGGAAATCATGAAGGACCTCGCTGCCCGACAATTGGGCCTATGACCCGCCATCCCCCCGCCGCGCCCGTGGTGTTCGAGGACGAATTCGTCGCCGGGCTGCGCGACATCTTCGAGGACAGGATCGTCTTCAACCGCGTGCTCGGTCTCAAGATCACCGAGCTGAGCCCCGAGCGCGTCCTCGGCCGCATCGCCATGCGGCCGGAGCTGGTCGGCCACTTCAGCTTCAACCGCCTGCACGGCGGCGTGGTGAGCGCCGGGCTGGACGCCATGGGCGGCCTGGCCGTGATGGCCGCCATCGGCGCGCGCCACATGGACGAGGCGCCGCTGCAGCGGCTGCACCGCTTCGGCAAGCTCGGCACCATCGACCTGCGCATCGACTACCTGCGCCCGGCCATCGGCGAGCACTTCGAGCTGCGCGCCGAGGTGCTGCGGCTCGGCTCGCGCGTGGCGAGCACGCGCATGGAATTCCTGGGCGCGGACGGCAAGCTGCTGTCGAGCGGCGCGGGCGCGTACATCATCTCCTGAGCGGCTCCGTTACCACGGCCGGGCAGAACCAGGCTGCGGCGGGCCCCCGCGCGCGCGGCCGTACGGCAATAATCCATGCCTGCCATTCCAGTGGAGGTATGCAATGAAGACGAGCCTGTTCCTGAGCAGCCTGGCGGCGGCGGTCCTGCTGGTGACAGCCGGCTGCGGCAAGAAGGAAGAGACCGCGACCACGTCCCCGTCCACGCCGCCACCGGCCACGGCCACCGCTCCGGCTCCGTCCCCGTCGGCCGATGCGGCCTCCGCGGCGGCCGCCGGCACGGCCGCGGCCAGCGGCGACGTCCAGGTGGTGCGCATCGGCCACGTCGCGCCGCTGTCCGGCGCGCAGGCGCACTACGGCAAGGACAACGAGAACGGCGTGCGCATGGCCATCGAGGACCTGAACGCGCAGAACATCGCCATCGGCGGCAAGAAGGTGCGCTTCGAGATCCAGGCGGAGGACGACGCGGCCGACCCGAAGCAGGGCACGGCGGCGGCCCAGAAGCTGTGCGACGCCAAGGTCGCCGGCGTGGTGGGCCACCTGAACTCCGGCACCACGATCCCCGCCTCCAAGGTCTACAACGACTGCGGCATCCCGCACGTGACCGGCGCGGCCACCAACCCCAACCTCACGAAGCCGGGCTACAAGACCACCTACCGCATCATCGCCAACGACAACGCGCTGGGCGCGGCGCTGGCCCTCTATGCGACCGACAAGCTGAAGCTGAAGAACATCGCGATCATCGACGACCGCACGGCCTACGGCCAGGGCGTCGCCGAGGTGTTCAAGAAGACCGCGCAGTCCAAGGGCGCCAAGATCGTCGACGAGCAGTTCACCAACGACAAGGCCACCGACTTCATGGCGATCCTGACCGCCATCAAGGCCAAGAACCCGGATGCGGTGTTCTACGGCGGCATGGACCCGCAGGCCGGCCCGATGCTGCGCCAGATGGAGCAGCTGGGCATGTCGAAGGTGAAGTACTTCGGCGGCGACGGCATCTGCACCGCCGAGATCGCCAAGCTGGCCGCCGGCGCCAAGACGCTGGAGAACGTGGTGTGCGCCGAAGGCGGCGCCTCGCTGGGCAAGATGCCCGGCGGCACGGCCTGGAAGGCCAAGTACGACCAGAAGTACCCGAACCAGTTCCAGGTCTACAGCCCGTACACCTACGATGCGACCTTCGTGCTGGTGGACGCGATGAAGCGCGCCAACTCGGTGGACCCCAAGGTCTACACCGCGGAACTCGCGAAGGCCAACTACCAGGGCGTCACCGCCAACATCGCCTTCGAGGCGAACGGCGAGCTGAAGAACGCGGCGACCACCCTGTACACGTACAAGGACGGCAAGAAGACGCCGATCGAGTGAACACCGGGGGTTTACCTTCATCGGCGAAAATGCGCCGATGAAAACGACTTACACGGGCGGCGAGGGCTCCGGCCCCACCTACGAGATCGAAGCGGACCGGCACGGCAACTACACGGTCAAGCTGGGCGGCAAGGTGGTCAAGCGCGTGTCCTCGCTGGCGAGCTATCGCGGCAAGCCCGCCTGGGGCAGCCGCAAGCTCGAGGAAGACGCCATCGAGGATGCGAAGAAGGCCATCGAGTCCTTCAAGACGCACGAGGCCTGACCGGGCGCCGCCGTCTTGCCCGCGCCTGACGCCTACTTGACGGCCACGGACTCCACCGGCGCCGGCTCCTCGGCCTCTTCACCCTCGCGCGGCAGCTCGAACAGGCGGAAGGGCGGCTGGTCCGGCAGCTTGCGCTGCAGCAGCGGCTTGGCCACGTTGAACACCGGCACGCCGCCGATGGTCCTGGCTTCCAGCGTCCCGCGGTGCGCGTGCCCGTGGAACACCGCGTCCACCGGATAGCGCAACAGGGGTTCCTCCAGCCGGCTGCTGCCGAGGAAGGGATAGATCTCCGGCGGCTCGCCTTGCACGGTGCCCGCGATCGGCGAGTAGTGCAGCAGCGCGATCTTGCGCGGCGTGCGCAGCTTGGCCAGCGCCGCTTCCAGCTTCATCGCCTCGTGCAGCGCTTCCTGCACGAACAGCTTGATGGCCGGCTCGCCCCAGGCGCCGAGCGAGCCGCGCCCGAAGCCGCCGGCGAAGCCCTTGGCGCCGGCGATGCCGACGCCTTCGATCTCGACGGCCTCGCCATCGAGCACGCGCACGCCGGCCTTCTTCAGCATCTCCGTCACCACCTCCGGCGTGCCGGACTCGTAGTCGTGGTTGCCCAGCACGGCGACGATGGGGATCTTCACCACCGAGAGCTCTTCGACCAGCACGTGGGTTTCCTCCGCGGTGCCGTAGTCGGTGAGGTCGCCGCACAGCAGCAGCGCGTCGGCGGACTCGCCGGCCTTGGCGAAGAAGGCGCGCAGCGTTCCCGCCGATTCCTTGGTGACGTGGATGTCGCCGACGACGGCGAAGCGGACGCTGCTGGGGGACTTGCCCATGGGAGGAGGCGCTTGTTCTGGCTGAGGAAGATTGCATGCTGCCCCGATCGGGCCGGGCTTCCTGTAGGCCGGCGCTGACGCTTCGTGAGGTTCCTCGTCCTTAGCTCCGAAGGCGCCTTGGCCGAGATGCGCCCGGCCCGCGCCGTCCTAATCTCGTGGCATGTGCTCCACCATAGCCCTCGCACCTTCCCTCGAGGAGGAGGTCGCGCCCGACACGGCAGCTTTCTACCGGCGCGCGCTGCGGGTGCTGGGGGACGCGGAAATCCCGTTCCTGGTCGGCGGGGCGTTTGCCCACGCCTGCTTCACCGGCATCCGCCGCTCGACCAAGGACCTGGACCTGTTCATCCGCAGGCAGGACTTCGATCGCGCCTCGCAGCTCATGCAGGCCGAGGGCTGGCGCACCGAGCTGACCTAC
The DNA here is from genome assembly GCA_022844525.1 of Ramlibacter sp. GTDB lineage: Bacteria > Pseudomonadota > Gammaproteobacteria > Burkholderiales > Burkholderiaceae_C > Ramlibacter. Next base: position 15,218 of record JALHLO010000055.1, read on the forward strand.
CCGCACTGGCTGGCCAAGGTCTACGACGGCGAGGAGTTCATCGACCTGATCTTCAACTCCGGCAACGGCCTCACGCCGGTGGACGACCGCTGGTTCGAGGACAACGCCTGGGCCGAGGTGCTCGGCGTGCCGGTGCGCGTGGCGAACATGGAAGACGGCATGCTGTCCAAGGCCTTCATCATGGAGCGCGAGCGCTACGACGGCGCCGACATCGCGCACCTGGTGCGGGCCAACGCGGAACGCATCAACTGGAAGCGCCTGGTCGACCGCTTCGGCGAGAACTGGCGCGTGCTGCTGGCCCACCTGACCCTGTTCGGCTTCATCTATCCCGGCGAGCGCCATCGCGTGCCGCAGTGGGTGATGGAGCACCTGATGGAGCGGCTGAAGGCCGAGGTTGCGCAGCCGCCCGCGCAGGACGCGCGCGTGTGTGCCGGCACGCTGCTGTCGCGGGAGCAGTATCTGCACGATGTGGAGAAGCTGGGCTACGTGGACGGGCGGCTCACGGCGGTGAGCACCATGACCGAGGAAGATGTGCAGACTTGGACTGAGGCGATTCCTTCGCGGCAGGTGGAGGCTCCCGCCCTTCCTGCGTTGAAAGACGACGGCAGTCGTTTGTTGAAATAGGAGACGGCCGCTTCCTCCTTGCCGGGCCAGGGTGGGTCAGCCCGTCCCGGCGAATGTCCCCCGCGCGGGCTGCGCCCGCTCCTCCTCCTTTACTTCGCCGGGACGGGCTGCCCCACCCTGGCCCTGCGCAGGGCTTGATCGGGACGTGCGCCCGCCTCAGGGCGTGATAGGTCAAAGCGGGGCGGCGCGGGACTGCAGGCTACATCGTCGGAAGTGACCGACCGGCCCGCAGCCGCATTGCGCCTCGGCGCGTACGCTCACGAGGCTTTAGCGCCCCCGCCCTCGTGCGTGTCATGCCAGCTCGTCCAACTCGCGGAGCGTCACGCCCTCTTTCGTTCGCCACGCGGTGAGCCCATTGGCATTGCCCCCCTTTATTGTGGCGGCCGCAGCCGACGGACTGGAGAATTCAGCATCTTTGATGAATCGGAAGAGTCCGTTTTCCGGTGTGATGGCGCCTTCATCTAGCAGTTGCTGGCGCAAGCTTTTGATCCATTGCTGCGCCGAAGGTCGCTCTTCTGCCACCGCAGTCGAGCCCTTGTAGACCACGAAGCCATTGGGACTACGTTGACCCTGAGCTTCGGCGTTCTTGATCGTGCAGAAGAGAAGGCCCACGCCCGATTTGGCGGTTGCAGGTTGGACGACGGGGGACAGGATGTCAGAACCCAACACCGGCAAGAGCTGCCGTATTCTCGCCAAGAACACCTCCATGTCTTCTCGATCAGACTCAGGCAACTTGGAACCCCCAGCCTGATTCTGCTCGAGTACATAGCGCCCAATTGAAGAGGCCTCGACGAGGATCCGGCTCTCGAGGTAGCGCACGTGGGCCTTGGTAAGGTTCTCGTCCTTGCTCACGAACGCGATAGCGGCAACCCAGAACTCCTTGGACTTGTGCTGCTTCAAGCGGTCTCGAAGAACTTCAGCTTCCCCAACATACGCTCGCGGAGCGTTCGTTACTGGGTCGGTCCCGAGCAGTATGTAGACGCCCGGCTTATCGAGTTCCTCGCGTGAAAAGAGCTCCTCAAGCTCAGTGCGGGGGGCAGCAATCGCCTTGCCACTCCAGTTCGAGATTTCGGCTGTCCGCAGGCTTTTTGCGTCACCACGGGGGAGGAAAAGCTTGTGGTCGCGGATGTCATGCGCTCGATTTTTCAGCCTAACGCTATTTCTTGCGAGTTGCCGATGGCCCCATCGCCCCTACCCGACAACCCGCCTATCGTACTTCGACGGCTAGGTACACGCACTGCATGCGAACCCTCGCGGAGGTCGTCGGGCCCGGCCAACTGCACCCCGCCGAGTGCAGCGCTCGGTCAGGACTGCTCCAGCCCAGGCACCCGGAACGGTCAGGGCGCGGCGCAGGACCGGGACGGGGCCACCCGCTTCGGGGAAGTAAAGGAGGAGGAGCGGGCGCAGCCCGCGCGGGGGACATTCCCCGAAGCGGGTGGCCCCGTCCCGGTCCGGCAAATCACCACCAAGCCGACCAAGAAAAAGGGCCACCCAAAGAAAGGGCGGCCCCGAAAGAGGCGGGAGCGAAGGAGGGACTCAGTACCCGCCGGACTCTTGCATGGCTTTCACCGCCAGCGCCACCGTCACCGCCACCGGGATGGCCGTGAGCACGGTCGCCGGGATCCACGGCAGGCCGCCGCGGTCGCTGCGGCGGATGGCCGCCAGCACAGGGTCGATCAGCAGCGCGCCTGCCAGCAGGGCGATGTAGCCGAGCGAAAAGCCGGCGTACAGGTGGGCGGTCGCCCAGAGCGACCCGAGCAGCAGCACGGCGAGGCCGGCCGCGGGCGCCGTGAAGGGCGTCGCGAAGCGCGGCAGCGCGAACAGCGTGCAGGCGGCCAGCGCCATCGCCAGCGCGCCGGATAGCTGGCCCATCGACTGGCTGCTGTCCATCATCAGCACCAGGCCGGTACCGCCGGCCACGACAGCCAGCAGCAGCGGGCGCGTGGCGGCGCCTTGCGCCGGGCGCGACACCAGGGTCCACAGCGCGGCGAGGCCCAGGCCGGTGAGGACCGCGGCAACGATCGCCTTCTGGGGACCGAAGCTGCCGATCGCCGAGGAGACGATGGCGCAGCCGGCCAGCAGCGCCACCACCGCGCGCGTGAGGGCGCGGGCGGGAGTGCCCGCGATGCGGTCGGTGGCGAACGCCGCGAAGGCACCCACGACGGCGATCCACGGCAGCCAGTCGGTCGCCAGCTTGGGCAGCAAGGCCCACTGCGAATGCAGGATCGCGGCAAAGGCGGCGAGGAAGCCGGCGGCGACGGCCAGCGGCGCGGCCAGCGCTTGCAGGCGGGCGGCGCGGCA
>JALHLO010000056.1 GCA_022844525.1 Ramlibacter sp.
TGGCCGCGGTGGCGGCGGCCGCGTTGCCGGCGGCACCCTCGGGGTTGTAGTCGCGCATGGCCCACCCCAGCTTGGCGCTGCGGCCGTCGCCCAGCACCGGGTACCGCGCCGCGCGCTCGCGCGAACTGGAGCCGAAGTTGCGGGCGTGGGGCATGCGCACGCTGGCGGCGCGCAAGGCGAGCATCAGGGAGGTCTCCTGGTCGCCGCCGTGCACGCCGAAGCGGTGTTCGTCGGCCGGGAACAGCCCGGTCACGGCGTCCCCCAGCGGCAGGTTCCACCAGCTGCAGCCGTACACGATCAGCCCGCAACGCACGCGCAGCTCGCGCGCCACGATGTCCAGCAGGCTCACCTGGCCGCCATGGCCGTTGAACAGCAGCAGCTTGCGCACGCCGGCGCGCGCCACGCATTCGCCCAGCGCGGTCCAGGTGGCGATGACCGTCTCCACCGGCAGCGTGAGGGTGCCGGCGAAGTCCGCGTGCTCCGGGCTGTAGCCGACCTGCTGCGTGGGCAGGACCAGCACCGGCAGGTCCGCCGGCAGGCGCGGCAGCGCCTGCGCCACGATGCCGTCGACCAGGCACTGGTCCACCGCCAGCGGCAGGTGCGGGCCGTGCTGCTCGGTGGCGCCGAGGGGGAGCACGGCGACCGTCGTCGCCGGATCCAGGCCGGCGAAGTCGGTGGTGGCGAGGTCGGCCCAGAAGCGGGAGGGGAGCGGCATGGGGTGGATGGTAGTGCGTCCGCGGTGCCGCGGTTCGCCTTCGGGCTCACCACGACCTACGTGCCGGTGGGCGGTTGCCTGTAGGTCGTGGTGAGCGGCGCAGCCGAACCGCGACGCGGCGGCCTACCCCAGGGCCCGATGCGCCGCCTGCACGATGCTCGCCGCATCCACCCCGAAGAACGAACGCAGCGCCGCCCGCGTGTCGCTGCGGCCGAAGCCGTCGGTGCCCAGCGTCACGTAGCGCCGTCCCGCCGGCACGTAAGCGCGGATGCTCTCCGGCACCGCCCGCACGTAGTCGCTCGCCGCGATCACCGGGCCGCTGCCGGCCAGCTGCTGCGTGACGTAGGGCGTGGCCTCGCCCGCTTCCCCGCGCAGCGCCCGCTGCTCGCAGGCCATGCCGTCGCGCGCCAGCTCGCTCCAGCTGGTCACGCTGTACACCTCGGCGGGAATGCCGTCGGCGGCCAGCTGCTGCGCCGCCTGGATCACCTCGGTGAGGATCGCCCCGGAGCCCAGCAGCGTCACCCGCTGGCGCGCGGTCTCGTCGCCGAAGCGGGCGAACCGGTAGCAGCCTCTGATCACGCCTTCGCGCGCGGCCTCCGGCAGGTCCGGCTGCGCGTAGTTCTCGTTCATCAGCGTGACGTAGTAGAAGACGTCGCGCTGCTCCAGCAGCATCTCGCGCATGCCGCGGTCCACGATCACCGCCATCTCGCCCGCGAAGGCCGGGTCGTAGGCCTTGCAGTTCGGGATGGTGGCCGCCACCAGGTGGCTGCTGCCGTCCTGGTGCTGCAGGCCCTCGCCGCCCAGCGTGGTGCGCCCGGAGGTCGCACCGAGCAGGAAGCCGCGGGCGCGCTGGTCGGCGGCGGCCCAGATCGCGTCGCCCACGCGCTGGAAGCCGAACATCGAGTAATAGATGTAGAAGGGCAGCATGGCGTAGCCGTGCACGCTGTAGCTGGTGGCCGCGGCGGTCCAGCTCGCGATCGCGCCGGCCTCGCTGATGCCTTCCTCCAGGATCTGCCCGTCCAGCGCCTCGCGGTAGGACAGCACCGAGCCGATGTCCTCCGGCTCGTAGCTCTGGCCGGCACTGGAGTAGATGCCCACCTGCTTGAACAGGTTGGCCATGCCGAAGGTGCGCGCCTCGTCGGCCACGATGGGCACGATGCGCGGACCCAGCTGCGGGTCCTTCAGCAGCGCGCCGAGCAGGCGCACGAAGGCCATCGTGGTGGACATCTCCTTGCCCGCCGCGTTCAGCGCGAACTGCGCGTAGCCCGCCACCTCCGGCACCGGCACCCGGTCGCACGCGGTCTCGCGCCTGGGCAGGTAGCCGCCGAGCGCCTGCCGCCGCGCGTGCAGGTAGCGCATCTCGGGGCTTTCCTCCACCGGCTTGTAGAAGGCCAGCTGCGTCGCCTGCTCGTCCGACAGCGGCAGGTTGAAGCGGTTGCGGAATTCCAGCAGGGCCGCGTCGTCCAGCTTCTTCTGGCTGTGCGTGGTCATGCGGCCCTGGCCGGCCGCGCCCATGCCGTAGCCCTTCTTGGTGTGCGCCAGGATCACGGTGGGCTGCCCGCGATGCTTCGCCGCCGCGTCGTAGGCGGCGTGCACCTTCACCAGGTCGTGCCCGCCGCGCTTGAGGCGGTCGATCTGTTCGTCGGTCATGCCCTGCGCCAGCCGCGCCAGTTCGTCGTTCTGGCCGAAGAAGTTGTCGCGGTTGAAGCGGCCGTCCTTGGCCGCGAAGGTCTGCATCTGGCCGTCGACCGTGTGCGCGAAGGCCCGCACCAGCGCGCCGGTGGTGTCGCGCGCGAACAGGCCGTCCCAGTCGCTGCCCCACAGCAGCTTGATCACGTTCCAGCCGGCGCCGCGGAACAGCCTTTCCAGTTCGTCGACGATGCGGCCGTTGCCGCGCACCGGGCCGTCCAGGCGCTGCAGGTTGCAGTTCACCACCCACACCAGGTTGTCCAGCTTCTCGCGCGAGGCGAGCGTCAGCGCGCTCATGCTCTCCGGCTCGTCCATCTCGCCGTCGCCGAACACGCCCCAGACCTTGCGGCCCTCGCAATCCACCAGGCCGCGATGCGTGAGGTAGCGCATGAAGCGCGCGTGGTAGATCGAGCTGATCGGACCGATGCCCATGGAGCCGGTCGGGAACTGCCAGAAGTCCGGCATCAGCCAGGGATGCGGATAGCTGGACAGGCCGCGGGCACCCTGCGCGGGCGCGGTGAGCTCCTGCCGGTAATGCGCCAGGTCCTGTTCGGTCAGGCGCCCTTCCAGGAAGGCGCGCGCATAGACGCCGGGCGCGCTGTGCGGCTGGAAGAACACGAGGTCGCCGCCGTGCTGCCCATTGCGCGCGCGGAAGAAGTGGTTGAAGCCGGCCTCGAACAGGTCGGCCGCGCTCGCATAGCTGGCGATGTGGCCGCCGAGCTCGCCATAGGCGCTGTTGGCGCGCGCCACCATCGCCAGCGCGTTCCAGCGCATGATGGACGCGAGCTTCTCCTCGATCGCCAGGTCGCCCGGGAACACCGGCTGCCGCTCCACCGGCACCGTGTTGACGTAGGGCGTGACCAGCTCGGGCGACCAGCCCACGCTGGGGTGGCGTCCCAGCACCGCCAGCTGGTCCAGCACGAAGCGGGCACGCGCCGGCCCGTGGGCGGCGACCAGCGCCTGGAAGGCTTCCCGCCATTCGGCGGTTTCGCCGGGGTCGACGTCGCTGCCCTGGTCGGCGAGGTAACGGGTGATGCTGTCATCGGCCATGCCGCCACTGTAGGCGTTCCGGCCCGGCATGGGCTACCGGACGTGGGCCGAAATGGCTCAGTTGCAGCATAAAATGCCGGCCATCCTCGATCTCCCGGCATTCCATGCAACTCGACGCTCTCGACCTGCGCATCCTGGCCGAACTGCAGGAGGACGGCTCGCTGACCAACGTGGAACTGGCCCGGCGGGTGCACCTCTCGCCCTCGCCCTGCCTGGCACGGGTGAAGGCGATGGAAGCGGCGGGGGTGATCGAGCGTTACGTGGCGCTGGCCAACGCCAAGCTGCTGGGGCTGGGGCTGAACGTCTTCATCAACATCAGCCTGAAATCGCAGGCCAAGGAGGCGCTGGCGGATTTCGAACGGCGCATCGCGGAGCACGACCAGGTGATGGAGTGCTACCTCATGACCGGCGACAGCGACTACCTGATCCGGGTGGCGGTCCCGGACATCGCGGCGCTGGAGCGCTTCATCCTGGAGCAGCTGACGCCGATCCCGGGGATCGAGAAGATCCGCTCCAGCTTCGCGTTGAAGCAGGTCCGCTACAAGACGGCCCTCCCGCTGCCGGGCCGGTCCTGACCGACATACGTAGGCGGCCCGGACGTATTTCACGGACGAACGCTGACCGCCGGGCAGCCTGCACACGTCGCCCCGGTAGCGAAATCCGCCGAATCACAAGGCCCGGCGAGGCAGCGACCATGTCTTCATGGAAACGCTGCACCACATCGCTGAAGCCACCTGGCGGGAGAGCTGGAACCGAGCCTTCTGGCCGTCCCTGGCGATCACCGTCGCCGCGGCTCTGGACGGATGCACCCGCGGCCCGTCCATCACCGCCATGCTGCTGGCCAACATCTCGAGCGTGTCCCGCCTGCTGGCCTGAGGGCACGCCGCCCACGGCCGCTCCTTTGGGAGGGATGCTGCCGTACGGCATCATTCGCCCCATGAACAAGGAGCAGTTGAAGAAACTCGAAGCCGATCTTTGGCAGGCCGCGGACGCGCTTCGGGCCAACTCGGACCTCAAGGCCAGCGAGTACTCCACCCCGGTCCTCGGGCTGATCTTCCTGAAATTCGCGGACAACAAGTACCGGCGCCACGAGCAAGCGATCCTGGCCGAGTACCAGAAGCTCAAGGGCACCCGGCGTGAGAAGAGCCTCAGTGAGATCGCCATCGAGCACTGCGGCTTCTACCTGCCCGACCATGCCCGATACAAGCACCTGCTCGAGCTGCCGGAAAAGGAGGACATCGCGCGAGCTCTGCAGAAGGCGATGGAGGCGATCGAGGAATACAAGCCCGAGTTACAGGGCGTGCTGCCGCAGCAGGAATACTTTCGGCTGACGCGATCCGAGCAGAACAAGGGCATGGCCCAGCGTCTGTTGAAGATCTTTGACAGCCTCCCGCAGGAGGTCGAAGGTGACCTGTTCGGCAAGATCTACGAGTACTTCCTGTCGAATTTCGCGCTGAGCGAAGGACAAGGCGGCGGGGAGTTCTTCACTCCCAGATCCGTCGTCAAACTGATGGTGGAAATCATCGAGCCGCACGGCGGACGCGTGTTCGATCCGGCCTGCGGCTCCGGCGGCATGTTCGTCCAATCCGCCGAGTTCATCGCGGCACACCGCGAAGAACTGGCCGTTCAGGGCAAGGCACAGGACAGCATCTACGTCTATGGCCAGGAAAAGACGATGGAGACAGTGAAACTGGCCAAGATGAACCTGGCGGTCAACGACCTGCACGGCACCGTGGTCCAGGCCAACACCTATACGGAAGATCCGCATGGCAGCTTCGGCGCGTTCGATTACGTGCTCGCCAATCCGCCGTTCAATGTGGACGAAGTGCCGGTCGCCTCGGTGGAGAAGGACGCACGCTTCAACACCTACGGCATCCCGCGCAACAAGACCAAGCTGAAGAAGGCCGACCAGGGCACCGAGACGGTACCCAATGCCAACTACCTGTGGATCAACCTGTTCGCCACGTCCTTGCGCCCGAAGGGCCGGGCGGCCCTGGTGATGGCCAACAGTGCCAGCGACGCCAGGCACTCCGAGGCCGACATCCGCCGCCGCCTCGTCGAGGCCAACCTGATCTACGGCATGCTCACCCTGCCCAGCAACATGTTCTACACGGTGACGCTGCCGGCGACGCTGTGGTTCTTCGACAAGGACAAGACCGACGATCGCATCCTGTTCATCGACGCCCGCAACATCTTCACGCAGGTGGACCGCGCGCACCGTGAGTTCAGCGACGAGCAGGTGGCCAACATCGCCATCATCAGCCAGTTGCACAAGGGGCGGCGTGAGCAGTTCTGCAAACTGGTGGACCACTATTTCGAGCAGGGCGTGGCCAGCCTGGGGTCGCACCAGCACAGCGTGGATGCGCTCTGCGCGCAGATGTTCGAGGCGCTGGACGATGCCGCTGCCCGCCAGGCCGTCACGGACCTGAAGAAACAATGGAAGGCGCTGGCGAAGCTCGAGAGCCGGTATGCGGACTATCGCGACACAGAGGGAGCGAATCGCAAGTCGAAGTCTGACGGCAAAGCGCTGCTCGAAGTCCGCAATGTCGCCCAGCACAAGCTGCGGGAAATCTTTGCCCCCTTCTTCACCGCGCTGCATGAGGACCTCAAGGCGCTCGACCGGACCTTGCGCCACCTGGAAAAGCAGCACGCCGAAGCAGCGCGCGCGAACGGAAAGCGCGGCTTCACCGACCGCAAGCTCCGTACGCTCAAGACCGCGCTGCAGGGTCTGCACGCAGATATCAAGGCCACGGAGACCTGGTTCACGCACATCCGGTGGCTGCAAGAGCGCTTTCCCAAGGCGCAATACGAAGACGTCACCGGGCTATGCAAGCTGGCCACGCGTGCTCAAGTGGAGGAGCAGGACTGGTCGCTTAACCCAGGGCGCTATGTGGGGGTGGTGATCGAGGAAGATGGGAAGACGGAGGAAGAATTCATAGCGGATCTATTGGCGATGAATGAGGAATTGACGCGCCTGAATGCGGACGCTCGCCTCCTTGAAGCTACCATTTCCACAAGTATCGAACTGCTTGCCGGAGCAGAATGATCAACAGACCACAAATTTCAATCGCAGAACTCGAATCGGCGGGTGAAGCGTCGCTGCAGACTGGACCATTCGGCACGCAGCTCAAGGCTGCGGACTACGCCTCCCACGGAACTCCGGTCATCAACGTAAGAAACATCGGGCTTGGAACCATTCGCGATGATGACTTGGAGTTCCTGCCGGAACGCCAAACGCATGAACTAAGGAGACATGCGCTGCGGTCTGGCGACATCGTGTTTGGAAGAAAGGGCGCGGTTGAGCGCCACGCCCTTATAGATGCTCATGCGCAGGGATGGATCCAAGGGTCGGACTGCTTGAGGCTGCGAATTTCCAGCCCGAAGGTGGACGAGCGCTTTCTCTCGTATTACCTGCGAACGGCCGCGCACCAGCAGTGGATGCAGGCTCTCTGCTCGTTCGGTGCCACGATGAACTCCCTCAATCAGGAGATTCTTAGGCGCCTTACCTTTCCTTGTCCCCCTATTGAGGTTCAACGAAAGGTTTCCGGCGTCCTTGCTGCATACGACGAGCTCATCGCGAACAATCAAGGCCGCATCGCGCTGCTGGAGCGCATGGCCGAAGAGATCTACTGCGAGTGGTTCGTGCGGCTGCGCTTCCCAGGACACGAACACGTGGCAAGGAAAAAAGGGCTGCCGAGCGGCTGGCGGTATGGCAGCTTGAACGAGATTGCACAAATCAACAGTCGCTCGCTGAAGCGCGGCTCATTGCCGGAGGAGATCAACTATATCGACATCGGTTCGGTCGGCACGAACCGCGTCGCCGACGCGGTGAAAATGAAGCTTCAACACGCGCCGGGCCGCGCACGCCGAGTGATTGCGGACGGGGATATCATTTGGTCCTCGGTACGACCGAGTAATCGCGCGTATTGTCTGATGCTCGATCCTGAGCCGAACACGGTTGTATCCACCGGGTTCGCCGTGATCACACCGCGCCCCGGGGTTCCTTATACGTTCGTCCACCGCGCAGTCACAACGGACAGTTTTGTAGAACAAGTTGCGCTAGTTGCCAAGGGCTCCGCCTATCCTGCTACGGCCTTCGAGGATTTTGGTAGAGCCCAGATCCTGTTGCCGCCGGAGTTTCTTGCTTCAAAGTTTCATAGCCTGTGTGACCCCTTGGTTCGGCAAGCGGCTCTTCTGACGCGGGCTAATGTGAGTCTTGCGTGCAGCCGGGATGCGCTTCTCCCCCGACTGATCTCTGGCAAGCTCTCGGTGGAAGACTTGGACATCCGCCAAGGGTGCGCATCCGAGTTGGCAGAAAACTTGGCGGAATCCGAACAAATCCAATAAAAATCATCGGTTTACAAAACAGGAAACCTTGGCAACAATCGGGGAGTGTACAGCCAGCCCCATCAGTTCGAGCCCCTGTTGCCGTCGGAGGCCCGGCTGGAGCCGCTGCTGTCCAAGGCGCACGACCTGGCCCGGCAAGCCACCACCCTGGCTGGCACCCGCGTGCCACCCGAGCTGCGCACCCTGCTGCGCAGCATGAACTCCTACTACACCAACCGCATCGAGGGCCAACACACGCGGCCCCACGAGATCGAAGAGGCGCTGCGCCGGGACTTCTCCAGGAACGCTGACCTTGCCGCGCGCCAGCGGCTGGCGGTGGCCCATATCGAGGCCGAAACCGCGCTGGAAGCGCGGTACGAGGGGGACGACGGGGCGCTTACCCTCTATTCGATGGAAGCCGTGCAGGACCTGCACCGCGAGCTGTTCGCGCGCCTGCCTGACAAGGACCTGTTCACCTCCGAAAAGGAGCCGGTCGTCCCCGGCCGGTTGCGCACACGCGAGGTCCGCGTCGGCGCGCACGTGCCGCCGACCCACGCCAGCCTCCCCGCCTTCCTGGAGCGGTGGGGCGCGTTCTACCGCGGCGTGCGGCGCGGCGAGGCGGCCCTCGTCGCCCTAGCGGCGGCGCACCAGCGCCTGGGATGGATCCACCCCTTCGTGGACGGCAATGGCCGGGTGATGCGGCTGCACACGCACACGCTGTTGAGCGCGCTGGGCTATACGGGCGGGCTCTGGTCGCCCTTGCGTGGCTTCGCGCGCAATACGGAGCGCTACTACGCCCTGCTGGCCGAGGCGGACGCCCCGCGTCGCGGCGACCTGGACGGACGCGGGAACCTGAGCGAACAGGCCCTGGTCGCCTGGATCGACTATGTGCTGGACACCTGCCTGGACCAGGTTGGCTTCATGGCGGGAATGCTCGATTTCGCGGCCATGAAGGAGCGCATCGAAGCCTGCCTGGTGTACGAAGCCAAGGCATTGAAGTCCGGCGTCCGTCCCGAGGCACTGCGGCCGCTGCACTACCTGTTCCTGAGCGGCGAGGAAATGGCGCGCGGCGAATTCAAGGCCATGCTGGGGATGGCCGAGCGCAGCGCCACCGATGCCCTGGGCGCGCTCGTAAAGCGGGGGCTGCTGAAATCGGACTCCCCCCAGGGCAAGGTGCGCTTCGGGCTGCCGCAGCACGCACTGCGCTTCCTGTTCCCCCGCCTGTGGCCGGAGGCGGAGGCGGACGCGGCCGGCGCCTGACAGAATGCCCATGGCCAACTTCATCAGTGAAGACCAGATCGAGCGGGCGCTGTTGCAGCGCCTGCATGCGGACTGCGGCTTCGAACTGCTGGAGTGCCACACGCCCGATCCGGCGGACCTGAACGATGGCTCGGGCCGGCGCGACAAGCGGGATGTCGTCCTGGCCGACCGCCTGCGGGCAGCCGCCCTCCGTTTGAATCCGGACCTTCCGGACCGTGTCGTCGACGAAGCACTGGCGCAACTCACGGACCGGCGCGCCAGCATGGCCCTGGCCTCCGCCAACCGGCTGGTCGACGGCCTGCTGCGCGACGGCATCGCCGTGCAATACCAGGACGATGCAGGCAAGGTGCAGCATGCGACGGTGCGCGTGATCGACTTTGGCTCGCCGCCCGCCAACGACTTCCTGGCCGTTTCGCAATTGTGGATTCGAACCACCGGCGTCGGCGCCTGCGAGTACCGCCGCCCCGACGTGCTGCTGTATGTCAACGGGCTGCCGCTGGTGTTCATCGAGCTGAAGAACAGCAACGTGAAGCTGCGGGCGTCCTACGAGGACAACCTCACGAACTACAAGGCGGAGATTCCGCAGTTGTTCGTCACCAACGCGTTCTGCGTCCTGAGCAACGCGATCGAGACGCGCGTCGGCAGCCTCACGGCGCACTGGGAACACTTCTTCGGCTGGTTGCGCGTGGACAGCGAGAAGGAGAAGGTGGACCGGCGGGCGATCGCGGAGAGCGGCACCAGCCTCGAACGGCTGGCGGCGGGCCTGCTGCGGGCCGAGCGCCTGCTCGATTACGTGGAGAACTTTGTCCTGTTTCACCGGGAGACGCACAAGGTCGTGGCGCAGAACCACCAGTTCATCGGTGTCAACCACGCCTTCGCGCAGTTCCCTGACCGTGCGTCCCGGCAGGGCAAGCTGGGTGTGTTCTGGCACACGCAGGGCTCGGGCAAGAGCTACTCGATGATCTTCTATGTGCGCAAGATCCTGCGCAAGTTGACCGGGGACTACAGCTTCGTGGTGGTCACGGACCGGGAAGACCTCGACGGACAGATCTACCGCAATTTCCTCGACACCGGCACGGTGAGAAAGAGCGACGCGGCGCAGCCCCGGGACAGCGAGCAGATGCGCGAGTTCCTTCGCCAGAACAAGCGGCTGGTGTTCACGTTGATCCAGAAGTTCCGTTGGCCGAAGGGGCAGGCGTATCCCGTGCTATCCGATCGCTCGGACATCGTCGTCATCGTGGACGAGGCCCACCGCACCCAGTACCGGAGCCTCGCCGAGAACATGCGCGCGGGGCTGCCGAATGCCAGCTATCTGGCGTTCACCGGCACGCCACTGCTGGGACGGGACCGCAAGACCAGCGAATGGTTCGGCGACTACGTCTCGGAATACACGTTCCAGCAGTCGATGGAGGACGGCGCGACCGTCCCGCTCGTCTACCAGAAGCGCGTGCCGCAGATGCAGGTGCAGAACGAGGACCTGAGCGAGGAGTTCTACCAGATCCTCGAAGAGGAAAACCTCGACGACGCGGCGCAGGAGAAGCTGGAGAGGCGCTTCGCCACCGAGATGCAGGTGATCACGCGCGACGACCGGCTGGAGACGATTGCGCGCGACATCGTCTACCACTTCCCCCGTCGCGGCTACCTCGGCAAGGGCATGGTGGTGTCCGTCGACAAGTTCACCGCCGTGAAGATGTTCGACAAGGTGCAGCGCCTCTGGAAGGACGACATCAAGTCGCTCGTCGGCCGCATCGCAAAGACGGCCAACGATGTCGAACGCCAGCGCTTGAAGAAGCAGGTGGAATGGATGCGCCGGGTGGAGATGGCGGTGGTGGTCAGCGAGGAAGCCGGCGAGGAGGAGAAGTTCGCGCAGCGCCATCTGGACATCAAGCCGCATCGCGAACGCATGAACCGGATCGACGAGCATGGGCATGACGTGGAGGGCAACTTCAAGGACCCGGAACATCCACTCCAGATGGTGTTCCTTTGCGCAATGTGGTTGACCGGCTTCGACGCGCCCACGGTGTCCACGCTGTACCTCGACAAGCCGATGCAGGGCCACACCTTGATGCAGACGATCGCCCGCGCCAATCGCGTCACGGCCCACCGTATCAACGGCGTGGAAAAGAGGAACGGCGAGGTCGTCGACTACTACAACGTCTTCCGCAACATGAAGGCGGCGCTGCGCGACTACGCGCAGGGCGAGGAGGGGCTGGACGAAGCGCCCGTGCGAGACAAGGAAAGCCTGTTCGGCTTGCTGGAGGAGGCTGTGGACCAGGCCCTGGACTTCTGCAGTGCGCAGGGAATAGCCTTGCGTGACGCCATGGCGGGCCAGGATGTGTTCGCCAAGCTTGGCTTGTTCAACGATTTCGCCAACACGCTCCTGGGCAGCGACGAGGCGCGCAGGTCGTTCTACGTCTACGAGAACACCGTTTCGGCGCTCTACGAGGCCTGCAAGCCCGAGGTGCTGTCTCGGGGCAAGGGGCGCGTGGTGGCGGCGCTGGCCTACCTGCGTGGCATCACGGAGTCACTGGTCCAGGCGCAGGACATCGAGAAGGTGGTCCTGCGCGTGGCGGACCTCCTAGACGAAAGCGTGGTCGTGAACGATGCCGAAGCGTTCCATGCCAAGGAATTCGAGTCGCAGTTCCAGCTGATCAAGCGGGGCCGCAACTGGGACTTGAGCCGGATCGACTTCGACCAGCTGCGCGCCGATTTCGGCAAAACTTCCTACAAGAACATCGAGATCACCGACTTGCGCCAGTTCCTGGCTCGCAAGCTGGAGGCGATGCTGAACGCCAACAGCACGCGGGGCAATTTCGCCGGTCGCTTCCAGGAGATCGTCGACGCCTACAACGCGGGCAGCACGTCGGCCGAGCAGTATTTCGAGGATCTCGTCAGGTTCGCGGCGGACCTGCGCGAAGAAGAGCAACGGACCGTCCGCGAGGGCCTGAGCGAAGAAGAGCTGGAACTGTTCGACCTGCTGCGCAAGGACGACCTGACGCAGGCCGAGACCCAGCGCGTCAAGCTGGCAGCCAAGGCGCTCCTCCACCGGCTGCTGGAGGAGCCGCCAAAAGTCCTGGTGCAGGATTGGTTCAAGTCGGACCAGACCCGGAAGATCGTTCGCTCCGCGGTGGCAGAGGTGCTGGACCGGGAACTGCCGCAGGAAAGCTATGACCGGGTGTTGTTCCAGACGAAGTGCGACAACGTCTTCCACCTGATCCTCGAACAGGCGGCGCAAGGGCGACGCTGGGCCGCGTAGCCACGCCGCCTGTTTGACCTCACGCGGGGTGGTTGCCCGCCGAAAGCGGGACAATCGCGGCATGACGCAAGAGCTGTTCCGCCAGGACGCCTACCTCCGCGAGACGCCCGCCACCGTCACCGCCATCGGCGAGCAGGGCATCGTCCTCGATCGCACCGTGTTCTATCCGCTGGGTGGCGGCCAGGCCGGCGACGCCGGCGTGCTGGTGCTCGCCGACGGCAGCACGCTGCAGGTCGCCGATACCCGCAAGTGCAAGGACGCCGAGGGCAAGCCCACCGCGGAGATCGCCCACGTCCCGGCGCCGGGGCAGGAGGAGCTGCTGGCCCGCCTGCACCCCGGCGACACCGTCGTCGCGCGCATCGACTGGGAGCGCCGCCACAAGCTGATGCGCTTCCACACCACCACCCACCTGCTGTGCCACCTGGTGCCGCAACTGGTGAACGGCTGCTCGATCACGCCCGAATACGCGCGGCTGGACTTCAACATGACGGACCCGCTGGACAAGGAAGCCCTGACCGAGGGCATCGCCCGGCTGGTGGCCGCGGCCCACGCGGTGGAAGTGGGCGCCATCACCGACGAGGAGCTGGATGCGAATTCGGCCCTGGTCAAGAGCATGTCGGTCCAGCCTCCGCGCGGCACCGGCCGCATCCGCACGATTCGGATCGGCGGCGAAGCCCTGGTGGACTTCCAGCCCTGCGGCGGCACGCATGTTGCAGGCACCTCGGAGATCGGAGGTGTCGTGGTTACCAGGATCGAGAAAAAGAGCGCCACCACGCGTCGCGTGGTGCTGGGCTTTTCCTGAACCGCGGAACTTCGTCACGCCTGCTGAGCTCCACTCCTAGCCCCATGAGATTCGCGCACCTGCTTGCCGCCGCCGCCCTCGCGGCCTCCTTCCTGCCCGGCGCCCCGGCGCAGGCGCAGACGGCCGTCGTCACCAGCGAGCGCGTGCGGGCCGAGCTGGTCGCGCATGCACCCGAGGGCCTGGTGCCCGGCAAGCCGGTGTGGGTCGGCCTGCAGATCAGGCACCAGCCCGAGTGGCACACCTACTGGAAGAACCCGGGCGACTCCGGCCTGCCGACCACGGTGGAATGGCAGCTGCCCCCCGGCATCGAGGCCGGCGAGATCGCCTGGCCGGTGCCCAAGAAGATCCCGGTCGGCCCGCTGGCGAACTACGGCTACGAAGACACCGTGCTGCTGCCGGTGCCGCTGACGGTCACGCCCGCCTTCCAGGGCAGCGCCGGCGACGCCGAGATCCGGCTCAAGGCCACCTGGCTCGTCTGCAAGCGCGAATGCATCCCGGAAGACGGCAGCTTCGTGCTGAAGCTGTCCGCCCGCAGCACCACCGCCTTGCACGCCGCCGCCTTCCAGTCCGCCTGGGAGCGGCAGCCGAAGCAGCTGAAGAAGGCGGCCGAGGCGCGCGTCGAGGGCCAGACGCTGCAGGTCAGCATGGTGGGCCTGCCCACCTCGGTGGTGGGGAAAGAGCTGGAATTCTTCCCCGAAACCGGGGAAGTGATCGAGCCGGCCGGCCGCTGGACGCAGGCCTGGAAGGGCGACGTCTGGACGGCGAGCGTGCCGCTGTCGCCGCACCGCACCCTGAAGCCGGAAATGATCCCCGTGGTGGTGACGGCCGGGGACCAGGGCTGGCGCAGCGAAGCCAAGGTCGCGGGCGCCTGGCCGGCGGCCGCCGCGCCGGTCGCGACAGTTTCCCCCGCCTTGCAGGAAGCGCTGCGCAACGCCGCCGCCGCACCGGCCTCCACGCCGGCCACCACCTTGCTGGCGGCCCTGCTCGGCGCGCTGCTGGGTGGGCTGATCCTGAACCTGATGCCCTGCGTGTTCCCGGTGCTGGCGATCAAGGTCGTGGGCTTCACCAGGCACGCCGATGACCGCCGCGGCCACCGCATCAGCGGCCTGGCCTACACCGCGGGCGTCGTCACCTCGTTTGCCGCGCTGGGCGGGCTGATGCTCGCGCTGCGGGCCGCCGGCGAGCAGCTCGGCTGGGGCTTCCAGCTGCAGTCGCCCGCCGTGGTGGCCACGCTGGCCGCGCTGTTCACGCTGATCGCGCTCAACCTGGCTGGCGTGTTCGAGTTCCGCTCCATGCTGCCCAGCAGCCTGGCGACGCTGGAAGCGCGCCACCCGGTGGCCAATTCCTTCCTCACCGGCGTGCTGGCGGTGGCCGTCGCCTCGCCTTGCACGGCGCCGTTCATGGGCGCGTCGCTCGGCCTGGCGATCGCGCTGCCCGCCGCGGAAGCGATCGCGATCTTCGTCGTGCTGGGCTTGGGCATGGCCCTGCCCTACCTGCTGGCCAGCTGGGTGCCGGCCTTCGCGAAACACCTCCCGCGGCCCGGCCCCTGGATGGAGACCTTCCGCCGGCTGATGGCCTTCCCGATGTTCGCCACGGTGGCCTGGCTGGTGTGGGTGCTGGGGCAGCAGACCGGTGTCGACGGTGCCGGCGCGCTGCTGGCGCTGCTGGTGGCCATGAGCATGGTCGTGTGGGCGCTCACGCTGCGCGGGCGCACGCGCGTCGCGCTGGCCTCGGTGGCGCTGGTCGGCCTGGTGTTCGTGGGCTGGTTCACGGGCGCGGCGATCACCCGCCCCGCCGCGGTGGCGACCGCGGCCGCCGTGAAGGGCGACACCTGGCAGCCCTGGGCCGCGGACCGCGTGCAGCAACTGGTGTCCGCCGGGCAGCCCGTGTTCGTGGATTTCACCGCCGCCTGGTGCGTGACCTGCCAGTACAACAAGCGCACCACCTTGTCGCGGCAGGAAGTGCTGGCCGACTTCGCCTCCCACAACTACGCGCTGCTGCGCGCGGACTGGACGCGGCGCGACCCGGCCATCACCGCGGCGCTGGCCGCGCTGGGCCGCAATGGCGTGCCCGTCTACGTGATCTACCGCCCCGGCCGCCCGCCCGTGGTGCTGTCGGAGGTGCTGGGGGTGGAAGAAGTCCGTGCCGCGATCGCCTCGCCCTCCTGAGGAGCCCAAGCCATGCTGCGCCGTGCCCTGCTCGCCCTGCCCGCGTTCTGCTTCCTCGCCGCCGTCCAGGCGGCGCCATCGGTCGGCCAGCCCGCGCCCGATTTCAGCCTGAAGGACGCCACCGGCCGCACGGTGCGCCTGAGCGACTTCCGCGGCAAGTATGTCGTGCTGGAGTGGACCAATCCGGGCTGCCCCTTCGTGCGCAAGCACTACGACAGCGGCAACATGGCGGCCACCCAGCAGGACGCCGGCGCGCGCGGCGCCGTGTGGCTGTCGATCAATTCGACCGAGAAGGCCAGCTACGAGTACATGGAACCGGCGAAGCTGGTCGCCTGGCAGCAGCAGCGCAAGGTGCAGCCCACGGCCACCCTGATGGACGAGGAAGGCGTTGCCGGCCGCGCGTACGGCGCGCGCACCACGCCGCACATGTACATCGTCGATCCGCAGGGCCGGCTGGCGTACGTGGGCGGCATCGACAGCATCCCTTCCGCGAATCCGGACGACATCCGCAAGGCCGTCAACTACGTGCGCCAGGGTCTCGCGGAAGTGGCGGCCGGAAAGCCGATCAGCGCCCCGTCCACGCGGCCCTACGGCTGCTCCATCAAGTACAAATCCTAGCCCGGGCGCGCAGCGCCCCTACACTGGCGCGATGAGCACGATCCACGAACTGCGCCGCATCCTCGGCACCTGCCGCACGCTTGCGGTGGTCGGCCTGTCGCCGCAATGGCACCGCCCCAGCTTCTTCGCGGCCAAGTACATGAAGGAGCACGGCTACCGCATCGTGCCGGTCAATCCGTCGGCGCCCGGGATCCTGGGCGAGCGCAGCTATCCCAGCGTCACCGCCGCGGCCGAGGACCTGGCCCGGCAGGGCCGCAAGATCGACATGGTGGACTGCTTCCGCAAGAGCGCGGACATCCCGCCGCTGGCCGACGAGGCGATCGCGATCGGCGCGAAATGCCTGTGGCTGCAGATCGGGGTGGTGAACGAGGAAGCGGCGGCCAAGGCGCGAGCCGCGGGCCTGGACGTGGTGATGGACCGCTGCGTGAAGATCGAGCATGCGCGCCTGTTCGGCGGCCTGAACTGGGCCGGCGTGAACACCAAGGTGATCTCCGCGCGCCGCCCGCAACAACTCTTCTACTGAGCGCCATGGCCGAACAAGACCACGACTACGGCTTCGGCACGCGCGCGATCCACGCCGGCGCCGTGCCCGACCCGGTGACCGGCGCGCGCGCCACACCGATCCACCAGACCACCAGCTTCGTGTTCGACTCCGCCGAGCACGCCGCCAGCCTGTTCAACCTGCAGACCTTCGGCAACGTCTACAGCCGCATCAGCAACCCCACGGTCGCCGTGCTGGAGGAGCGCGTCGCCTCGCTGGAAGGCGGCCGCGCGGCGCTCGCCTGCGCCACCGGCATGGCGGCGCAGATGACCGCGATCCTCGCCATCCTCAAGACCGGCGACCACATCGTGGCGGCGTCCACGCTGTACGGCGGCACCGTGGGGCAGCTGGGCATCGGCTTCGGCCGCCTGGGCATCGAAACCACCTTCGTCGATCCGGCAGACCCCGAGAACTTCCGCCACGCGATCCGCCCGAACACGCGCGCCGTGTACGGCGAAACGCTCGGCAACCCGCTGGTCAACGTGTTCGACATCGCGGCGGTGGCGCAGATCGCGCACGAGCACGGCCTGCCGCTGATCGTGGACAACACGGTGGCCAGCCCCTACCTGTGCAACCCCTTCGACTTCGGCGCCGACATCATCGTGCACAGCGCCACCAAGTACCTGGGCGGTCACGGCACCACCATGGCCGGCGTGGTGGTGGAGTCGGGCAGGTTCGACTGGGGCAGCGGCCTGGCGAAGGAGAAGTTCCCCGAGATGCTGGAGCCCAGCCGCGCCTACCACGGCGTGAAGTTCTACGAGACCTTCGGCGACTTCGGCTACACCATGAAGGCCCGCATGGAGGTCAACCGCACCTTTGGCGGCGCGCTGTCGCCGCTGAACGCCTGGCTGATCCTGCAGGGCATCGAGACGCTGCACCTGCGCATGCAGGCGCACTGCCGCAATGCGCGCCGCGTCGCCGAATTCCTCAGCGAGCATCCGCTGGTGTCCTGGGTGAACTACCCCGGCCTGGAGAGCTCGCCGCACCATGCGCTGGCGAAGAAGCAGTTCCGCGCGATCGACGGGCAGCCGGGGGCGTCCGGCATCCTCACCTTCGGCATCCGCGCTGGCGACGCGGTGAAGGCCGGCGAACGCTTCATCGACGCCTGCGAGTTCCTCAGCCACCTGGCCAACATCGGCGACGCCAAGACGCTGGTGATCCACCCGGCTTCCACCACGCACCGACAGCTCGACGAGGAAGAACTCGCGCGCGCCGGCGTGCGGCCGGACATGATCCGGCTGTCGGTGGGAATCGAGGATGTCGAGGACATCCTGTGGGACCTCGACCAGGCGCTCAGGAAGGCCGTGTAGCGTCCCGCTCCAGCCAGAAGAACAGGCCGGGGATCGGCTGCCGTTCCTCTTCGCGCACCGGGCGGCGTTCCATGGCCGCGACTCCGAAGCCGTGCTCGGCCGCCAGCCGCCGCACGCCGGCCTCCGAGTGCGCATAACGCAGCGACGGCCGCAGCTCGAGTTCGCGCTGCGTGCCTTCCTCCACCGTGAACGCGAACACGCCGCCCGCGGCCACGCGCGGCGACAACGCGCGGAAGACGCCATCGAGCGCACCGACGTAGATGAAGACGTCCGCGGCCACCACGCAATCGAACTGCTGCGTGGAGCCGGCCAGGAAGTCCGGCACGTCGGCCTGCTCCAGGGTGTCGTACACACCCCGGGCGCGC
>JALHLO010000057.1 GCA_022844525.1 Ramlibacter sp.
TCGTCACGCTGGCGATCGTCGCCATGCTGCTGGTCATCGCGGCGGCGTCCCTCGCGCGCGGGCGACGGTCCGGCGCCGGGCACCGGCGCACGGTGGAACGCACCGGCGGCAGCGGCAGGCCGGAGGCCGGCTTGCCGCCGCGCGAGCAGCCGGGCCGGAAGCTGGAGATCGTGCCGCTCGCCCCGCACGAGGCGCAGCGCTACCGCATGGAATGGCACGGCCTGCAGGCGCGCTTCGCGGACCGCCCGCGCATCGCCGTGGCCGAAGCCGACCTGCTGGTGCGCGACGTCATGAGGCACCGCGGCTACCCCATGGCCGACTTCGAGAGCCGCGCCGACGCCATCGCGGCGGACCACCCGCTGGTGGTGCAGCACTACCGGGCCGCGCACGCGGTCGCCCTGCGCGAGCGGCGCGGCGAGGCCGATACCGAGGTGCTGCGGCAGGCGCTCGTGCACTACCGGGCGCTGTTCGCGGAACTGCTGGCGCCCGCGCGCGAGCCCGTGCGCCGGCCGGCCGAGGAGCGGTGGGCGCAGGAGCCGCGGCGCACCGGCAGCAACCTGCGGCCGGAACGCGCATTCGCGCGCAGCGAGGCCGGCAGCCCCGAACGCGAGCGCCGCAGCGAACGCTGACCGCCGGCGTCAGGTCGCTGCCAGCCGCGCGTCGATCAGCTTCACCAGTTCGTCGATGTCCAGCGGCTTGACCATGTGGCGGTCGAACCCCGCCTCCCGCGCCTTCTGCACGTCCTGCGGCTGCCCCCAGCCGGTGACGGCGACCAGCGTGCGCGCGGCGCCGCCGGCCTGCTCCCGCATCAGCCGGCAGGTCTCGTAGCCATTGAGCTTGGGCATGCCGATGTCCAGCAGCACCAGCTGCGGGTCGAAGCCCAGGGCTTCCCGCACGGCGGCCTCGCCGTCGTGCACCCGGCGCACCTCGTGGCCCATCACCTCCAGCAGCACGCCCAGCGTCTCCGCGGCATCGTGGTTGTCGTCCGCCACCAGGATGCGCAGCGCGCCGGCGGAAGTGGCGGCCGGCGCCGGCGTCGGCTGCGCTTCGGGCTGGCCCTGCACGCCCACCAGCGGGATGCGCACCAGGAACTCGCTGCCCTTGCCGGACCCCTCGCTGCGCGCGTTCACGCTGCCGCCGTGCATCTGCACCAGCCGCCGGGTGAGCGCCAGGCCGATGCCCAGGCCGCCCTTGGCGCGCGAGAGCGCCGGCTCCTCCTGCGAGAACATCTCGAACACCGTCTCCAGCCGGTGCGGCGGGATGCCCATGCCGTTGTCGCGCACCGCCACCAGCGCCGTTCCGCCTTCGGAGACCACCCGCACCTCGATCGTGCCGCCCGGGTCGGTGTACTTGGCCGCGTTGCTCAGCAGGTTCATCAGGGCCTGCGACAGGCGCGCCGGGTCCGCGTCGACCAGCAGCTTCGCCGGCGGCTGCAGCACGGTCAGCTTGTGGCCCGCGCCGTCGATCTGCGGCTGGATCGTCTCCACCGCGTCCGCCAGCACCGCGTCGAGCGGCACGGTCTTGCGGCGCAGCTCGATGCGGCCCTGGTTGATCCGGCTGATGTCCATCAGGTCGTCGATCAGGCGGCAGAGGCCGTGGACCTGCCGGTCGATCACGTCCGAGGCCCACTGCACGTCCTGCGTGGCCGGGCCGCGCAGCTTGAGGAAGTGGATCGCGTTGCGGATCGGCGCCAGCGGGTTGCGCAGCTCGTGCGCCAGCGTCGCCAGGAATTCGTCCTTGCGGCGGCCGGTCTCGCGCAGCAGCTCCTCGCTGGCCTGCAGGGCCGCGGTGCGCTCGGTCACGCGCTGGTCGAGCGTGGCATTCAGCTCGCTCAGGCGCGCCTCGGCGAGCCGCCGCTCCGACACTTCCGCCAGCAGCATGCGGTTGGCGCTTTCCAGTTCGCGGCCCTTCTTGTGCAGCTCCGCGAACACCGACACCTTGGACTTCAGCACCGCCGGGTTCACCGGCTTGTGCAGGTAGTCCACCGCGCCCGAGCCGTAGCCTTCCAGGATGTGCTGGTCCTCGTTGTAGAAGGCGGTGAGGAAGATGATCGGGATGCGGGCCGTCTTCCTGCGCTCCTTGACGAGCTGCGCCAGCTCGAAGCCGGTCATGCCGGGCATCTGCACGTCCAGCACCAGCAGCGCGAACTCGTCCGCCATCAGCGCCAGCAGGGCCTCGTCGCCCGAGTTGGCCCGCACCAGCCGGTAGCTCGGGTCGTCGAGGATGGACTCCAGGACCGACAGGTTCCTCGGTTCGTCGTCGACGATGAGGATGTTGACCGTTGCGGCAGTCGTCATGGCCGGCTCATCGGAACAGCCACACGCGCATCAGCGACAGGAGCTGGTCGGTGTTGACCGGCTTGGAGATGTAGTCGCTGGCGCCCGCTTCCAGGCACTTCTCGCGGTCGCCCTTCATGGCCTTGGCGGTCAGCGCCAGGATCGGCAGGGTGCGGAAGGCCGCGTCCTTGCGGATCTCGCGCATGGTCTCGTAGCCGTCCATCTCCGGCATCATGATGTCCATCAGCACCATCTCCAGGTCGGGCGTGTTCTTCAGGATGTCGATCGCCTGGCGGCCGTTGGTGGCGCTGACCACCTCCACCTCGTGGTTCTCCAGCACCGAGGTCAGCGCGAAGATGTTGCGCGCGTCGTCGTCCACCACCAGCACCTTGCGCCCGCGCAGCACCTCCGAGGAGTTGTGCAGCCGCTCCAGCATCGCCTGCTTCTCCGGCGGCAGCTGGGTGACCACGCGGTGCAGGAACAGCGCGGTTTCGTCCAGCAGGCGCTCGGGCGACTGCACGTCCTTGAGCACGATGCTCTTGGCCATGGTGTTCAGGCGCCCCTGTTCGTCGGCGTTGAGCTCCTTGCCCGTGAACACCACCACCGGCACGGCGGTGAGGGATTCCTCGTTGCGCATCTGCTCCAGCAGCTCGAAGCCGCTCATGTCCGGCAGGCGCAGGTCCAGCACCACGCAGTCGAAGGACTGCCGCCGCATCGCGGCCAGCGCCGCCGCGCCGCTGCCGGCGGTGGCGATGTCGATGTCGTCGTAGCCCAGGAGTTCGACCACGGCGTCGCGCTCGATGTCGTTGTCCTCCACCACCAGCAGGCGCTTGGTGCGCGGCAGCGTGAATTCCTTCAGGCGGTCGAAGGCCGCTTCCAGGCCCGCGGTGGTCGGCTCCTTGAGCAGGTAGTTGAAGGCGCCGTGCGACAGGCCGTGCTGGCGCTCCTCCTCCATCGTCACGATCTGCACCGGGATGTGGCGCAGCGCCGGGTCGAGCTTGAGCTGGTTGAGCACCGTCCACCCGAGCATGTCGGGCAGGAAGATGTCCAGCGAGATCGCCGAGGGCTGGTACTGGCGCGCCAGCGACAGGCCGATCGCGCCCTTGTTGGCCACCAGTCCCTTGAAGCCCTTGTCGCGCGCCAGGCCCAGCAGGATGCGCGCGTAGTGCGGGTCGTCCTCGATCACCAGCAGCACCGGGTCGCCGGCCTGGATCTTGTCGCGGTCGTCGGGGATGTGCTCCTCGCGGGCGACCGGCAGGGTGATCACCGCGGACTCCGCGGCCTTGGTCTTGCGCGAGGACACCGTGGCCGAATCCGGGCCGGTGTAGTGCAGCGGCAGGTACAGCGTGAAGGTGCTGCCCTGTCCCGGCACGCTCTGCAGCTTGATCTCGCCGCCGAGCAGGTAGGCCAGTTCGCGGCTGATGGCCAGGCCCAGGCCGGTGCCGCCGTACTTGCGCGAGGTGCCGGCGTCCGCCTGCTGGAAGGCCTCGAAGATCAGGCGCTGCTTCTCGGTGGGCACGCCGATGCCGGTGTCCTCCACCGCGAAGGCCACCACGTGCTGCGCCTGGCTCAGGACCGGGTGGTCGGGGCTCCAGCCGCCCGTGGCCAGTCCCACGCGCACCTCGACGTGTCCGTGGGCGGTGAACTTCACCGCGTTGGACAGCAGGTTCTTCAGGATCTGCTGCAGGCGCTTGGGGTCGCTGTCCATGGTGCGCGGCAGCTCCTCGGCGAACCTCAGGTGCAGCGGCAGGCTCTTCTGCTCGGCGACGTGGCGGAAGTTGCGGTCCAGGCTCTCGCGCAGGCCGAAGAAGGGGATCTCCTCGATGTCCACCGTCACCGTGCCCGACTCGATCTTGGACAGGTCCAGGATGTCGTTGATCAGGTTCAGCAGGTCGGAGCCGCTGGAGTTGATGTTGCGCGAGAACTCGACCTGCTTGGACGAGAGGTTGCCCGCGCTGTTCTCCGCCAGCTGCTGCGACAGGATCAGGATCGAGTTCAGCGGCGTGCGCAGCTCGTGCGACATGTTGGCCAGGAACTCCGACTTGTACTTGGAGGTGAGCGCCAGTTCCGACGCCTTCTCCTCCAGCGCGCGGCGGGCCTGCTCCACTTCCGAGTTCTTGCGCTCCACCTCGGCGTTCTGCTCGGCGAGCAGGCGCGCCTTGTTCTGGAGTTCCTCGTTGGTCTGCTGCAGCTCGATCTGGCGCGACTGCAGTTCGGCGGTCAGCTGCTGCGACTGCTTGAGCAGGCCTTCGGTCCGCATCGTGGCTTCGATGGTGTTGAACACCGCGCCCAGGCCCAGCGCGAGCTGGTCCAGGAAGTTGAGGTTGACCGCCGTGAAGGGCTGCAGCGAGGCCAGCTCGATCACCGCCTTGGTCTGGTTCTCGTACAGCACCGGCAGCACCACCACGCTCACCTTGCTGGCTTCACCGAGGCTGGAGGAGATGGTGACGTACTCCGAGGGCACGTCCGCCAGCAGGATGCGGCGGTTCTGCAGCGCGCATTCGCCGACCAGGCCTTCGCCCAGGCGGATGGTGGGCGACAGCTGCGTGCGGCCGGTCTGCGCGTAGGTGGCCAGCACCAGCAGCTCGCCGTCGGTGCCGTCGGCGATGTTGCTGTGGTAGATGCTGCCCTGGTGCGCGCTGACCAGCGGCGCCAGTTCGGACAGCAGCATCTTGCCCACCGTGTTAAGGTCGCGCTGGCCCTGCAGCATGCCGGTGAAGCGCGCCAGGTTGGTCTTGAGCCAGTCCTGCTCGCGGTTGGATTCCGTGGTCTCCCGCAGGTTGGAGATCATGGTGTTGATGTTGTCCTTCAGCTCGGACACTTCGCCCTTGGCGTCCACCTGGATCGAACGCGTCAGGTCGCCCTTGGTCACGGCCGTCGCCACCTCGGCGATCGCCCGCACCTGGGTGGTGAGGTTGGCCGCCAGCAGGTTCACGTTGCCGGTCAGGTCCTTCCAGGTGCCGGCCGCGCCCGGCACGTTGGCCTGGCCGCCCAGCCGCCCGTCCACGCCCACTTCGCGCGCCACGTTGGTCACCTGGTCGGCGAAGGTGGCGAGCGTGTCGGTCATGCCGTTGATGGTGTCGGCCAGCGCCGCCACCTCGCCCTTGGCCTGCACCGTCAGGCGCTGGGTCAGGTTGCCGTTGGCCACCGCGGTCACCACCTTCACGATGCCGCGCACCTGCTCCGTCAGGTTGGAGGCCATGAAGTTGACGTTGTCGGTCAGGTCCTTCCAGGTGCCGCCCACGCCGGTCACCTGCGCCTGGCCGCCGAGCTTGCCTTCGGTGCCCACCTCGCGCGCCACGCGCGTCACTTCGTTGGCGAAGGAGTTGAGCTGGTCGACCATCGTGTTGATGGTGTTCTTCAGCTCCAGGATCTCGCCCTTCACGTCCACCGTGATCTTGCGGTTCAGGTCTCCCCGCGCCACGGCCGTCGTCACTTCCGCGATGTTGCGCACCTGCGAGGTCAGGTTGGCGCCCATGGTGTTGACCGAGTCGGTCAGGTCCTTCCAGGTGCCGGCCACGCCGGGCACCACGGCCTGCACGCCCAGGCGGCCTTCGGTGCCCACCTCGCGCGCCACCCGCGTCACTTCGGAGGCGAAGGAGCGCAGCTGCTCCACCATCGTGTTGATGGTTTCCTTGAGCTGCAGGATCTCGCCGCGCACGTCCACGGTGATCTTCTTGGACAGGTCGCCGTTGGCCACCGCGATCGTCACTTCCGCGATGTTGCGCACCTGGTTGGTCAGGTTGGACGCCATCGAGTTGACGTTGTCGGTCAGGTCCTTCCAGGTGCCCGCGACGCCCGGCACCTGCGCCTGGCCGCCGAGCTTGCCTTCGGAACCCACCTCGCGCGCCACCCGCGTCACTTCCGAGGCGAAGGCGGAGAGCTGGTCCACCATCGTGTTGATGGTCTCCTTCAGCTGCAGGATCTCGCCCTTCACGTCCACCGTGATCTTGCGGCCCAGGTCGCCGCGCGCGATGGCGGTCGCCACGTCGGCGATGTTGCGCACCTGGCCGGTGAGGTTGTTGGCCATGGAGTTGACGTTGTCCGTCAGGTCCTTCCACGTGCCCGCCACGCCCGGCACCTGCGCCTGGCCGCCGAGCTTGCCTTCGGTGCCCACTTCCCGCGCCACCCGCGACACTTCGGCCGCGAAGGCGTTGAGCTGGTCCACCATGGTGTTGATGGTTTCCTTCAGCTCCAGGATCTCGCCGCGCACGTCCACGGTGATCTTCTTGGACAGGTCGCCGTTGGCCACCGCGATCGTCACTTCCGCGATGTTGCGCACCTGGTCGGTCAGGTTGGACGCCATCGAGTTGACGTTGTCGGTCAGGTCCTTCCAGGTGCCGGCCACGCCTTCCACGGCCGCCTGGCCACCGAGCTTGCCTTCGGTGCCCACCTCGCGCGCCACCCGCGACACTTCGCCGGCGAACGAGTTCAGCTGGTCCACCATGGTGTTGATGGTCTGCTTCAACTGCAGGATCTCGCCGCGCACGTCCACCGTGATCTTCTTGGACAGGTCGCCGCGGGCGATGGCCGTGGCCACGTCCGCGATGTTGCGCACCTGCGCGGTGAGGTTGGACGCCATGAAGTTCACGGAGTCCGTCAGGTCCTTCCAGGTGCCGGCGATGCCGGGCACCTGGGCCTGGCCGCCGAGCTTGCCTTCGGTGCCCACCTCGCGCGCCACCCGCGTCACTTCGGAGGCGAAGCCGTTGAGCTGGTCCACCATGGTGTTGATGGTGTTCTTCAGCTCCAGGATCTCGCCCTTGACTTCCACCGTGATCTTGCGCGAGAGGTCGCCGCGCGCCACGGCCGTCGTCACTTCCGCGATGTTGCGGACCTGGCCCGTGAGGTTGTTGGCCATCGAGTTGACGTTGTCGGTCAGGTCCTTCCAGGTGCCGGCGACGCCGCGCACCTGCGCCTGGCCGCCCAGCTTGCCCTCGGTACCCACTTCGCGCGCCACCCGCGTCACTTCACCGGCGAAGCCGTTCAACTGGTCCACCATGGTGTTCAGGGTGTTCTTCAGCTCCAGGATCTCGCCCTTCACGTCCACCGTGATCTTCTTGGACAGGTCGCCGTTGGCCACCGCCGTCGCCACGTCCGCGATGTTGCGGACCTGCGCCGTGAGGTTGTAGGCCATCGAATTGACGTTGTCGGTCAGGTCCTTCCAGGTGCCCGCGACACCCGGCACCTGCGCCTGGCCCCCGAGCTTGCCTTCCGTGCCCACCTCGCGCGCCACGCGCGACACTTCGCCGGCGAAGCCGTTCAACTGGTCGACCATCGTGTTGATGGTGTTCTTCAGCTCCAGGATTTCGCCGCGCACGTCCACGGTGATCTTCTTGGAGAGGTCGCCCCGCGCCACGGCGGTCGTCACTTCCGCGATGTTCCGGACCTGGTCGGTCAGGTTGGAGGCCATCGAGTTGACGTTGTCGGTCAGGTCCTTCCAGGTGCCCGCCACGCCCGGCACCTGCGCCTGGCCACCGAGCTTGCCTTCGGTGCCCACCTCACGCGCGACCCGGGTCACTTCGGAGGCGAAGCCGTTCAGCTGGTCCACCATCGTGTTGATGGTGTTCTTCAGCTCCAGCACTTCGCCCTTGACGTCCACCGTGATCTTGCGCGAGAGGTCGCCCTTGGCCACCGCCGTCGTCACTTCCGCGATGTTGCGCACCTGGCCCGTAAGGTTGGAGGCCATGAAGTTCACGTTGTCGGTCAGGTCCTTCCAGGTGCCCGCGACGCCCGGCACCTGCGCCTGGCCCCCGAGCTTGCCTTCCGTACCCACCTCGCGCGCCACCCGCGTCACTTCGGACGCGAAGCCGTTCAACTGGTCCACCATCGTGTTGATGGTTTCCTTCAGCGCCAGGATCTCGCCCTTGACTTCCACCGTGATCTTGGACGAGAGGTCGCCCTTGGCGATGGCGGTCGCCACGCCGGCGATGTTGCGCACCTGCGCCGTGAGGTTGGACGCCATGGAGTTCACGGAGTCCGTCAGGTCCTTCCAGGTGCCGGCGATGCCCGGGACCTGCGCCTGGCCGCCGAGCTTGCCCTCGGTGCCCACTTCCTTGGCCACCCGCGTCACCTCGGACGAGAAGCCGTTCAACTGGTCCACCATCGTGTTGATGGTTTCCTTCAGCTGCAGGATCTCGCCGCGCACGTCCACCGTGATCTTCTTGGACAGGTCGCCCCGGGCGATGGCCGTGGCCACGTCCGCGATGTTGCGCACCTGCGCCGTGAGGTTGGACGCCATGAAGTTCACGGAGTCGGTCAGGTCCTTCCACGTCCCTGCGACACCGGGAACCACGGCCTGGCCGCCCAGGCGCCCGTCGGTGCCCACCTCGCGCGCCACGCGCGTCACTTCGGACGCGAAGGAGCGCAGCTGGTCCACCATGGTGTTGGTGGCTTCCTTCAACTGCAGGATCTCGCCGCGCACGTCCACCGTGATCTTCTTGGACAGGTCGCCGTTGGCCACCGCGATGGTCACGTCGGCGATGTTGCGCACCTGCGCCGTCAGGTTGCCGGCCATCTGGTTGACCGAGTCGGTCAGGTCCTTCCAGACGCCCGACACGCCCTTCACCTTGGCCTGGCCGCCCAGCTTGCCTTCGGTGCCCACTTCGCGCGCCACCCGCGTCACTTCCGACGTGAACACCGAGAGCTGCTCGATCATGGTGTTCACCAGCTTGGCCGAGCGCAGGAATTCGCCCTTGAGGTGCCGGCCGTCCACCTGCAGCTCCATCGACTGGCCCAGGTCGCCCTTGGCCACCGCGCCGATGGTGCGGGCGATGTCGGTCGTCGGCCGCACCAGGTCGTCGATCAGCGTGTTGAGCGAATCCACCTGCGCCGCCCAGCTCCCCAGCGCGCCCGGTGCCGAGATCCGCTGCGCCAGGCGCCCTTCCTTGCCGACGGTGTTGGACACCCGCGCCGCCTCGTTGGTGATGCGGTCGGCGTTGGCGATGCTCTGGTTGAACGCCTCCGAGATGCGGGCGTCCACGCCGGACCAGTCCGCCGGCAGGCGCACGGTGAAGTCGCCCGAAGCGAAAGCCATGAGCGCCGCCACCACCTGGCGCGAACGCGCCTCGGCCGCTTCGGCCGACAAGGTGTGGATGGCGGGAACCTGGCCCTGGGGCCCTGCCTGGGCCGCGGGGGCCCGGGTGGCGCTCGCGCGCGCGCCGGCGCTGGATTTGGCGGACTTTTTCTTGTTCGCGATGACTGCCTGGTCCATGGGTACTCCGAGACGAGAAGGAAACACACCCCTCGCGAGGCGCGGCACGCCGTCCTGCCCCGCGGCAGCTGTCAGGAAAAGAGTTGAGGAACGGCCGGCACAGCGGACGAAAGCCCTCCGCAGCGGCGCTAGTGTCGGCGGGCGTTTCCCGTTTTTCCGTAGGACGCCGCCGACACCGCCGTGCCACAGCCGAGCAAACGTGCGAAGTGTGGCGAATTAACGGTGCCGCAGCGGCAGGCGCACGGTGAACGTGCTGCCGCGGCCGACGCCGGGACTGGCAGCCTCGATGCTTCCCCCGTGCAGCTGCACCAGCTTGCGCACCAGCCACAGGCCGATGCCCAGTCCGCCCTGCCCGGCCAGCTGCGAGTGCTGCCCTTGCGCGAACATCTCGAACACCCGCGGCAGCACGTCCGCCGCGATGCCGCTGCCGTCGTCCGCCACCTCGACGACGGCCTCGCCACCCTCGACCCGGCCGCGGACCTGGATGTGCCCGCCGCGCGGCGTGTACCTGGCCGCGTTGTTCACCAGGTTGCTGAACACCTGGGCCAGCCGCGTGAGGTCGCCCTGCAGGGGCACGGGCTGCGGCGGCAGCTCCAGCGACAGCGTGTGGCCGGCGGCGGCGACCCCGTGCTGGCAGGTTTCCAGCGCGTCGGCCAGCACCTGGTCCAGCGTGAGCGGCACCTGCCGCAGCTCCAGCTTGCCGCGGCTGATGCGCGAGACGTCCAGCAGGTCGTCCACCAGCCGCACCATGTGCGTGAGCTGCCGCTCCATCATCTCGCGCGTGCGCGCCGCGGCCGGCGGCAGCTCGCCCACGCGCCGCAGGATCTCCAGCCCCGTGCGGATCGGCGCGAGCGGGTTGCGCAGTTCGTGCGCGAGCGTCGCGATGAATTCGTCCTTGCGCCGGTCCGCTTCCACCACGTCGGTGACGTCCGTGGACACGCCGCACACCGCGTAGATCTGACCGGTCTCGTCATAGAGCGGGAACTTGCTGGTGCGGAAGATCGCGGGCTGCCCCTGCAGCAGCGCGCGTTCCTGCGTCAGCAGGCCCTGGCCGCTTTGCACCACCATGCGGTCGTTGGCGCGCAGGCGCGCCGCCGCCTCGGCGCCGAAGATCTGTTCGTCGGTGATGCCCTGGGCCTGTTCCTCGCTCAGTCCATGCAGCCGCCGCCAGGCCTGGTTGGACAGGATGTAGCGGCCCTGCAGGTCCTTGGCGTACACCAGCGCGCCCGCGCCTTCGATCACCGAGTGCGTGAGCCTTTGCGCCGCGCGCAGCTTGCGTTCCGCGACCATCTCGGCGGTGACCTCGCGCGCGGCGCAGATGCCGCGCTCCGGCTGCAGCCTGCCGTCGATGCGCGCGAACACGACCTGCAGGCGGATGTGCAGCCAGCGCACCTCGCCGCTGGGCAGCAGCGCGCGCACGTCTCTCGCGAGGTGGCCGTTGCCCGCGGGGTCCAGGGTGCGCGCGATCGCCTCGAGGTAGCGGTCGCGGTCCTCGGGATGGATGCGGTCGAAGATCGCCTGCCGCGGGACGGTCAGCGGCCCCTCGCCCAGTTCCAGCAGCCGCGCGAGCTCGCCGGAGATGTGGTTGAGGTTGGTGCGGTAGTCGATCTCCGCCATCACCAGGCCCGCGGCCTGGATGCCCATCTCCAGCTTCAGCTGGGTGGCGGCCCGCTGCGCCTCGGCGAGCTTGCTCTGGGTGATCTCGCGCGCGATCCCGAGCACGCCCACCACGTTGCCGCTTTCGCCGCGCAAGGGCATCTTGCGCGTGAGCCAGTACCGCACGGCGCCGTCCGGCATGGGCACCGCCTCCTCGGATTCGGCGGGCTCGCCGGACGCCATCACGCGCCGGTCGGCTGCCATCAGCCGCTGGGCCGCCTCGGGGTCCGCCACGATCTCGGCGTCCGTGCGACCGAGGATCTCGTGCTCGCTGCGTCCCAGCGCCGCCAGCGTCGCCGGGTTCGCGAAGCGGTAGCGGCACTCGAGGTCCTTGGCGAACATGACGTCGTCCGTCGCCTGCGCGATGGCCGTGGCCAGCAGGCCGGGATGGTCGAAGACGCTGGCGGCGGTCATCGCGGCCCATTCTCTGGCACAGGCGCCCAGCGCAAGGCCTCGCGTGCAGCCGTGCTCACGATCCGCGCGGAACGAAGTCGTCCAGGAAGGCAATGAGCAGCGGCAACTCGGACTTCAGGAACACGGCATCGGCGCCGATCTGGATGCACTTGTCCCGGATGGCCGGCGTCGCGT
This sequence comes from Ramlibacter sp., assembly GCA_022844525.1. Taxonomy (GTDB): domain Bacteria; phylum Pseudomonadota; class Gammaproteobacteria; order Burkholderiales; family Burkholderiaceae_C; genus Ramlibacter. Next base: position 11,731 of record JALHLO010000057.1, read on the forward strand.
ACTCGCTGAAGACGACCAGCTTGCGTTCCGGGTATTCGGCCCGGAAGCGGCGCAGCACGCCGAAGCCGGAGCCGTCTTCCAGCACGAGATCGACGATGGCCAGGCGCCATTCGGCCCCGGGCTTCAGCAGCCGCTCGGTGGCCTGCTGCTCGCTCCCTACCGTGTCGACGACCTGGAAGCCGGTGGCTTGCAGCAGCTCACGCAGCGCAACCTGCATGTTGCGCGAATCCTCGACGATCAGGACGGGAACATCCGGCATGGGAACCTTATCCCGGGCTGCGCCCGGAAGGCTGCATTGGGCCCACGGCCAAGCTCGACAGCCACCGGAGCGCGCCGCCACGCGAAGTAGGCCGGGTCCTACGGTCGCGCACCGGGCCCGGCCTTCCGGTGGCGCCGCGGCTCAGCGCCGGTTCGGGTTGTTCGGGCGGCGGTCGTACTGGTTGGGGACGCCGTCGCCATCGCGATCGTGGTCGACGCGATTCGGGATGCCGTCGGCGTCGCGGTCGCGCCGGACCGTGCCGGCGGGGTAGCCCGGATACGTGCCGTAGGCCCCGTAGGCGCCTGGGTAGGTGCTGGGATAGCCGTAGCTGTAGCCGGGCCCGGTCTGGTATTGCACGGTGGCGGAGCCGTATCCGTAGGGATCGCCATACGAGGCGCAACCGGCGAGGGCCGCGACGGCGGCCAGGGAGAGCAGAAGAGCTTTCATGCGAACACCTTTTGTTGAAGCATCCCCACTGTGAGCGCGCCGCGGCGCGGTCGCGCAAGGCCAACGCGGCTTTACCTGTAGGAAGGCGTGCGGCCGGCCGGAGCGATCCGCTTTCATTCAGCGGGGGTTCACGCTGCCTCGCGCAGACTGGATCCACGCCATCACCAACGAGGACCCGACATGAAGACCATCCGTACCCACGCCGCCGCGGCCGCACTGCTGCTGTTTCCCCTGGCGGCCATCGTGGCCCAGCCTGCGGCCGCCCAGCATGCCGTGGCGGCACCAGCGGCCGTGCGCTCGCTGGCACTCGACTCCAGCGCGGGCCTTGCGCCCGGCGCCGTGCTGCGCGTGCGCATGGCCGCGACGCCGGGCGCGCGCAACGCAAACGTGACACTGGGCAAGAGCGGCGTGCGCATCGCCTTGCGCGAGCAGGCCCCGGGCCACTACGTCGGCAGCTACACGGTGCGCCGCGCCGACCGCATCGACCCGCGGCAGCGCATGACCGCGCGCGCCGCCTGGCGCGGCGGCACCACCGTGGCGCAAGGCTTCAGCTTCCCGCCCGCCTTCCAGGCACTGGCCATGGGCAATGCGGCGCGGCGCGACCGGCAGGCCCCGCGCGTGATCGGCCTCACGCCGTCCAACGGCGACCGGGTCGAGGAGCGCGGCCGCACCTTCATCCACGCCCGGCTGGCCGACCAGGGCAGCGGCGTGGACGCGCGCTCCGTGCGGCTGCTGGTCGACGGGCTGAACGTCACCGGCGATGCCCGCATCACCGACGACGAGATCGCGTACCGCGAACGGCTGGGCCGCGGCCAGCACAGCGCGGAACTGGTGGTGCGCGACCACGCCGGCAACGTGACCCGCACGGCCTGGACGTTCCGGGTGGTCTGAGGCCGGGCCTTCAGCCGCGCACGCCCGCCGGCGGCAGCACGCTCAGCAAGGCGCCGACCATGACCGGCTTGAGCAGGAAGTGGTCGAAGCCGGCCAGCGCGGCCGCCTCGCGGTCGGTCGCCTGGTCCGAGCCGGTCAGCGCGACCAGCTTGATGGCCTGCCTGCCCACGGCCTGCCGGATGCGCGTGCAGGCCACCACCCCGCCCATGTTGGGCATATGCAGGTCGAGGATGACGACGGCGGGCTTGTGCTCCAGCGCCGCCCGGACGCCGGCCTCCCCGTCGTAGGCGACCAGGGGCTCGAAGCCCAGCATCTCCAGCAACTGGGCCAGGGTGTCGGCCCCGTCGCGTTCGTCGTCCACCACCAGCACGCGCGGGGCGCTGCCGGGTGGCGCTGCGCTTGCTGCCGTGGCCGGGTCGTTCTGCATGGGCGCAAAGGTAGCAGGCACGGGGCCTCCCGGGTTGAGAAGACCATCGTCGTCATGGGCTTGCCGGGGCGGGTCGCCGCGCATGCATGCGGCTGGGCAAATGGGGTACCATGGTCCGGGCCGACGTCCGCAAGACTGTCACCAGAGGCCTCTTCCCCTTCCCGCCCCCCGGCGAGTCGCAGTCGAATCCCCCATCGCTGATCTTCCTGGCGTCGGCAGCGCGCCAGCCTTGTGCCTCGCCCGGAGGCCCAACATGAGTCGAGAAGGAGAAGACATCGATGGCCAAACCCAATTACGCATTCGCCAAGCGCCAGCGCGAGCTGGAGAAGAAGCGCAAGAAGGAAGAGAAGCAACTCGGCAGGAAGGAACCGGGCCAGGAACAGGAACCGGCCCCCTCTCCTGCCGGCATGCCCGCGCCCGCCGCCGGCATGCCCGCCGCGCCCGAGCCCAAGTGACCGCTGCCCGGCCGGACGACCGCCGGCGAGGAGAACTGCAGTTGAAAGACGACGTCAAGACCGAGCTGCGGGCCGACGGCCTGCGCTACGTTTCCAAGTCCAGCGGCACCGACTTCCCTGGCTCCTTCGGCGCGACCATGAGCTGCATCCGCTGCGGCCGGCACGTGCCGCGTTCCGGACTGCGCTCCTTCCTGCTGGCCGGCGCGCGCCAGTACTGCTGCCGCAACGGCTGCCCCGCTCCCGCCGGCTGACGCCGCGTCTTGCCCGCGGGCCCGTTCAGGCTTCGTTCATCCTGCGTCCGCCACACTGGCGGAATGAAGACGGGCTCCACCACCCTGAAACTGCTCGCGCAGCTGGTTGCCTCCGTGCTGCTGGCCTGCGTCGTGCTGTGGGCCGCGGCATCGGCGGTCTGCTGCTGACGCGCGCGCCGCGCATGGCAGCGGTGAAAACCATGTTGCCCGCGGGTGACGCCGTGACCGTCCCCGAAAGGTAGTGGACGCCGGACGGGCGGACCGGCCCGCGCACTTTTCCATGGCTGGGCTGTAACAGAGCGAAATGGGCCGGGGAGGTCCCGGCGACGCGGCCGTACATTGAGATGGGGCCACCACCCCGTCAACATCGGAGCACGCGCCGCGATGGGAACCATCATCAGCTGGGTACGCGCCAACGGCGGCTGGCTGCGCTCGCCGTTCGGCGACCTGCCCATGCTGCGGGCGGACGACCCGCAGGCGCACCAGACCTGGCTGATCCTCACCGGCGGGCTCGCGCTGATCCTGTCGCGCGCGTCGAAGGCGGAGCTGGAGACGCGCTTCGTCGCGGCGCGCGAGGTGTACGCGATCGCGCGCGGGCGCCTGCAGAAGAAGCGCCTGCCCAAGCCCGAGCCCATGCTGCTGCGCGACGCGCTGCAGGAAATCAGCAACCTGGCCGACCCGATGACCAGGGAAGCGGGGCGCGAATGCCTGGCGCGCGCGGTGGAACGGATCGCGCGCAAGTCGAGCGCGCCGGCCACGGTGTCGGCCCACACCGGCCCGTCCTCGCTGCAATCGAGCAGCGCTCCCCTGAGCAGCCAGGCGGTGTCGACCCAGGCCACCACCGCGGCCGCGCCCGCGGAGCCGGAAGAACACCAGGCGACGCAGATCGACCTGGACCTGCTGTTCGAGCGCTCCAACAAGCTGCGCGGCACGGTGGCGTTTGCCCGTTCCACCACCTTCGGGCAGGACGGCTGAGCGGGCGGGCTATTCGTCCGCGGCGCCGAACAGGTCGCCGAGCGACTTGCCGCCCGAAGTCGTGCCGGGATTCATGGGCCGGCCCTTGGGATACTCCTCCGCGATGCGGTCCTCCCAGTAGGTCGTCGGGTTCGGCGCGCTGCACAGGCGCCGGAACACCTCCTCCGGAACGTGCTTGTAGGCGACGATGGTCTTGTTGTCCCAGTGCAGGTCGAGCTGGCGCGAAGCGGGGTCGTATTCCGCCTTGCGGATGCGGCCGGTGGTGAACTGTTTCGTGAGCATGCAAGGACTCCTGCGGCACGGGAAGCGGTGAGTCTAATCAGCGGGGCGGCGGCAAGACCGCAACCCTGACATGGAATCGCGCTGCGCGACCGCCGGCCCTCTCACGCTCCCCGCTAGCCTCGCGCTTTTGCCCGTGGAGGGACCATGCCGCCTCGCCTCACCCCCCAGGACTTCGACCAGGACCTGCTGATCCTCTTCGATGCGTACGTGCACGGCGACGTCGACCGCCGCGGCTTCCTGGAACAGGCGCAGCGCTTCGCCAAGGCGGGCGTCACGGCCGCGGGCCTGCTCACGGCGCTCAGCCCCGACTTCGCGCGCGGACAGCAGGTGCGCCCCGAAGACCCGCGACTGAAGGCCGAGCGCGTGAGCGTGCCTTCGCCCAATGGCCACGGCACCATCCGCGGCTACCTGGTGCGCCCGGCGTCCGCCGCCGGCACGCGCCTGCCGGCCGTGCTCGTCATCCACGAGAACCGCGGCCTGAACCCGCACATCGAGGACATCACCCGCCGGCTCGCGCTCGACGGCTTCATGGCCTTCGCGCCGGACGCGCTGACGCCGCTGGGCGGCTACCCGGGCGACGAGGACAAGGCGCGCGCCGCCTTCGCCACGCTCGACCAGGCGAAGACGCGGCAGGACTTCCTGGCCTCGGTCGCCTGGCTGCGCGCGCGCAGCGACGGCAACGGCAGGATGGGCGCGGTGGGCTTCTGCTATGGCGGCGGCATCGTGCACTGGCTGGCGACGCAACTGCCCGACCTGAACGCCGCCGTGCCCTTCTACGGCAACTCGCCGGCACCGGAAGAGGCCGCCCGGGTGAAGGCACCGCTGCTGGTGCACCTGGCCGGCGTGGACGAGCGCATCAATGCCGCATGGCCCGCCTACGAAACCGCGCTGCGCGCCGCGGGGGTGCAGTACACGATGGTCCAGTACCCCGGCACGCAGCACGGCTTCAACAATGACACCACGCCGCGCTACGACGCGGCGGCGGCGCAGCAGGCCTGGGCCCGCACGATCGACTTCTTCCGCGCCAACCTGGCCTGAAGCGCGGCCGCGAGGGGCTCGCGGCGCCCGGCTGAGCCACATCGCCGCGCGATCCTCTCTTAGCATCGGGAACATGCACCCCCGCACGATGGAGCCGCAGCCGCCGACGACCGATGCCCTGATCACCCTCTGGTCGCACCAGGCCAGGGACCACGCCGTGGTGGTCCTCGATGCGCAAGGCACCATCATCGACTGGCGCGGCGCCGCGGAGGAAGTGCTCGGTTATTCGCCGGACGAGGTGATCGGGCGGCATTTCAGCCTGTTCTTCACCCCGGAGGACCGCGCCAAGGGCTACCCCGGCTACGAACTCGCCGCGGCGGCGAAGGACAAGTACTCGGAGGACTCGCGCTGGCACCTGCGCAAGGACGGCACCCGCATCTGGGTCTCCGGCACGACCAGCCCGGTGCGGGCCCCCGGCGGCGAGGTGATGGGCTTCGTGAAGGTGCTGCGCGATCGCACCGACCAGCGCGAGCAGCTCGACCGCAGCGAGAACCGCGTGCACGAACTCGACGATGCGCGCCACAAGGTGCACACCTTCCTGCGCACGCTCGGGCACGAGATCCGCAATCCGCTGGCCGTGCTCAGCAACCTGCAGTTGATCCTCGCGCGGCTGAACCCGGACGAGCGCGCGCAGAAGGCGCTGGGCCAGTTCGCCAACCAGCTCGCCGTGCTCAAGAAGATCGCGGACGACCTGATGGACGTGAGCCGGCTGGAGCTGGGCAAGGTGCAGCTCGAGCTGCGGGCGCACGACCTGCGCGAGCTGCTGCAGTCCGGCGTGGACAGCATGCAGGCGGCGGCCAGCGCCAAGCAGATCTCCATCGAGTCGACCTTCCCGCCCACGCCGCTGGTGGTGGAAGTCGATGCCGCGCGCATCCTGCAGGTGGTGCTCAACCTGCTGGGCAACGCCGTGAAGTACACGCACACCGGCGGCTCCATCTGGGTGCTGGCGAGCGAGGAGGGGCAGGAGATCGTTTGCCGCGTGCAGGACACCGGGATCGGCATCTTCCCGCCGGTGCTGCCCAGGATCTTCGACCTGTTCGCACAGGCGCCGGAAGCGCGCGAGATCAGCGGTGGGGGAATCGGCGTGGGCCTGGCGCTGGTGCGGCAGATCGTCGAATTGCACGGCGGCACGGTGCAGGCGAAGAGCCCGGGCATCGGCAAGGGCTCGGAGTTCACGTTCCGCCTGCCGACCTCGGCGGCGGTCCGCGAGCGCGCCAGCCGCGCGGCGCGCTCCGACGCGGGGGCGTCCTAGGCGGCGAGCGCCGGGG
>JALHLO010000058.1 GCA_022844525.1 Ramlibacter sp.
ACCACCGAGGCGCGCAGCGTGTTGTCCGGGTGCAGGTAGCCGCGGCGCACGCCTTCGTTGACCGCGTCCTCCAGGCTGCCGGTGAAGCCGTCCAGGCGGCAGTCCATGCCGATCTTGAGGAACACGTTGACGATGCCGGTGTCCTGGCAGATCGGCCGGTGGCCCATCGCGCTCATCTTGCTGTTGGTCAGGATCTGCGCGATCGCGTCCTTGGCAGCGGGGCTCTGCTCGCGCTCGTAGGCGCGGGCCAGGTGGGCGATGTAGTCGGCGGGGTGGTAGTACGAGATGTACTGCAGCGCGGCTGCGACGGATTCGATCAGGTCGGCTGCTTTGATGGTGGTCGGCATGGTGCTCGGGCGGTAATGAACAGCGTTACCCGATTATCCCAGACGCTGTCGAGCACCTTCTGAAACGCCGCGGTGGGCACCGGAAACGCTTGGGGTTACGCGCTGCAACGCTGCGCACCTGTACAAAATCAGCACAAAGGCGCTAGCCGGCAGCCTAGTACGGCAGGAAGGGGGCAGGTCACTGACGGAACGCAACGGAATCTGGCACTGGCGTGAAGTCGTGCAAGGCCATACGTTCGCGCGCAGCACCTTAAGAGCATTGATGCCTCCCCGGCCGTGGCCGGCGCCCTGTTCTACGGGAACACGTCGATGGGTTCGTAGAAGCGGTAGCCGATGCCGCGCATGGTGGCCACCGGCAGGCTCACGCCGGACTGCTGCTGCACCTTGCGGCGTAGCCTGCGCATCTGGGTGTCGAGGCGCCGCTGGTCATACTGCAGGTAGTCCTGGCCCAGAGCCTGGACGATGTCGCGCCGGCGCACGCAGGTCCCGGCGTTTGCGAGCGCCCGCAGCACCGTGTGGTCCTGTGTTGAGAGCGCAATGGCGGACAACCCGGGGGGAACCAGCCGTGGTGGCGAGCCGTGCAGGGTCCAGCGCCCGGCGACACCGGCAGACGCGAGGCTCTCCGCCATGGCCTCGGACAGGCGCCGGTGCGTGACGTCCCGTGCCACGGCGACCCGCACCCCGTGCTCTGGCGACCAGCGGGCCGACCACATGATGTGCACCAGTCGGCCGTCCTTGCGCACATACCGGTTCTCGAAATGGCGCTGGAGATAGCCCGCCATGATCCGTTCGACGGCCTGCAAGGTCCGCGGGCGATCCCCTTCGTAGACGAACTTGATCATCGGCCTGCCGATCATTTCCTCGGGCCGATAGCCGAACATGCTCTCGCATGCTCCTTCGATCGAGACGAAACACCCTTGCGGGTCGACGATGCAGATCACGTCGAGCAGCAGATCCGCGATGTCGGGCCGCCTCAGCGATGCCCGGGCAGCCGTCCCGCTGCCGCCGGTATCCATCGGGGGCGGGTCGGCCAGGGGAGCCTTGGCGCCCGATTCCCCGTGATTGTTCAAATTCATGTACAGCCCCGTCGAAGTCCTTGTACTCGTCCAGACGGGTCGAGTGCTCAGGTTTGCTCAGTCTCCCGTCTTCCCTTCCGCCTAGCATACATGGCTGTGCGTGCGCCTGGCTGCCCTTGCCGGGGCGCGGCGGCGCGTTCAGGCTGTGGGCCGGTGAGGCGCGGGAATCAGGAGGACGACTACGGACATGCAAGCCCATGCAACTGACACCGAACGAACGGGTGCCGAGCGACACGCCATCTGGTTCGATCACCACCCGGCACCGGGCAGAGGGCATACGCACCGCCCGCCATGCGGGACGCCCTCGCTGCGCACTTGGTTGGTAGGACAAGGGGCAGGGCGCAACGACGATGCGCGGCTGCTTGCGTTGATAGAGGGGCTTGGGACGGGCGACCGCGCTTCCCCGGAGGCGTTCCAGGCGGGGATTCTCGACCAGGACGGCAAGGTCTATCGCGTGGTCCGGCTGTATTGCACCTACGAAGCCCTGGTCTTCACCGCGCGGATGCACGCCCTCGGTTTCCGGCAGGTCCGCGCGACCGCCCCGCAGGACGTCTGCGACGTCGCGTTCCACGGGCCCTGAGCCGCGCCGCGCCTGGCGCTGCGGCCCCGCCCGTGATCGGCGGCTTCTACAGCCCCGGCATGGGGTTGCGACCCCCGCGCCTTGCTACACGCTTTCAGCACACCCGGATACACGCTGGCGCAAGCCGCTTGGACTTCATACGGGCGCGCGGTACCGAGAGATCGCGCGCCTGACCTGGGCGCAAGTCGATTTGGATGCGCGCAAAGTCCGCATCCTTCGACAGAAAGGGGGCGTGGACAGCACGCTGGTCATGAAGGGGCTTGCCTTCATTATCCCAGACGCTGCTGAGTTCCTTCCTGCACAGGGCCCTGGCGCGCACAGGTGCCGCGTTGACCCATGTCAAGCGGCCGCGGCGGGCGTCGCCTACAAAGAAAGGCACGTTTCCCGGGAGGCACCATGACCACCACCGTGCTCACCTACACCTGCCCCATGCATCGCCAGGTCCGCCAGCCCGGCCCGGGCAGTTGCCCGCATTGCGGCATGGCCCTGGTCGCCGAGGGCCAGCGGTTCGCGCTGTTGCGGCACATGTTCTCCAGTCCCGCGCACGTCGCCGTGATGGTTGCGGTGATGGCGGCCCTCATGGCCGCGGTGATGATGATGCTGGCCTGAGGGCAGGCAGCGACAGAATCGGAAGGGGCCGCGTGCCAAGCCGGGTCTGCTTGCTGCGCGCACGGTGGCTCAGGCCGGCACCTGCGCGGGGCGCACCAGGTGGAGGTAGCGCAGGTTGAGCAGCACATAGCAGATCATCGTCGCCGTGATGCCCACCAGCATGGCCTCGAGCCCGAGCGGCAACGTCAGCACGAGCGCCGTCAGGGCGAACACGGCCGCGGTGTTGGACAGCAGGTAAGGCCGCAGCTCCGGCACCTCCATGTAATAGCCGTACTGCTTGCCCAGGAAGAACAGCACTGTGCCGGCGGCGGCGAGCACGCGGAAATCGGCGGGGTCGAGGCCGCCCAGGATCGCATGCCGGATCAGCGAGGCCAGGATCGCCAGCCCGATGAGCAGGAAGAAGTGCGAGTAGAGGATCGAGTGCCCGGTGGTCAACTTGCGCTTCTCCAGCAGGTGGAAGCTGTCGTAGTAGATCCACCAGATCGCCGACACCATGACGAATCCGCTGACGGCGGCGATGACGTTGGAGCGGTTCCAGGCGATGTCCGCGAGCGCCGCGGAGATGCTGATCACCGATTCGCCCAGCATGATGATGGTCAGCAGGCCGACCCGCTCGACCAGGTGCGCCGTGTGCGCGGGCACGACATGCAGGCGCCGGTTCAGCACCACCAGGGCCACCATGTCGAACAGGACCCCGGCGTAGAAGACCAGGTAGCTCCATGGCGGCGGCAGCAGGACCGAGGACAGGCTCACCGCGGCGCCGACGGCGAACACCGTGCCCACCGTCGTCGCGATGCCGCCCCGGTCGTGGTGCTTGCGCTTGGAGGCGAAGTACATCCCGGCGACGATCAGCCGCGCGCCGCAGTAGCAGGCCACGGCCAGCTGGTACGTGCCGGCGTCCTGGGCGGCGTCCGAGACCTGCGCCGAGATCACGACCAGCAGGAACATCATCAGCAGCGTGGACAGCCGGTGCTGGCGGCTGTCGGTGTCGAAGCGATTGGCGTAGATCGTGTGGCCCGCCCAGATCCACCACACCGGCAGGAACAGCAGCACGAATTGCAGGTATTGCTCCGGCGCGATGTGGCCGTCGTGCGCTTCGCTCAGGATCTCGCCGACGTCGCGCAGGGCGACGACGAAGATCAGGTCGAAGAACAGCTCCAGCCAGGTCGCGTGCCGGTGCGGGTCGAAATATCGGAGGTCCTTCACGGGGCCATTCGTAGGCCGTCCAGCCCGGCCATGCGGTGCCGAGGCGCCCGACGGCGTTGTCGGCAGTGGGATGATTCCCGAATGCTGCTCTCGGGCGCCTTCTTGCAGCGCCCGGCGTGGGACGACCTGGGCCCGTCGGGGGGGCCGCCCACAGGCTGTGCATGAGCTCGGCGTGCGAGATCAGCAGTCCACCCACACGACGGACAATTGCGGCAGGCGTGCGCAAGCAGGCGCATTTCGCCGAGCTCGCGGTCGATCCGCGCATGCATGGTGTCTTCCCGGTGTCCGCCAGTTTTTTCGGCAGGCGAGCGGCACGGGTCGGTACGGTGCCGGGCCGAACCGCGGCGTTGTGAGTTCGCGCTCCCGGCTGACGCATTGGCAGGAAGCAGCGATGGGGTTCGCGCGCGCGGGTCGCCGCGGGGCTTGCGTCTAAACTGCGGGCATGGCGCAACAACCTGCCCGCAGGAAGCGGACCCCGAACACCGGGCCGCCTCCCCACCCCCGGCAGAACCACCTGCTCGCCGCCCTGTCCCCCGAGGTCCAGGAGCGTCTCTTCCCGTACCTGGAGCTGGCCGAGCTGCCCTTGCGCGCCTTGATGTACGAAGCGGGGCGCCCCATGCGCCACGTCTATTTCCCCACGGACTCCATCATCTCGATGCAGTACCTGATGGAGAACGGCGCCTCGACGGCGATCTCGGTCGTGGGCAACGAGGGCCTGCTCGGCATCACCTTGTACATGGGCGGCGAGAGCACGCCCAGCCGGTCGATCGTGCAAAGCGCGGGTCACGCCTACCGCCTGCCCAGGCCCCGGGTGAAGGAGGAGTTCAACCGGCACGGCGAACTGCTGCTGCTGATGCTGCGCTACACGCAGGCGCTGATCACCCAGGTCGCGCAGACCGCCGTGTGCAACCGGCACCACACGATCCACCAGCAGCTGTGCCGATGGCTGCTCCTGTCCATGGACCGCCTGTCGCACAACCGGCTGAGCATGACCCAGGAGTTCATCGCCAACATGCTGGGCGTGCGCCGTTCGGGCGTGACCGTCGCGGCGTCGAAGCTGGAGCAGCTGGGGGTGATCTCCTACCAGCGCGGAATGATCGAGGTGCTCGACCGGGCGCGCCTCGAATCCTTCAGTTGCGAGTGCTACCGCGTGGTGAAGAAGGAGACGGACCTGCTGCTGCACTACCTGCCCCAGCGGCAGGTGATCGCGCACGTGGAGGAGATCCCCACGGTGACGCTTCGCCAGAGCTAGCGCAACGGGCCGGGGGCCCGACGGGCCGTCACGACTCCACGGCCCGCATTTCCGGCCACGCGGCGGGCGCTTGCGCCGCGCTTCGCGCCGATGCGCCGGCCCCCGCATCGTCGCGGCGGTAGATCCCGCAGCCGATCACGATCTCGCCCACGCGCTCGAAGTACATGGACTTCGGCTCGACGCGGCCCGTCTTCGGGTTCAGCATGCGGTACTCGTACCAGCCGAAGCCCGTGGTCCTGGCCAGCTGCACGACGTCGTGCGAGAAGGCCTTGCCGTCGGCGTCGCGCAGGTTGGTGTCGTCCTGGCCCACGGTCTCCGGCTTCGGGGCGTACGCCAGGCGCCGGCAGTCCATCCCGAGCGCGAACAGGTAGTACTCGCCGTCGATGAAGCCGGCGCGCGGGTCCATGAAGTCGGCGCAGGCCCGGGCCGCGCCGGTCTTGCGCACGTGCTTCACGCCGGCCTTGACGAAGGCCACCACCCGCGAGCGGTCCTCGCCGCGGTCCACCTTGAAGCGGCCGACCACCTGCACCAGCCGCGCCGCCTCCTCCTCGAAGGACCCCGCGGCCGCCGCCGCCTGTTCCACCAGCGCGGCGTTCTGCTGCGTGACGGCGTCGATCTGCAGGACGGCGCGGTTGATCTCCTCAACGCCGTTGCTCTGCTCGCCGGAGGCGCGCGCGATCTCGCCGATCACGTGGTCCACCTCGCGCACGCTGGCCAGCACTTCGGTCATGGTGCCGGCCGCCGCCTCCACCAGCACCTGCCCCTGCGCGGCGTTCCCCTGGGACTGCGCGATCAGCTGCTTGATTTCCTTGGCGGCCTCGGCGCTGCGCTGGGCGAGCGCGCGCACTTCGGTCGCCACCACGGCGAAGCCGCGGCCCTGTTCGCCGGCGCGCGCCGCTTCCACCGCGGCGTTCAGCGCCAGGATGTTGGTCTGGAAGGCGATGCCTTCGACCACGCCCAGGATCTCGCCGACCCGGCGGGCGCTGCCGTCGATGGCGTCCATGGTGGCGGCCAGCTGCTGCATCTGGGCCGCCGCCCTGGCGGCCACCTCGGTGGTGTCGGCGGCCAGCCGGGTCGCGCGCTCGCAGTGGCCGGCGTTCTGGCGCGCCGTGGCGGCCAGGTGTTCCATGCCCGAGGCGGTTTCCTCCAGCGAGGCGGCCTGTTCCTGGGTGCGCTGCGACAGGTTGTCGTTGCCGTCGCCGATGTCGCGCGCGGCCAGCACGATGGCGTCGGCGCTGGAGCGCACCTGGTACACGATTTGCGCCAGGCTCTGGTTCATCCTGAGGATGGCGTGCCACAGGCGCGAGGAGTCGCTGCCGGAGGCGTCCTCGCCGAAGCGGGCGCGCGAATTGACCAGCTCGCCGGCGGCGATGCGGTCGGCCACGCGGATCACGCGGGCCACGCCCATGGTCATGAACGCGTTGAGCGCCGCCAGGAAATAGAGCGCCAGCAAGGCCAGTGCCGCGACCAGCGCGTACGCGGCGTCCGCGGCAAGCACGCCGGCGAACGGGCCGCCGAGGAACAGCACGGCCGCTCCCGTCGGCAGCAGGAAAAGGATGGCGGCGAGCAGGAAGCCCGCGAGGAAGCTCACCCGCTTGAGCACCGCGAACGCGGGCCCCAACAACGACCTGGACATGTGTCTCTCCTTGCCGCCGGCCCGGGTTTCTGGGGAATCCGGTGCGGGCGCGCTGCCACATGGTAGTGCACGGTCGCGTTGACGCCTGTCAAGGTGTTCGCGATAGCGGCTCCCGCGGGCGCGGGCGGCGCGCGCCGGCGGCCGGGCCGTTGGTCCAGCGCGACAGAGCCGGCCCTCGCTGGCTCGCAGGGCGACAAGTCCATTGGCAGAATGCTCTCGTCACATCCAGACACAACCAACGAGGAGCGACATGCGTGGAAGCTTGAGGGGACTGTTGGCGGCTGCCGCCCTGTGCGCGGTTTCGGCCGCGATCGCCGCGGACGGGGAACTCGGTCCCGAGAGGGCCGCGAGCCTGCCCATCGCCGACATCCATTTCCATGCGATGGCGTTCATGTCCCCGCCGGACCTCGTGGCCCGCATGGACGCCCGCAACATTCGCTGGGCCGGCGGCGCGGGAGCCGCGAGCGCCCCGCCGCGCCTGACCGGACCGCAACGGGACGAGGAGTTCCAGGCCTTGTTGAAGGACCGCTATATCCGTGCGACCGGCCTGAGCGAGATCGCCTTCGGCTACCGCGACGAGCACGACCCGTTCTTCACCGGCACCGACACGCCCCGGCAGAAGAGCGTGCTCGAGACGCTGGAGGGCCATCTCAAGGAGGGCACGGCCACCAGCATCGCGGAGGTGCACGTCAACTCCCGGACCTCGGCACCCCTGGCGGTGCTGAACCGGAAGGTGCCCGCCGACTCCGCGCTGATGAAGAAGCTGATGGACCTGTCCGCCCGCTACCAGGCGCCGCTTTCGGTGCACATGCAGTTCGATGCCGACTCGGTGCAGCAGCTCCACGGGCTGCTGCAGGCCAAGCCGGAGGGCATCCTGGTGCTGGCGCATTGCGGCAAGGACACCGTCGCCGAGCAGGTCCGCCCCTTCCTCCAGAAATACGCCAATGTCTTCTGCGACCTGTCCTTTCGCAGCGCTCCCCAGGAGAACGGGCGCTTTCCGGAGCGGATCATCTTCACCCGGACCTCGCTCGACCCGGCATGGCGTGCCCTGATCGAGGAATTCCCCGACCGGTTCATGGTCGGCGTGGACGATGTCCACAGCTGGGGCGAGTACGACCGGGTGGTCGACTCCATCCGCTTCGGCCTGCTCGCCCGCCTGAGCCCCGCGACCGCCGAGAAGGTCGCTTCGCAGAATGGGGTGCGGCTCTTCCGGCTGAAATAGCGCAGGGCAGGCGGACGTGACGCTCTGCAGTCCGGCGGCGGGGAAGCTCGGCCTGGGTCCGGATCAGCGGCAGTAGTAGAGCCTGACCGTCGGCTCCCGGCCCACGTTCATGGCGAACGCGTCGATGCAGCCGCTGGCGCCGTCCTCGCCGTACACCACCACGAAGCCGGGAGGGTTGCCGCCGCCGGGGATTCCCATGGTGAGCCTGGGCTTGCCGAGGACGGCGACCAGCTGGGTGAGCGGCCGGTTCTGCCACTGCCGGTTCATCTCCGCCTCGCGCTGCTGGCGCATGGCCATGGCGCCCGCGGGCGAGGGCTCGGTGCGCGTGTCGCGCGCCACCTCGGCGCAGCCGGCCCCCAGCAGCACGAGCGCGAACGCCGAAGCATGCCGCAGGCAGCGCCCGGGCGTCGCCTGGGCGTGCGTATCCGTAAGGGGTGTCACCACTGCCGTCCTTGTTCCCGACCGGATTGGATCACACGCGTCCGGCGGCGCCCATCCCATCGATTCGAAAAGAGGGCGACCCGCACCGGCCTGTTGATGCCCGTCAGTAGATTCCCGCGGGGCGCACGGCGCACGGCGGCCGGCAAAGCTGCTAGGGTCTGCGCATGTCCACCCGCATCGAACACGACACCTTCGGCCCGATCCAGGTCCCGGGCGAGCGCCTGTGGGGCGCGCAGACGCAGCGCTCGCTGCAGAACTTCGACATCTCGGGCGAGCGGCAGCCGCGCGAGATCATCCGCGCGCTGGCGCAGGTCAAGCGCTCCTCGGCGGTCGTGAACCACCTGCTCGGGCTGCTGGACCAGCAGAAGGCGGCGGCCATCGTCGCCGCCGCCGACGAAGTGCTGGCCGGACAGCACGACGAGGAATTCCCGCTGGTGGTGTGGCAGACCGGCTCCGGCACCCAGACCAACATGAACGTCAACGAGGTGCTGGCCAACCGCGCGAGCGAACTGCTGGGAGGCAGCCGCGGCGAGGGCCGCAAGATCCATCCCAACGACGACGTGAACAAGAGCCAGTCGTCCAACGACGTGTATCCCACCGCGATGCACATCGCCGCGGTCGATGCGATCCGCAACCGGGTGCTGCCGTCGCTGGCGCAGCTGAAGGACACGCTGGCGGCGAAGTCCGAGGCCTTCCGCGACATCGTCAAGATCGGGCGCACCCACCTGCAGGACGCGACGCCGCTCACGCTGGGGCAGGAGTTCTCCGGCTACGTCGCGCAGCTGGAACAGGCCGACCGGCACCTGCACGCGGCCCTGCCGCACCTGTGCGAGCTGGCGCTGGGCGGCACCGCGGTAGGCACCGGGCTCAACGCACCCAGGGGCTACGCGGAGCAGGTGGCGGCCGAACTGGCGCGGCTGACCGGGCTGCCGCTGGTCACCGCCCACAACAAGTTCGAGGTGATGGCCGCGGCCGATGCGCTGGTGCACGCGCACGGCGCGCTCAAGACGCTGGCGGCCAGCCTGATGAAGATCGCCAACGACATCCGCTGGCTGGCCAGCGGCCCGCGCAGCGGCATCGGCGAACTCACGATCCCGGAGAACGAGCCGGGCTCCTCGATCATGCCGGGCAAGGTGAATCCGACCCAGAGCGAGGCCGTGACCATGCTGTGCTGCCAGGTGTTCGGCAACGACGTGGCCATCAACTTCGGCGGCGCCTCGGGCAACTTCGAGCTGAACGTGTTCCGGCCCATGATCGCGCACAACTTCCTGCAAAGCGCGCGGCTGCTGGCCGACGGCATGCGCAGCTTCAACGACCACTGCGCGGTGGGCATCGAGCCGAACCGCGAGCGCATCGCCGAACTGGTGGACCGCTCGCTGATGCTGGTGACCGCGCTGAACCCGCACATCGGCTACGACAAGGCGGCGGCCATCGCCAAGAAGGCGCACAAGGAAGGCACCAGCCTGCGCGAGGCGGCGATCGCCTCGGGCTACCTCACCGCCGAACAGTTCGACCAGTGGGTGCGGCCGGAGAAGATGACCGGGCCCTGACCGTCATTCCCGCGGCGGCGGGATCCAGGGCGTGGAAGGGTTGCCGCTGCGCGGCGGCTTCAAGGCGCAAGCCTTGGGTCGCCACCTGCGCGGGGATGACGGATCAGAGCACCTCGGTATTCCTGTGCGCCGGCGCCGACATCAGCTTGTCCGTGTAGGCGATCGCGATCGCCGACAGCAGGAAGGTGATGTGGATGACCGTCTGCGCGATCAGCACCTTGTCCGAGTAGTTCTCGGCGTTGATGAAGGTCTTGAGCAGGTGGATCGAGGAGATGCCGATGATGGCGGTGGCCAGCTTCACCTTCAGCACCGAGGCGTTCACGTGGCTCAGCCACTCGGGCTGGTCGGGGTGGCCTTGCAGGTTCATGCGGCTCACGAAGGTTTCGTAGCCGCCCACGATCACCATGATCAGCAGGTTGGAGATCATCACCACGTCGATCAGCGCCAGCACCACCAGCATGATGATCGTCTCGTTCAGGGACGTGATCTGGACGCTGGTCTTGTAGCCGATGCTGGAGATCAGCTGCTGCAGGGCCGCCTGGCTGCCCGCCGCCGCCTCCACCAGGTGCAGCAGTTCCAGCAGGAAGTGCACGACATACACCGCCTGCGCCGCGATCAGGCCCAGGTACAGCGGCAGCTGCAGCCAGCGGCTGGCGAAGATCAGGTTGGGCAGGGGACGCAGGGGGGAGGCGGAGCCGATGATGGGTTCTTTGCGCATGAAGGTGGGTTTCTACGGGTCCGCGCGATTGTAGTTTCCGCCCCGGTCGGGGTAGATTTGTAAGTCCGACGCCAGTCAGTGGCTTGTAAGTGCGGAATCTGACATTACCGCCGAATTTCACCCTTACGGAGACATGCAAATGAGCGCCATCGAGTCGGTCCTGGTCGAGAACCGCGTCTTCCCCCCCACCGATGCCACGGTCAAGGCCGCGCGCATCTCCGGGATGGCGGCCTACGAAGCGCTGTGCAAGGAAGCCGAGACGGACTTCGAAGGCTTCTGGGCCCGCCTGGCGCGCGCGAACGTGCAGTGGACCAAGCCCTTCACGAAGACGCTGAACGAGTCCGAGGCCCCGTTCTACAAGTGGTTCGAGGACGGCGAGCTCAACGCCAGCGCCAACTGCCTGGACAAGCACGTCGGCACGCCGGTGGAGAACAAGACCGCCATCGTCTTCGAGTCGGACGACGGCCAGGTCACCCGCGTCAGCTACAAGGAACTGCTGGCGCGCGTGAGCCAGTTCGCCAACGCGCTCAAGGCGCAGGGCATCCGCAAGGGCGACCGGGTCATCGTCTACATGCCCATGGGCGTGGAAGGCGTGGTGGCCATGCAGGCCTGCGCGCGCATCGGCGCCACCCACAGCGTGGTGTTCGGCGGCTTCTCGGCCAAGTCGCTGCACGAGCGCATCATCGACGCCGGCGCCGTGGCCGTGATCACCGCCAACTTCCAGATGCGCGGCGGCAAGGAACTGGGCCTGAAGTCCATCGTCGACGAGGCGCTGGACATGGGCGGCTGCGACACCCTCAAGACGGTGCTGGTGTACATGCGCACCCCGACGGCCTGCAAGATGGTCGGGGGCCGCGACAAGACCTTCGACGAAGTGCTCAAGGGCCAGTCGACCGAATGCAAGCCGGAGCCGGTGGGCGCCGAGCACCCGCTGTTCATCCTCTACACCTCCGGCTCGACCGGCAAGCCCAAGGGCGTGCAGCACTCCACCGGCGGCTACCTGCTGTGGGCCAAGCTCACGATGGACTGGACCTTCGACATCACCCCGAAGGACGTGTTCTGGTGCACCGCCGACATCGGCTGGATCACCGGCCACACCTACGTCGCCTACGGCCCGCTGGCCGCCGGTGCCACCCAGGTGATCTTCGAAGGCATTCCCACCTTCCCGCACGCCGGCCGCTTCTGGCAGATGATCGAGAAGCACAAGGTCACCGTGTTCTACACGGCGCCCACCGCCATCCGCTCGCTGATCAAGGCGGCGGAGACCGACGAGAAGGTGCACCCGAAGAACTGGGACCTGTCCTCGCTGCGCATCCTGGGCACCGTGGGCGAGCCGATCAACCCCGAGGCCTGGATGTGGTACCACCGCAATGTGGGCGGCGAGCGCTGCCCCATCGTGGACACCTTCTGGCAGACCGAGACCGGCGGCCACGTGATCACCCCGCTGCCGGGCGCCACGCCCACCGTGCCGGGCTCCTGCACGCTGCCGCTGCCCGGCATCATGGCCGCCATCGTCGACGAGACCGGCAAGGACATCCCCAACGGCTCGGGCGGCATGCTGGTGATCAAGCGTCCGTGGCCCTCGATGATCCGCACCATCTGGAACGATCCCGAGCGTTTCAAGAAGAGCTATTTCCCCGAGGAAATGGGCGGCAAGCTGTACTTGGCCGGCGACGGCGCGGTGCGCGATGCCAAGACGGCTTACTTCCGCATCACGGGCCGCATCGACGACGTGCTGAACGTGTCGGGCCACCGCCTGGGCACGATGGAGATCGAGTCGGCGCTGGTGTCCAAGACCGACCTGGTGGCGGAAGCCGCGGTGGTGGGCCGTCCGGACGACCTGACGGGTGAAGCCGTGTGCGCCTTCGTGGTGCTCAAGCGCCCGCGCCCGACCGGCGAGGAAGCCAAGAAGATCGCCAACGAGCTGCGCAACTGGGTGGCCAAGGAAATCGGCCCCATCGCCAAGCCCAAGGACATCCGCTTCGGCGAGAACCTGCCCAAGACCCGCTCGGGCAAGATCATGCGCCGCCTGCTGCGCAGCATCGCCAAGGGCGAGAAGATCACGCAGGACATCACGACGCTGGAAAACCCCGCCATCCTGGATCAATTGTCGGAAACCAATTGATCCAGGCCGGCTGCAGGCCGGGGCCGCATCGCGGCAGGCGGGGGTGGACGGCACTCATATCGCCGAAGGCGATGTGATGTGCCGGCAAAACCCCGCCATCCTGGATCAGTTGTCCGAGACGAACTGAGCCGCGCGGGCCCGTCGCGGTTCGGCTTCGCGCTCACCACGACCTACAGTTCGGGTAGCCCTGTAGGTCGTGGTGAGCGGCGCAGCCCGAACCGCGACACCGCCGCCGATCACGTGCCGCCTTGCACCTTCGCGCGCAACGCGCGGCGCTTCTTCTGCGCCCGGATGTTCAGCATCTCCACGGCCAGCGAGAACGCCATCGACGCGTAGATGTAGCCCTTGGGCACGTGCACGGCGAAGGCCTCGGCGGTCAGGGCCATGCCGACCATCACCAGGAAGGCCAGCGCGAGCACCTTCACCGAAGGGTGGTTCTGCACGAAATTGCCCACCGGCCGCGCCGCGAACATCATCACGGCCACCGCCGCCACCACGGCGGCCACCATCACCGGCAGTTCGTCCACCATGCCCACGGCGGTGATCACCGAGTCGAGCGAGAAGACGATGTCGATGATGGCGATCTGGCCGATGATGGCCCAGAACACCGACTGGCCGCTGCGCAAGCGCACCTGCGCCTCGGTGCCGTGCTCCTCGCGCGCCTCGACCTCCACGAAGATCTCGTGCGACGCCTTCCACAGCAGGAACAGCCCGCCCCCCAGCAGCACCAGGTCGCGGCCGCTGAAGCCCCGCCCGAACACCGCGAACAGTTCGTTGGTGAGGTCCATCACCCAGCTCAGGGAGAACAGCAGCCCCAGCCGCGTGACCATCGCGAAGCCCAGTCCGAGGCGGGTGGCCTTGTTGCGCTGGTCCGGCGGCAGCCGCCCGACCAGGATCGAGATGAAGATGATGTTGTCCACGCCCAGCACGATCTCCAGGGCGGTCAGCATGAAGAAGGCGATCCAGACGTTGGGGTCCAGCAGCATGTCCATGGGGTCGAGCCTAGCGCAGCCCCAAGAAAAAAGGCCTGCTTGCGCAGGCCTTCGTGTCGCGGGAAGGAGTCCCGGCTTACTTCTGGGACAGCACCCAGGCCGCCAGCTTCTTGGCTTCGGCTTCGTTCACCTGGGCGTTGGCGGGCATCGGGACGGGACCCCACACGCCGGAGCCGCCCTTCATGATCTTGACGGCCAGGCGGTCCACGGCGTCCTTCTGCCCGGCGTACTTGGTGGCGACTTCCTTGTAGGCGGGGCCGACCAGCTTCTTGTCGCTCGCATGGCAGGCCATGCAGTTCTTCGCAGTGGCCAGGGCCTGGTCCGCCAGAGCCGGCGCGGAAAGGGCGGCCAGGGCCGTCAGCGCAAACAGGGCTCGTTTCATAGTGGGCATCCTCGTTGAGTTACAGTGCTTCAACGCTATTGTACGGTTGGGCGTTGACCCCGCCCGGCGTGAAGGATTTGCAAAGAAGGGGGACGAATGTATCTGCTCGGCCTGGGGATCATCCTGCTGGCGCTGAAATACCTGGAAATCGGCCCGCCGGCCCAGTGGTCCTGGTGGGTGGTGCTGTCGCCTTTCGCCCTGGCCGTCGCCTGGTGGTCCTGGGCCGACTGGTCCGGCTACACCAAGCGCAAGTCGGTGGAACGCGAGAACGCCCGCAAGCAGGCGCGCATCGACAAGAGCCGCGAAAAGCTCGGCCTGGGCCCCAAGAAGTCAGGCCGTCGCTGAACCGTCGCCCAGCGGCGGGGCGTGCTTGCGCTTGAGGGGGCGGATCGCCGGTCCCTCCACCACCGTGCCGTCGGGCCGGAACCGGCTGCCGTGGCAAGGGCAGTCCCAGGTGGTCTCCACGCTGTTCCAGTGCACCTTGCAGCCCACGTGCGTGCACACGTTGGAGACGGCGAACAGCTCGCCGTCCGGCGCGCGCCAGGCGGCGAAGGTCTCGCCCTCCGCTTCCACGATCGCGCTGTCGCCCGCCTTGAGCTCCGAGAGCTTCTCGCCCTGCCGGTGGGTGAGGTAGTCCTTCACCAGCTGCTTGACCACCAGCACGTTCTCTTCCAGGATGTTCCTGGCGCCCTTGACCGGCGACAGCCGCCCCGGCCGCACCAGTTGCGCGAACGATGCCTCGTGTCCCAGCAGTTCGGCGGCGATGAGGCGCGCGGCCACCGTGCCCCAGGTGAGGCCGTCGGTGGCGAAGCCGGTGGCGATGAAGCAGCCGGAGTGGTCGCGGCCGATGTAGGGCAGGGCGTCGGCGCCCCGGTAGTTCTGCGCGGACCATCGGTGCGTGACCGGCCGGCCGCCGAAGTGCTTGCGCGCCTGTTCCTCCAGCGCCATCAGGCCCGCCTTCGCGTTGTGGATCCCCACCTTGTGTTCCTGCCCGGCGCAGACGAGGAAGTGCCGCCCGCCCGCCTCCAGGGTGCGGACCGACAGGTGCTCGGCCCCCTTCCACCAGAACGTTCCCGGTCCGGGCGGGGCGTCCGCGGTCCACTCCAGCGCGATCGCGTATTCGCGGTGCACCGGCATCTCGGTGTGCACCAGGTGCACGCCCAGCGGCGTGTGCGTGGCCATCACGATCTCCTTGGCGGTGACCGAGCCGGTGGCGGTGACGGCGCGCCTGGCCTTGGGGTCCAGCTCGATGACGCGCGAGTGCTCGTGGATCGCCGCGCCCGCCTCGGCGGCGCGCCGGGCGAGCGCCACCAGGTAGGCCTGCGGCTGGAACTGCGCCTGGCTCTGCAGCACCAGCACCTCGCCTTCGGCGGCGGGCAACGGCGCGGGGACGGCGCCGCCGCGCTGCACGGCGCAACCCGCGGCAGCGAGGGCATCGAACTCCTTGCGGATGTCCTCGGCATGCGCGGCGTCCGCCCACTGCACCAGCGGGCAGCGGCGGAAGCCCACGTCCGGCAGCAGGCTGCAGCGCTCCTCGATGAAGGCGACGGCCCCGCGGCGCTCGTTGGCGACCTGGCGCGCCACGTCCGCGCCCCAGCGGGACGCGATCTCGCGCAGGCCGCCGGACACGGTCTCGTACAGGTTGCCCGTGGAATTGCCGGTGGTGGCGCAGCCGATCTCGCCGGCTTCCAGCAGCACCACCCTGGGCTTGTTCGCGGTCTTCTGCTCGGCCAGCAGGTTCGCGAGGGTGACCCCGGTGATGCCGCCGCCGATGATCAGGACGTCGGCGGTGACGTCCCCGGCGAGCATCGCGTAGCCGGTGGATGCGGCCGTGCCGCGCCAGACGGAAAGCGTCTCCATGAGGGTCTCCCTGAGAAAGACCTCATGCTAGGCAGGGCTGCGAGAGGACCTCGTAGGACGGCGGCTACAGCAGGCGTTCCCGGGGCGGTGCCGCGCAGCTCCGCTGCGCACCGCGCCCTCAGTACAAGTCCAGCACCGCGCCCTTGCTGGCGCTCGAGGCGTTGAACGCGAACTTCGCCTGCACGCCGCGGGTGTAGCGCGGCGCGGGCGCCGTCCAGCCGGCGCGGCGCTTCTCGATCTCGTTCTCCGGCACGTTCAGCTGCAGCTTCAGCTGGGTCGCATCGATGGTGATCGAGTCGCCTTCCCGGACGAAGGCGATCGTGCCGCCCGCGGCCGCTTCCGGCGCGACGTGGCCGACCACCATGCCCCAGGTGCCGCCGGAGAAGCGGCCGTCGGTGATCAGGCCCACGCTCTCGCCGAGGCCCGCGCCGATCAGCGCGCCGGTGGGCGCCAGCATCTCGGGCATGCCCGGGCCGCCCTTGGGCCCGAGGTAGCGCAGCACCATCACGTCGCCGGCCTTGATCCTGCCGTCCAGGATCGCCTGCAGCGCCGACTGCTCGTCGTCGAACACGCGTGCCGGGCCGGTGATCACGGGGTTCTTCAGGCCGGTGATCTTGGCGACCGCGCCTTCGGGCGAGAGGTTGCCCTTGAGGATGGCCAGGTGGCCTTCCTTGTACATCGGCTTGTCGATGGTGCGGATGACGTCCTGGTCCTTGCGCGGCGCATCGGGGATGTCGGCCAGCGTCTCGGCGATGGTCTTGCCGGTGATCGTCATGCAGTCGCCGTGCAGCAGGCCCGCCTTCAGCAGCACCTTCATCACCTGCGGGATGCCGCCGGCTTCGTGCAGGTCCACGGCCAGATACTTGCCCGAGGGCTTGAGGTCGCAGAGCACCGGCGTGCGCTTGCGGATGCGCTCGAAGTCGTCGATGGTCCACTCGACCTCGGCCGCATGCGCGATCGCCAGGAAGTGCAGCACCGCGTTGGTCGAGCCGCCGGTGGCCATGATCACCGCCACGGCATTTTCCAGCGCCTTCTTCGTCACGATGTCGCGCGGCTTCAGGTCCTTCCTGATGGCCTCCATCAGCACCTTGGCCGATTCCTTCGCCGAGTTCCGTTTCTCGTCGTGCGGGTTGGCCATGGTGGAGGAGAAGGGCAGCGACATGCCCAGCGCCTCGAAGGCGGAGGACATGGTGTTGGCGGTGTACATGCCGCCGCAGGAGCCGGTGCCCGGAATCGCGTGCTGCTCGATGTCCTTGAGTTCCTGGTCGCTGATCTTGCCGGCGGCGTTCTGGCCCACGGCCTCGAACACGCTGACGATGTTGAGGTCCTGGCCCTTCCACTTGCCCGGCAGGATGGTGCCGCCGTAGACGTAGATGGCGGGGACGTTGGCGCGCAGGATGCCCATCATGCCGCCGGGCATGTTCTTGTCGCAGCCGCCCACGACCAGGACGCCGTCCATCCACTGGCCCTGCACGCAGGTCTCGATGCAGTCGGCGATGACTTCGCGGCTGACCAGCGAGTACTTCATGCCTTCGGTGCCCATCGCCATGCCGTCGGAAATCGTCGGCGTGCCGAAGATCTGCGGGTTGCCGCCGGCTTCCTCGATGCCGCGCACGGCCGCGTCGGCGAGTTTCTGCAGGCCGCTGTTGCAGGGCGTGATGGTGCTGTGCCCGTTGGCCACGCCGACCATCGGCTTGCCGAAGTCCGTCTCCTTGTAGCCCATGCCGTAGTACATGGAACGGTTGGGGGCGCGCGACTTGCCTTCGGTGATGTTGGCGCTGCGCAGTGGGCGGATGGGAATGGTCTTCTTGTCCATGGTGCGGGGGCTGTCGGTGCGGGGGAGGGTTGAGTATGCCAGCGTGGCGGGGGCTGTTCTCGCTGGCGCTTCGTCCGCTATGGGTGACAGGGCGGCTGCAAATCCGCGTGCCGGTGGGCTGGGGCGCGCTGGGAGGGTGTCCCCTCGCGCTGGCGCGCTACGGGGCAGACCTGCGATGGCCGGGCGGGCGGGCCCGCGGCTGAACTC
>JALHLO010000059.1 GCA_022844525.1 Ramlibacter sp.
CGCCGCTTCCTGCAGGTGCACGCAGGCGAGATCGTCGCGTGGCAGCAGCGGGAGGCGGCGGCGTGAGCTACCTGGTGCTCAAGTGGCTGCACCTCCTCGGCTCCGCCGTCCTGTTCGGCACGGGCCTGGGCATCGCCTTCTTCGCCTGGTTCGGGTACCGGCGCGGCATGGAGCAGGGCGACATCGGGCTGATCCGCGGCGTGCTGCGCCTCACGGTCCTGGCCGACACGGTGTTCACGGCCACGGCCGCGGCGCTGCAACCGGTCACGGGCTATTTCCTCTGGCGCATGACCGGGGGCCAGTGGCCCGACCGCTGGCTCCTGTGGGTGCTGGTGGCCTACGTCTTCGTGGGCGCGTGCTGGCTGCCGGTGGTGGCCTTGCAGGTGCAGCTGCGCAATGCCGCGCTGCGCGCGGACACCGTCGGCCAGCTGGGCGAGCGCTTCCACCGGCGCTTCCGCGCCTGGTTCCTCCTGGGCTGGCCCGCCTTCATCGGCGTGCTGGCGCTGTTCGCGCTCATGCTCACGCGCGGCTACTTCCGCTGACGCGATGCGCCGCTTCTCCCGCCTCTTCAGCGAACTCGACGCCACCACCTCGACCAACGAGAAGGTGGAGGCGCTCACCCGCTACTTCGACGAGGCGCCGCCGCGCGACGCCGCCTGGGCCGTCTACTTCCTGGCCGGCGGCAAGCCGCGCCAGGTGGTCAAGACCGCGTCGCTCGTGGCGCTCGCCTGCCAGATGGCCCGGATCGACGACTGGCTGTTCGGCGAGTGCTACCAGTCCGTGGGCGACCTCGCGGAGACCATCGCGCTGGTGCTGCCGCGCGGGGACGAGCCGTCCGACGTGGGCCTGGCCGAATGGGTCGAGGACCGGCTGATCCCCCTGCGCGGCCTGCCCGACGAAGAGGTGGCCCGTCGCGTCGCGCGGTACTGGACGGAGCTCGACACGCTCGGGCGCTTTCTCCTGACCAAGCTGGTGGGCGGCGGCTTTCGCGTCGGCGTGAGCAAGCTGCTGGTGCAGCGGGCGCTGGCCAGCCACGCGGGCATCGACGCCAAGCGCGTCGCGCAGCGCATGATGGGCTACACCGACGGCAAGACCATGCCCTCGCCGGAGCGCTACGAGGCGCTGGTGGCGCGCGCGCAGGAGGGCGTGCCCGAGCCGCGCGACGAGGGCCAGCCCTATCCCTTCTTCCTGGCGCACCAGCTGGATCTGCCGCCCGAGCTGTTCACGCCGCGCCTCGGGCCGGTGAGCGACTGGATGGTCGAGTGGAAGTACGACGGCATCCGCGGGCAGGTGGTCCGCCGCGGCGGCAAGGCGTGGATCTGGTCGCGCGGCGAGGAGCTGGTGACGGAGCGCTTCCCCGAGATCGAGGCTCTGGCGCGCGCGCTGCCCGATGGCACCGTGCTCGATGGCGAGATCCTGGTGTGGAAGGAGGCGCCCGACCCGGACACGGGCGAAATCGCCGGCCGGCCCGCGCCCTTCGCGCTGCTGCAGCAGCGCATCGGCCGCAAGAACGTGACGAAGAAGGTCCTGGCGGATGCGCCCGTGAGCTTCATGGCCTACGACCTGCTGGAGCAGGACGGGGCGGACGTGCGCGGCCTCACGCAGCGCGAACGGCGCGCGCGCCTGGAGGCCTTGCTGGCCGGCACCGGCTTCCAGCTGTCGCCGGTGGAGACCGCCGCCTCCTGGCTCGCGTTCGCGCGCAGGCGGGAGCAGTCGCGCGGGCGCGGTGTCGAAGGCTTCATGCTCAAGCGGCTGGACGCCGCCTACGGCACCGGGCGCACCAAGGCCGAGGGGCTGTGGTGGAAGTGGAAGATCGACCCCATGACCATCGACTGCGTGCTGGTGTACGCGCAGGCGGGGCATGGGCGCCGGTCCTCGGTCTACACGGACTACACCTTCGCCGTGTGGAACCGCGCGCCGCAGGGCCGGGAGGAAGCGGACGAAGTGCTGGAAGCGATCGCCCGCAAGGAGCCGCCGCGCGAGGGCGCGCTGCAACTGGTGCCCTTCGCCAAGGCCTATTCGGGCCTGACCGACGAGGAGTTCCGCATGGTGGACGGCCTCATCCGCAAGAACACCATCGACAAGTTCGGCCCGGTGCGCAGCGTCAAGCCCATGCTGGTGTTCGAGCTGGGCTTCGAGGGCATCAACCGCAGCGGCCGCCACCGCAGCGGCATTGCCGTGCGCTTTCCGCGGATGCTGCGCATCCGGCACGACAAGCCGCTGCACGAGGCCAATACCCTGCAGGACCTGGAGGCCCTGCTCGATCTGTGAGCCGGCGCGGTTCGCGGCCGGCCGGGCCGCTAGCAAATCTGTAGCTTCAAGGCCGCACCGGTGGTGCGTCCGGGCGGATACCCCTTGCCTTCCGGGGCGCAAGGGTGCAGTGTTACGATGGCGCCAATGCTCATGAAAGCCGATCCGTCCAGCCAGCTCACCCCGGCCCTGCCCGACGAGGGCACGCCCGTGTCGGTCAAGATCCGCGAACGCATCGCCGCGGCGCGCAAGCGTTTCCACTCCAACGACAACATCGCGGACTTCATCGAGCCCGGCGAGCTCGAGGGCCTGCTCGACGAAGTCACCGAGAAGATGCAGGGCGTGCTGGACAGCCTGGTGATCGACACCACCAACGACCACAACACGGTCAACACCGCGCGCCGGGTGGCCAAGATGTACGTCAACGAGGTGTTCCGGGGCCGCTACGTGAAGCCACCGGCGATCACCGAGTTTCCGAACGCCGAGCACCTCAACGAGCTGATGATCGTCGGCCCGATCACCGTGCGTTCCGCCTGCAGCCACCACCTGTGCCCGGTCATCGGCAAGCTGTGGATCGGCGTGCTGCCCAACGAGCACACCAACGTGATCGGCCTGTCCAAGTACGCGCGCCTGGCCGAGTGGATCATGGGCCGGCCGCAGATCCAGGAAGAGGCCGTGGTGCAGCTGGCCGACCTGATCATGGAGAAGACGCAGCCGGACGGCCTGGCCGTCATCATGGAGGCGCGCCACTACTGCATGGCCTGGCGCGGCGTGAAGGACCTGGACAGCAAGATGATCAACTCGGTGATGCGCGGCGCCTTCCTGAAGAACGCCGCCCTGCGCCGCGAATTCCTCGCGCTGATCCCGCAGAAGGACTAGGGGCCGGACCATGCTCGTGCGCCTTCTCTATTGCAGCCGCGCCGTCGACACGAGCCCGCAGGCGATCGACTCCATCCTGTCGCAGTCGCGCCAGCACAACCCGGTCAGCGGCATCACCGGCATCCTCTGCTACGGCGACGGCATCTTCCTGCAGTGCATCGAAGGCGGCCGCATGCAGGTGAGCGAGCTTTACGGCAGCATCCAGCAGGACCGCCGCCACAAGGACGTCGCGCTGCTGCACTACGAGGAAATCTTCGAGCGCCGCTTCAGCGGCTGGAGCATGGGCCAGGTGAACGTCTCCAGGCTCAATCACTCGATCCTGCTGAAGTACTCGGAGAAGCCCGAGCTCGACCCGTACGCCGTGTCGGGCAAGGTCTCGCTGGCGCTGCTGGAGGACCTGGCGGCCACGGCCGCCATCTGCGGCCGAAGCTGACCGGTGCTGCTGGTCGGCTGCGATTTCTCCAGCGCGCCCACGCGGCGCAAGCCGGTCATCCTGGCCCTCGGCCACGCCGCGGGCGGCCGGGTGCAGCTCACGCGGCTGGAGAAACTCGAATCGCTGGCGGCTTTTGCCGGATGGCTGCGCGCGCCGCGCGCCTGGATCGGCGGCTTCGACTTCCCCTTCGGCCTGCCGCGTGAACTGGTGGAGCACCTGGGTTGGCCCACCGGCTGGCGCGAATGCATGCGGCACTACGCCGCGCTGACCCGGCCGCAGATCCGCGAGACCTTCGCCGCCTACTGCGCCGCGCGCCCCGCGGGCGCCAAGTTCGCGCACCGCCGTTTCGACAAGCTCGCCGGGTCCAGCCCCTCGATGAAATGGGTGAACCCGCCGGTGGCCTACATGCTGCACGCCGCCGTGCCGCTGCTGCTGGAAGCCGGCGTGCACATCCCCGGGCTGCACGAGGGCGATCCGCAGCGCGTGGCGCTGGAGGCCTACCCGGGGCTGCTGGCGCGCGAGCTGATCGCCCGGCGCAGCTACAAGAGCGACGAGAAGGCCAGGCAGACGGCCGACCGCCTGATCGCGCGCAAGGACCTGGTCACCGCGCTGGAACAGGGCCGCACCCGCCTGGGCCTGCGCCTGAAGCTCACGCACGCGCAGGCCGATGCGCTGGCCGCGGACGCGAGCGGCGACAGCCTCGACGCGGTGCTGTGCCTGGTGCAGGCCGCCTGGGCGGCGCAGCACGGCGCGCCGCGCTACGGCCTGCCGGACGACCTCGATCCGCTGGAAGGCTGGATCGTCAGCGCCTGACATGCTCTACCGCTTCCTGGCCGATGCCGTGCTGGTGTTCCACCTGGCCTTCGTCGCCTTCGCGGTGGCGGGCGGCCTGCTGGCGCTGCGCTGGCGGTGGATGCCGCTGGTGCACCTGCCCGTGCTGGCCTGGGCCGCCTTCGTGGAATTCAGCGGCACGATCTGCCCGCTGACCCCGCTGGAAAATGCGCTGCGCGCCGCCGGCGGCGCCGAGGGTTATCCGGGTGGCTTCGTCGAGCACTACCTGCTGCCCATGCTCTATCCGGCCGAACTCACGCGCACGGTGCAGTACGTGCTCGGCGCCGGGCTGGTGGCGTTCAACGCGGTCGTGTACTTCTTCGTCTGGCGCCGACGCAAGCGCTGAACGGCCGAGCACGGCCGGCCGCCCCGCGCCGCGCGCATTTGGGCTAGCCTCGTTCTTTTCCTGCCGGGAGCTGCCATGGGCGATACGACGAAGCGGTGGGTGCGATGAGCGACGTGCGCAAGGGCCAGTGGCAGGGGCTGCATCCGCGCGACGAATTCCGCGAACGCTTCCTCGCGCAGTTCAAGGACCCGGCCTACCGCGTCGAACAGGATGCGCTCGATCGGCTGGAAGCCATCGCCTGGGACGCCTACCGCGAAGGGCGCAAGGCGCCGCTCACCCGCAAGGCCGGCCCGGAGTTCCAGGACCCGGACTACGACCTGTCGGTGGAGTGGTACGAGACCCGCGAGCGCCTGCGGCTGGCGCAGGCCCGCTGGAGCGACACCGCCACCCCCTCGCGCGTGCTGGTGATCGCTTGCGCGAGCCGCAACGACGGATCCTGCCCCGGCGAGATGTCCAAGACCTTCCGGCTGGCGAAGATCGCGCAGGAGGTGCTGGACGCAGGGAAGGTCGAAACCGACCTGCTGGACCTGAGCCAGCTGACCTCCGACTACCGCCGCCACATCCATCCCTGCAAGGGCTGCGTGTCGACCGCCATGCCCCTGTGCCACTGGCCCTGCAGCTGCTATCCCAACTACGCGACCGCGCAGGTGGGCGACTGGATGGCGGAGATCTACGAGCGCTGGGTGTCCGCGCACGGCGTGCTGCTGGTGACGCCCACGCACTGGTACCAGGTGAGCAGCCCGCTCAAGCTGATGATGGACCGGCTGGTGTGCGCCGACGGCGGCAATCCGGACCCCACGTCCACGGGCGGCAAGGACGCCGCCAAGGCCAAGGACCTCGAACTGGCCGGCTGGCCCTACCCGAAGCACCTGGCGGGACGCACCTACGGCGTCGTGGTGCATGGCGACGTCGCGGGCATCGAGGGCACGCGGCGCGCGACCTGCGACTGGCTGGACTGGATGGGGCTGGTCGACGCGGGGCCGCAGGCGCGGCTGGACCGCTATGTCGGCTACTTCGAACCCTACGCGACCAGCCATGCCGCGCTGGACGCGGACACGGGCTTGCAGGAAGAAGTGCGCAACGCGGCGCGCGCGCTGGCCGAAGCGGTGGCGCAGCTGCGGCGCGGCGAGCTCAGCGCGCCCGGACGCGGATTGCGGACGCCGCGCCCCAAGTGAGGACGCGGCGCGGCGGCGCCCTCATGCCCCGGGCGTGCCGTCCTTCAGCTGCCGGCGCAGTTCGGTCTTGAGCACCTTGCCGTAGTTGTTCTTGGGCAGCGCCGCCACGATCTCGTAGCGCCTGGGCCGCTTGAAGCGGGCGATGTGCTGCAGGCACACCGCGTCGAGGTCGGCCGTGTGCACGGTGCGCCCGGCCTGCGGCACGACGAAGGCGACCACCACCTCGCCCCATTCCGGGTCGGGCGCACCCACCACCGAGACCTCGGCCACGCCCGGTGCGAGCAGCAGCACCTCCTCCACTTCGCGCGGATAGATGTTGGAGCCGCCGCTGATGATCAGGTCCTTGCTGCGGTCCTTCAGCGTGAGGAAGCCGTCGGCGTCCAGGCTGCCCATGTCGCCGGTGAACAGCCAGCCCGCGCGCAGCGCCGCCGCGGTGGCCGCGGGGTCCTGCCAGTAGCCGGCCATCACCGTGTCGCCGCGCACCAGCACTTCGCCGACCTCGCCGAGCGGAAGGTCGCGGCCCTCCGCGTCCGTCACGCGCACCTCCACCGGCGTCTGGGCCACGCCGACGGAGGCGAGCCGCTGCGCGTGGCGCGGGTGCGCGGTGTCCAGAAGATGAGCGCGGGACAGGGCGGTCGCCACCATCGGCGTCTCGCCCTGGCCGTAGATCTGCACGAAGCGCGGGCCCAGCACGCGCAGCGCGCGCCGGATGTCTTCCGCATACATGGGGGCGCCGCCGTACACGATGGTCTTGAAGCCTTCGCCGTCCAGGCCCTGCGCCTCGGCATGGTCCACCATTCGCTTGACTACGGTCGGTGCCGCGAACATGGTCACGCGCCCGATGTCGCGCGCCAGCCCGAAGATTTCCGCCGGATCGAAGCCGCCCGAGGCGGGAACGACGTGGCGGGCGCCCGCGATCATGTGCGGGATCGCATAGATGCCGGCGCCGTGCGACATCGGCGGGCCGTAGACGATCGCGTCGCGGGCGTCGATTGCGTCCACGTCGACGAAGTAGGTCAGGCCCATGGTCAGCAGGTTGCGGTGCGTGAGCATCACGCCCTTGGGCTTGCCGGTGGTGCCGCTGGTGTAGAACAGCCAGGCCAGGTCGGTGGACGCGCGTGACTCCAGCGGCAGGGGCTGGCCCTGCAGCAGCGCGTCGTACTCGGGCGTTTCCACGTCGACGCAGCGTCCCGGCACCTGCAGCCCGGCGCCGACGTCGGCGGTGACGAAGGCCCAGCCCGCCTGCGCGTGGCCGGCGATCCATTGCGCCTCGCGCAGGTGGAGCTTGGCGTTGACGGGCACCACCGCCAGGCCCGCCCACCAGCAGCCGTACATCAGCTCGAGGTAGGCAGGGTGGTTGCGCATGAACAGCAGCACGCGGTCGCCGGGCGCGAGGCCCTGCGCGCGCAGGGCGCCGGCCAGCCGCGCCGCGCGGGCGGCGAGTTCGCCGTAGCCGCAGCGCAGCCGCGTTCCCTCGTACAGCGCGGGCCGCCGCGGGTCGGCCAGGGCGATGCGGCGCAGCGTGGTGGCCAGGTTCATGGTCGGCTTCTCCTCAGGGGCTCACCTGCGCCAGCGCCTGCAGCGCCTCGGAGTCGGTGCGGTACATCCTCAGCAAGGGGCCGTCCTGGAGCACGCCCGCCTTCTGCAGCACCCGTTCCACCGGCAGCTTGATGCCGCTGATGTGCAGCGTGATGCCCTTTTCCGCCAGCAGCCGGCGCAGTTGCGCGAACGTCTCCACGCCGGTGGCGTCGACGCGGTTGATCGGCTGCGCGAACAGGCAGACGTGCCGCACGTCGGGGTGCGCGGCCAGGTGCTCCACGATCGCCCGTTCGATCGCGGTGGCGGACGCGAAATCGAGTTCGGCGTCCATGCGCAGCGCGAACAGGTGCGGCGCCAGCGGCGGCAGCTTCCACAGGTGGCGGTCGCGCAGGCTGCCGTCCGGGTGCAGGCCCACCTCGATGATGCGCGGATGCAGGCGCAGCACGAGGAAGTGCGCCAGGCCGATCAGCATGCCGGTGAGCACGCCCCAGTAGATGCGCGGCGCCGACAGGATGGTGACGGCGAAGGTGACCGCCGCCGTGGCCGCCTCGACGCGGTCGATCTTGTACAGGTCCAGGAAGACGCGCGGCTTGAACAGGCTGGAGACGGCCGCCACCACCACCGCGGCCAGCACGGCGCGCGGCACCGGCGACAGCACCGGCGTGAGGAACAGCAGGAACAGCACGATGATCGCCACCGCGATCACGGTCGCCCAGCCGGTGCGGGCGCCGGCATACAGCGTCAGCGCGGAGCGCGAGAAGGAGGCGCTGGTGGCGAAGGAGCCGGACACCGCCGAGCCCAGCTTGGCCACGCCCTGCCCGAACAGGTCCTGGTTGGCGTCCCAGCGCCTGCCGTCCCGCTGGCTCTCCACCTTGGCGCTGGAGGCCATCTCGAGGGAACTCACCAGCGTGATGACCAGCGCGGGGGCGACCAGGCCGGAGAAGGCCTCCCAGCCCGGCCACGCCGGCCAGTAGGGCGTGGGCAGTCCCTGCGGCAGCGGGCCGACCACGGCGCCGCCTTCCTGCGCGAATCCGCTGAAGTGGCTGAGCGCGGCGGCGGCGGCCAGCACGATCAGCATGATCGGCAGGCGCGGCGCGACGCGGCGCGCCACGACGAACAGCGCCAGGCTGACCAGCCCGTACGCCAGCGCCTGCAAATCGACGCGCGCGCCATGCAGCAATTCGCCCAGCGAGCCCTGCAGCCCGAGCAGCGAGGGCAGCTGCGAAGCGATGATCAGCAGCGCGGCGGCCTGCGTGAAGCCCGCCAGCACCGGCGAGCTCACGAGGTTCAGCACCCAGGCCGACCCGGTTGCGCCGACCGCGATCTGCATCGCGCCGGAGAGCAGCGCCAGCCACACGGCGAGCGCGACCC
Organism: Ramlibacter sp.; assembly: GCA_022844525.1. Taxonomy (GTDB): domain Bacteria; phylum Pseudomonadota; class Gammaproteobacteria; order Burkholderiales; family Burkholderiaceae_C; genus Ramlibacter. The sequence goes on from JALHLO010000059.1 coordinate 8,825, forward strand.
AGCTGGCGCTGGCCGGTTGCGCCTGCCCGAGCAGCGAGGCGCCCACCAGCACGCAGCTGAGGGCGGCCGGTCCGGTGGACAGGCGCGTGGAGCCGCCGAACAGCACCGCGAGCAGGGGCGGCAGGAAGGCGGCATAGAGGCCCGTCACCAGCGGCATGCCGGCGAGGCCCGCGTAGGCCACGGACTGCGGGATCATCACCACGGCCACCGTCAGGGCCGCGACGGCCTCGCCGCGCAGCAGTTGCGCCCCGGGGCGGGGCCATCGGAGGAAGGGAAACCAGCGGGACAGCTTCGACATTCGCCTGAGCTTAACGCTGCGGCATGTCCTTCACCGAGTAGCCCAGGCTGACGGTCGCATCCTCCGGGATGGAAGGCATGGTGGCGTTCCAGCTTTCCCACGCATCGCGCAGTTCCGCCAGCCGCGCGGGATCGCGTCCGGCGAGGTTGGCGCGCTCGCGCTCGTCGGCCGGAATGTTGAACAGGTAGTCGTGGCCGTCCACGCGCAGGTACTTCCAGTCGCCGTCGCGCAGCGCGCGCTGGCCGCGGTGGTTCATGCGCCAGTGCAGCGGACGCGCGAAGGTGCGCGCGGGATCGCGCAGGACGGGCAGCAGCGACACGCCGTCGAGCGGATAGGCCGCGTCCGCCGGCGCGCCCGCCGCATCGAGCACGGTGGCCGACCAGTCCATCGTCATGCAGTGCTGCGCGCTGCGCTGCCCGGGGCGGATCACCGCCGGCCAGTGCGCGATCCAAGGCACGCGGATGCCGCCTTCGGTGAGGTCCATCTTGCCGCCCACCAGCGGCCAGTTGTCGGAGAAGCGCTCGCCGCCGTTGTCGCTGGTGAAGATCACCAGCGTGTCCTGCTCCAGCCCGTGCCGGCGCAGCGCCTGCATCACCCGGCCTATGCCTTCGTCCATGTGGTGGATCATGCGGCGGTAGGTGTGGACGTTGCCGCCGTGCAGGTGGAACAGGTTGTCCTTCACCTCCTGCGCCAGACCAGCGTCGTCGCGCGTCTCCCAGGGCCAGTGGGGCGCCGTGTAGTGCAGGCTGAGGAAGAAGGGCTGCTCGCCGCTGCCCGGCGCCATGCGGTCGATGTAGTCCACCGCGCGCTGCGAGAGCAGGTCGGTGAGGTAGCCTTCCTCGGCCTTCTCCTCCTCGCCGGACCACAGGTCGTGCGCTCCGTTGGAACTGCAGTGGGTGAAGTAGTCGACGCCGCCGGACATCGGCCCGAAGAACTCGTCGTAGCCGGAGCGCAGCGGGCCGAAAGCCGGCGGGTAGCCCAGGTGCCACTTGCCGACCAGGGCGGTGCGGTAGCCCGCCTGCTTCAGCAGCGAAGGCACGGTCGGGTGCTCTGGGGGCAGGCCCAGGGTCCGGCTGCCGCGGCTCCTGCTGTTGATCGGTTCTTCGGCCGCGCCGCGCAGGCGGTACTGGTAGCGCGCCGTCATCAGCGCGAAGCGCGTCGGCGAGCACACGGGCGAGTTCGAATAGCCCTGCGTGAAGCGGATGCCGCGGGCCGCCAGCGCGTCGAGCTCGGGCGACACCGGGCCGAACCCGGCGTCGCGGCCGCCGTAGCAGCCGAGGTCGGCGAAACCGAGGTCGTCGGCGACGATGAAGATGACGTTGGGGCGCCGCGCCATCACTCCACCTTCATCCCGGTGGCGCGGATCACCTTGCCGTAGCGGTCGGAGAGTTCGGCCAGGCGCTTGCCGGCCGCGGCGCCGACCAGGCCTTCGTAGTGCAGGTCCAGGCCGTCCAGGCGGGCGCGCACGTCTGCGCGCGCCAGCGCGTCGGCCATGGCCTTCTGGATCGCCTGCACCACCGGCTCCGGCGTGGCGGCGGGGACCATGGCCAGGTAGAACACCTCCTGCTCCAGCTGCGGCAGGCCCGCTTCCGCCACGGTCGGGATCTCGGGTGCGAGCGTGGAGCGCTTGCGGCTGGTCACCGCCAGCGGCGTGATCCTGCCGGCCTTCACGTGCGGCAGCATGCCGGGGGTGGCGAGCACGCCCGCGTTCACTTCACCCGCCAGCACCGCGGTCACCGCGGGCGTGTTGCCCTTGTAGGGGATGTGCGTGATCTTCGCGCCGGTCGCCTCGGTGAGCAGTTCGGCGGCGAGGTGGCCGGGGCTGCCGCTGCCGGCGGAGCTGAAGGTGGCCGGCTTGTCCTTCGCCGCCGCGACCAGGTCCTTCATGGCCTTCCATCCCTTGGACGGATGCGCGCCCACCAGCAGTCCCGACGAGGCCATGATCATCACCGGCCGCAGGTCCGCCGCCTTGAACGGCAGGCCCTTGTAGATGTGCGGATTGACCGTGAAGGTCGAGTCGATCCCGAACAGCACGGTGTGGCCGTCGGGGACCGCCTTCGCCACCACGTCCGCGCCGATGTTGCCGCTGGCGCCCGCCTTGTTCTCCACCACGAAGGGCTGGTTGAACTGCTTCTGCAGCACGTCGGCGACCGAGCGCGCGATCGTGTCCGAAGGGCCGCCCGGTGGGAAGTTGTTGACGAACTTCACGGCCCTGGCGGGCCAGGCGGGCGCCTGCGCGAACGAGGGCAGGGCGGTGGCGGCCAGCAAGGCCGCTGCGAGCAGGCGTTTCATGGCGAGGTCCTTCAGGGCTGGTAGCCCGACTTCTGTACGACGGGGGCCCACTGGGCGCGATAGGCCTTGAGCATGGCGGCGGTCTGCGCCTGCGTGGAGACCACGGGGCTCATCTGCGCGGCATGGAAGCGGCGTTGCGTGTCCGGGTCCTTCATCACTTCGGTGATCGCGTTCGCGTAGCGCTGCACGGCGGCCGCGGGCATGCTCGCGGGCGCGAAGAAGGCGTTCCAGCCGGTGGCCACCAGCGGCAGGCCCGCTTCCCGGAAGGTCGGCACCTTGGGCGAGATCGCGTTGCGCGTCGCGCCCGAACTGGCCAGGATGCGCACCTTGCCCGCCTCGTGCTGCGGCAGCACCGTTTCCAGCGTATCGATCGAGACCGGCACCTGGCCGCCGACCAGGTCCGTGATCAGCGGCCCGGAGCCGCGGTAGCCGATCACCTGGGCCTGCACGCCCGCCTTCTGCGCCAGCATCAGCGCCACGAAGTGCGGCAGGCTGCCGGTGGCCGGGACGCCGAAGTTCGCCTGGTCGGGATTGGCGCGCAGCCACGCGACCAGGTGCGGGAGTTCGCGCACCGGCACCGCACCCGCGACCGACACCGCGAAGTCGTAGTCGTTCACGTGCGAGACCGGGACGAAGTCGCGGTCCGGGTCGTAGCCGTTGTCCTTGAAGACCAGCGGCGCCACCACCATCACGGCCGGATTCGCCAGCATCAGCACGTGCTGGCCGGCCGGCGCCGCCTTCACCTGCTGCGCGGCCAGGCGCCCGCCGGCGCCGGTCCTGTTCTCCACCACGACCGTCATCCCCAGCTTCGCCTGCAGCTTGTCGCCGACGATGCGCGCCACGCGGTCGGTGGCGCCGCCGGGCGCGAAACCGGTCACGATGCGCAGCGTGGAGTCCTGCGCCTGGGCGGGCACGGCGCAGGCCGCCAGGGCCAGCGCCATTGCGGCAGCGGTTCGTCTCTTCATGGCTTGCCTCCGGTGGCCGGTCATACCCCGCCAGGGCTCACTCTAGTTGCCGCACAATCGATTGTTCAAATCAATCATCCCCCGCGAAAACCCGCATGCCCGCCCCCGCGCTCCGCGAACCCAGCGGCCTGGACGACTTGCTGCTCTACAAGCTCAGCCGCCTGCTGGCGGTGGGCGGCAGCATGGTCATCCGCCTGTGCGAAGGGCGCTTCGGCATCACGCGGCGCGAATGGCGCGTGATCGCGCGGCTGGCGCAGGAGCAGGAGCTGCTGTCGTCGGCGCTGGCGGATCGCATCCAGCTGGATCGCGCGCGCACCTCGCGCGCCGTGTCCTCGCTGGTCGCCAAGAAGCTGGTGCGCCGGCAAGCCGGTGTGTCGGACCGGCGGCAGGCGCGGCTCGCGCTGACCGAGAAGGGGCGCACGCTGCACGCCGCGCTGTTCCCGCTCGTGTGCGAGATCAACCGCGGCCTGCTGGCCCCGCTGTCCGCGGACGAGGTGCGCCGGCTCGATGCCATGCTGGGTTCGCTGCAGCTGCAGGCCGATGCGATGGTGCAGGCGGCCGAACTGCCCAAGGCGGACCGCCGGCGCGGCGCGCGCGCCCGGCTGGCCATGGGCTGACATGGCGGCGGTGCAGGACGCGGGAGCACAGGCCGCCGGCTGGATGGCGCGGCGCGGCTGGCAGCCCTTTGCCTTCCAGCAGGAGGTGTGGCAGGCGATCGCGGAAGGCCGCAGCGGCATGCTCCACGCGACCACGGGTTCGGGCAAGACCTATGCGGTGTGGCTCGGCATGCTGGATGCGCTGCTGCGGCGGCATCCCCCCGGCCGGGGCGCGGAGCCGCTGCGCGTGGTCTGGCTCACGCCGATGCGCGCACTCGCTTCCGACACGGCCAAGGCGCTCGCCGAGCCGCTGCGCGACCTTGCGCCGAACTGGACGATCGGCCTGCGCACCGGCGACACGCCGAGCGCCGAACGCGCGCGGCAGGACCGGCGCATGCCCACGGTGCTGGTCACCACGCCGGAATCGCTCACGCTCATGCTGACGCGCGAACGCGCCCGCGACGAGCTCTGCGGCGTCGACTACGTGGTCATCGACGAATGGCACGAGCTGATCGGCAGCAAGCGCGGCGTGCAGGCGCAGCTGGCGCTCGCGCGGCTGCGAAGTTTCCATCCCGGGCTGGTGGCCTGGGGGCTGAGCGCGACCCTGGGCAACCTGGAAGACGCGATGCGCGTGCTGTGCGGGCCCGAGCCGGACCCGGCGCCGCGCCTGGTGCGCGGGCGCATCGACAAGACGCTGGTCATCGACACGCTGATCCCGCCCGATCCGGGCAAGTACTCCTGGGCCGGCCACCTGGGCGCGCGCATGCAACTGCCGGTGGTGGAGGAGATCGAGCGCTCCGGCACCACGCTGGTGTTCACCAACGTGCGCTCGCAGGCGGAGGTCTGGTACCAGCTGCTGCTGCAAGCGCGGCCGGAATGGGCCGGGCACATCGCGCTGCACCACGGCTCGCTGGACAAGGGCACGCGCGAATGGGTGGAGCACGGCCTCAAGGAAGGGACGCTGCGCGCGGTGGTGGCGACCTCGTCGCTGGACCTCGGCGTCGACTTCCTGCCGGTGGAGCGCGTGCTGCAGGTCGGCTCGGCCAAGGGCGTGGCGCGCATGCTGCAGCGCGCCGGGCGCAGCGGCCACGCGCCGGGGCGGCCGAGCCGGGTGACGCTGGTGCCCACCAACACCATGGAGATCATCGAGGCGGCCGCCGCGCGCTGGGCCGCGCGCACCGGCCGGGTGGAAAAGCGCAGCCCGCCGGAACGGCCGCTGGACGTGCTGGTGCAGCACCTCGTGACGGTGGCGCTGGGTGGCGGCTTCCGCGCCGACGAACTGTTCGCCGAAGTCACCGGCGCCTGGTCGTACCGCAAGCTCACGCGCGCGGAGTTCGACTGGTGCGTGGCATTCTGCGAACGGGGCGGTGAAAGCCTGGGCGCCTATCCCGAATACCACCGCATCGTGCGCGACGACGCCGGCGTCTATCGCGTCAAGGACGCCGGCGTCGCCCGGCGCCACCGCCTGGGCGTCGGCACCATCGTCAGCGACGCCGCCGTGCAGGTGAAGTACCTCAGCGGCCGCACCATGGGAACCATGGAGGAGGGCTTCATCGCGCGGCTGAAACCCGGCGACCACTTCTTCTTCGCCGGCAAGCTGCTGGAGTTCGTGCGCGTGCGCGACATGGCCGCCTACGTGCGCAAGGCCACGAAGAACAAGGGCACGGTGCCGACCTGGATGGGCAGCAAGATGGCGCTGTCCACCGAGCTGAGCGACGCGGTGCTGGAGATGATGCAGGACGCGGCCAGGGGCGACTTCCGCGAGCCGGAGCTGGAGGCCGCGCGGCCCATGCTGCTCACCCAGCAGCGCCTGTCGAAGATCCCCACGCCCGGCACGCTGCTGGTGGAGGCCTACCAGTCGCGCGAAGGCCAGCACCTGTACCTCTACCCTTTCGCCGGCCGCAACGTGCACCTGGGGCTGGCCAGCCTGCTGGCCTGGCGGCTCGCGCGCGAGGCGCCCAACACCTTCAGCATCTCGATCAACGACTACGGGTTCGAGCTGGTGAGCGCCGCGCCCTTCGACATGGAGCCGGTGACCAGCCAGCGCGTGTTCACCGCCAGCGACCTGATGCACGACGTGCTCGCCTCGCTCAATTCGACCGAGCTGGCGCAGCGGCGCTTCCGCGAGATTGCGCGCGTGGCCGGCCTGATCTCCACCGGCTACCCCGGGCAGCCCAAGAGCACGCGCCAACTGCAAGCCTCCAGCGCGTTGTTCTTCGAGGTGTTCCGCAAGTACGACGCCGGCAACCTGCTGTTGAACCAGGCGGAACACGAAGTGCTGAGCCAGGAACTGGAGATTTCCCGGCTCGGCGCGACGCTCGAACGCATGCGCGCCAAGGAGCTGGTGTTCGCCCCGCTGCGCCATCCCAGCCCGATGAGCCTGCCGCTGATGGTGGAGCGCTTCCGGGAGAAACTGAGCACGGAGACGCTCTCGGCGCGCCTCGAGCGGATCCTCAGGGACATGGAAGCCGACGACGCCGCCTAGGCGCGCGCCTTCCGTTTTCCTACAGGCGCACCCTCCGCGGCCGCACTTTCGCCACGCACGCTCCCGCCTAGAGTGGCTGCACAGGCAAGAGCAGTTGGGAGCAAGAGATGAAGATGAAGGCAGGCATGGCCAGGACCGCGATCACCGTGTCCTCGCTCGCGGTGCTGCTGGCACTGGGTGCGTGCGGCGACCGCGTCGAGAACACCGAAATGCCGCAGACGGCGCAGCCGAGCGTGGAGATCAACCGGCAAGGCACGGATGGCGCCAAGGAAGAAACGGCCGCCGTCGGCGTCGAGCACAACACGAACACGATGGGCGCCGCGGCGCAACCCGCCGCCGGCGACGACCCGGACGACCGCATCGCTTCGGAAGTGAAGACGACGCTCGCCACGAATCCCGATTTCGGCGCCGTGAAGATCGACGTGCACAGCGACGACGGCAAGGTGACCCTGCGCGGCCGCGCACCGGACCCGGCGGCGCGCGACCGCGCCGCGGAAATCGCGCGCGGCGTGAGCGGGGTGAAGTCGGTGGACAACCAGCTGACGCTGGGCTGAGGCAGCGCGCGAGACGAGGGCCGCATCCGCGGCCCTTTCTTCTTCGTGTCAGGCAGCGGTCGCCGCGGCCGCGGCCTCGGCGCGCCGCGGTTCGGCGCCCTTCTCGGGCGACGCCGAGCGCGTCTGGCAGATCACGTCGTGCACGTAGCGCAGCTTCTCCAGCGCCCCGGGGGACAGGGCGAACGGGTACGCGTCCTCCTGGCCCAGGCTGCGGTTCAGGCTGTTCAGCAGCAGGGTGAGGGGCACCCACTGTTCCACCAGGGTGTCGAAGTCGGGGCGCCCGGTCTCCAGCGGATTCACCACTTCCTCCACCTCCAGGTCCTCCTGTCCGGGGATCGTGAGCCGCGTGTTGTAGGAGGCGGCGGTCTCCAGCAGGTCCACCATGTGCAGGTAGTGCGCCCAGGTCTCGGCGAAGTCCTCCCACGGGTGCGCGGAGGCATAGGCGCTGACGTAGTGGTCCTGCCAGTCCGGCACGGCGCCGCCGCGCGCGTAATGGGCCTGCAGCGCCTGCTGGTAGTCCTGCTGTTCGTCGCCGAACACCTCGCGGAAGCCCTCGACGCGGCCGCCTTCGTCGATCAGCCGGTCCCAGTAGTAGTGGCCCGACTCGTGGCGCAGGTGGCCGAGCAGCGTCCGGTAGGGTTCGTGCATCTCCTCGCGGCGCCGCACCCGCTCCGCGTCGTCGGCCTCGGCGACGTTGACCGTGATCACGCCCTGCGCGTGGCCCGTCATCACGGGCTGCCCCGGCAGGTCGGCCAGGAATTCGAAGATCGGCCCGTCGGCCTGGCCGCCGGGCGGGGACGTCGCGACCAGCCCCAGCTTGGCCAGCGTGTAGAACAGGCGCCGCTTGGCGGCTTCCAGCCGGTACCAGCGCAGCGGGTTCTCAGGCTGCGACAGGTCGGGCAGGATGCGCGTGAGCCGGCACGACACGCACAGGGGATTCGGGTCGTCCGCGGGCACCGCGAAATTGCAGGCGTTCTGCGTCGTGTGGTTGTGGCACAGGCGGTAGCGCGCGGCGGACGCCTTCCGGCCGCGCGCGCGCGGGCGCCACAGCCCGTTGCCGCCATCGGCAAGCGGTTCGACGGCGGCCATGTTCAGGCGGTCCGCCAGGAAGGCGAGCTGGCTGTCGCACTGCAGGCATTGCACGTTCTCGAAGAAGATCGGATGGCCGCAGTGCTGGCAATGGAAGGTTTTCATGGTGCGTGAGTCCAGGAAATGAAAAAAGGGCAGGCGAGCCGCCTGGCTGCCTGCCCCCGGGGCGGCGCGGCGCCGCCCGAAGCCGTTGCCGCTTACGGACGCACGACCAGGTTGTTGCGCACTTCACGCACGCCACGGGTGGTGGCGGCGATCTGGCCGGCCGCATCCTTCTCGGCCTGCGACTTCGCGAAGCCCGACAGGGCCACGGCGCCGTTGAGCGTGTCGACGTTGATCGACAGGCCGCCGGTGCGCTTGTCCTCGATCAGCTTGGCCTTCACCGCGGTGGTGATGGTGCGGTCGTCGACATAGGTGCCGACGTCCGTCTGGCCACGCATGACGGCGCAGCCGGTGGTGACCAGGGTGAGGCCGGTGAGGATCGCGAAAGCGATGGCGCGGGTTTGTTTCATGGTGAACTCCCTTCCTTGTGGGTTGATTGAAATTGTTGGTCTGGTGCGGAGGTTGACGGGAAGCGCACCGGGAAGCCGCACCATACTTCCCGGAGTGCCTTTTTCATTCAGGACGGTCGTGATCCTTGCGGTAGTCCGCCGCCGACATCGCGGCCATGAACAGGTTCGACAGCTGCGAGGACTTCAGCAGCGCCACCACCAGCGTGGTCACCGAGATCAGCCGCCACGGCCGCGCGAGGGTGAGGGCCGCTCCGGCCGCCAGCGAGATGCCCAGCAGCTGCAGGGGCTTGCGCCGCGCGTAGCCGCGCATCAGCGGCGTCGCGAGCTCCACCGCCATGTGCGCCGGGTGGTAGCGCCACCAGGTCTTCACGCCGTGCGAGAAGTGGCCGAACCAGCCGGCGC
>JALHLO010000060.1 GCA_022844525.1 Ramlibacter sp.
GCAGGGCGCGCGCCACGTGCTGCTGGAACTGCCGGCGGCCGGCGTGGCCGCGGTGAGCGCCGCCGCGGCGGGCAAGGACGTGATCCTGTTCAACACCGCGGCGCCGGAGGACGCACTGCGTGGTGCGCAATGCGCGCGCCACCTGCTGCACACGCTTCCCAGCCAGGCCATGCAGATGGACGGCATCGCGCAGCTGCTGGTGGCGCGCAAGTGGAACCGGCCGCTGGTGCTGGTCGGCCCGACGCCGGGCGACCGGCTGTTGCTGGCGGCGTGGCAGCGTAGCGCGAAGCGCTTCGGGGTGCGCAGCATCACCGAGCGGTCCTTCCGCCTCTCCAACGATCCGCGCGAACGCAACCTCGGCAACGTCCGGCTGCTCACCTCCGAGCGGGACTACGACGCGGTCGTGGTGCTGGATACGCAAGGGGAGTTCGCGCGCGACCTGCCTTACCGCACCCTGCTGCCGCGGCCCGTGCTGGGCAGCAACGGCCTGGTGGCGCAGGCCTGGAGCCCCTTCTACGAGCGGCACGGCGCGCCGCAGCTGTCGCGGCGTTTCCTGCGGCGCGCCGGCCGGCCCATGGGCAGCTACGACTGGGCGACCTGGGTGGCGGCGCGCGCGGCCGCCGAAGTGGTGGGGGCCTACAACAAGGCCATCATCGCGCAGCAGCTGCAGGCCCTGCGCCAGGGGGCGGTGGCCGTGGACGGCTACAAGGGCGTGCGGCTCGCCTTTCGCGGCTGGGACGGCCAGCTGCGGCAGCCGCTGCTGCTGGCGCACGGCAACGGGGTGGCGGAGATCGCTCCCCTGGAAGGATTCCTGCATCCGCGCAACACGCTCGACACCCTGGGCTACGACGCGCCCGACAGCGTGTGCAAGTCGGGATGAAGGCCGCGCACGCACTGCGGGCCCTGCGCGCGGTGGCCGGCCGCGAGCTGCAAAGCTTCGCGCGCCAGCCGGGCCGGCTGCTGTCGGCGCTGGTGCGGCCGCTGCTGTGGCTGCTGGTGTTCGCGGCCGGCTTCCAGAACGTGTTCGGGGTGGCGATCGCGCCGCCCTACGAGACCTACATCGAGTACCGGGTCTACCTGCTGCCGGGCCTGCTCGGCATGGTGGCGCTGTTCAACGGCATGCAGAGCTCGCTGGCCATGGTGTACGACCGCGAGATGGGCGTCATGCGCCTGCTGCTGACCGCGCCGCTGCCCCGCTGGTGGATCCTGGCCTGCAAGTTGATGGGCGGCGCGACGCTGTCGCTGGCGCAGATGCTGGCCTTCCTGCTGGCCGCCTGGGCCTTCAGCATCGAGCTGCTGCCCGCGGGCCTGCTGCTCGCGCTGCCGGTGTTCCTGCTGTCCGCGCTGATGCTGGGGGCGCTCGGGCTGGTGCTGTCGGTGTACGTGAAGCAGCTGGAGAACTTCGCCGGGACCATGAACTTCGTGATCTTCCCCATGTTCTTCCTGAGCACGGCGCTGTACCCGCTGTGGAAGCTGCAGGAGTCCGGTGCCTGGATCGTGCACCTGCTCGCCCGGTTCAACCCGTTCACGCACGCGGTGGAGGCGATGCGGTTCGCCCTGTACGGCCGGTGGCTGGCCGAGAGCCTGCTGGTGGTGGCGGCCTGCACCGTCGTGTTCTTCGCGGCGGCCTTGTGGGGTTACGACCCGCAACGCGGCACCCCCCGCCGGCCGGGCCCTCCGCGGGAATGATGGGGATGCAGGGCTTGCCCGGTCGGCAGGAAGCGCGGTCTGGTTGTACGCTCGAACAAATGAGAGGCAGGTCACCCATGAAACACACCGTTCTGGCCACCGCCGCGCTCCTGGCGCTGCAGTCGCACGCGCAAAGCCCGGACGCCCCCGAACGCACGCTGCGCCCCGTGGTGGTGACCCCCACGCCCGGCGTGGCGCAGGACGCCTTCGACACGCCCGCCTCGGTGGACGTCGTCAGCGGCGAGACGCTGCGCAATGCGCAACTGCAGGTCAACCTGTCGGAAAGCCTGGTGCGGGTGCCGGGCGTGGTGGCGCTGAACCGCCAGAACTACGCGCAGGACCTGCAGATCTCGATCCGCGGCTTCGGCGCGCGCTCCACCTTCGGCGTGCGCGGCCTGCGCATGTACTCCGACGGCATCCCGGCCACGGCGCCGGACGGCCAGGGGCAGATCTCGCACTTCGACCTGTCGTCCGCCGACCGGCTGGAGGTGCTGCGGGGTCCCTTCTCCTCGCTGTACGGCAATTCCTCGGGCGGGGTGATCGCGCTGTTCACCGCCGACGGCCTGCCGGGCATGCAGGTGGAGGCGGGCGCTGCCTTCGGCAGCGACGGCGTGCGGCGCCAGAACGCGCGCTTCGCCGGCGAGCAGGGCGCCTGGAACTGGAACCTCAGCGCCACCCATTTCGAGACCGACGGTTTCCGCGACCACAGCGCCGCCAAGCGCAACGGCTTCAACGGCAAGGTGAAGTTCAAGGCGACGGCGGACACGCGCATCACCTTCGTGGCGAACGCGGTGGACATGCCGGACGTGCAGGATCCGCTGGGGCTGACGCGCGCCGAGTACGAGGCGAATCCGGAGCAGGCGAGCCCGGCCGCGCTGCTGTTCAACACGCGCAAGTCGGTCGACCAGCAGCAGGTCGGCGCGATCCTGGAGCACCGGCTCAACGAGTCGCACGGCGTCAAGGTGACGACCTGGCGCGGCCAGCGCGGCACCGAGCAGTTCCAGTCCATTCCGGTGTTCGTGCAGACCTCGCCGGCGAACGTCAACACGCATCCCGGCGGTGTGATCGTGCTGGACCGCGACTACCGCGGCATCGACGCGCAATGGATCGCCAAGTTGCGCGCGGGCGACCATCCGGTGACGCTCACGGCCGGCGTCATGGCCGACGAGCTGAAGGAGCGCCGCCAGGGCTTCCGCAACTTCGTCGGCACCACCCTGGGGGTGCTCGGCGAGATGCGGCGCGACGAGAACAACCGCGTGCGCAGCTTCGACCAGTACGTGCAGGGCACGTGGGACAGCGATCGCCTGAGCCTGACGGCCGGCCTGCGGCACTCGGTGGTCAAGTTCCAGTCGAGCGACCGGTTCATCGCCACCGGCAACCCGGACGACAGCGGGTCCGCCCGCTACGAGGCGACCACGCCGGTGCTGGGCGCGGTGTACCACGTGAACGACCGCACCAACGTGTATGCCGCGGCGGGCCGCGGATTCGAGACGCCGACCTTCAACGAGCTGTCCTACCGCCCCGACGGCAGCCCGGGCCTGAACTTCGCGCTCGATCCCGCGCGCAGCAAGCAGTGGGAGCTGGGCGTCAAGACGGCGCTGCAGCAGAACTGGCGGCTGAACGCGGCCGTGTTCCAGGCGCGCACCGACGACGAGATCGTGGTGGCCACGAACACGGGCGGCCGCAGCACGTTCCGCAACGCCGGCGAGACCCGCCGCCGCGGCGTGGAGACGGCGCTGGCCGGCGAGTGGTCGCCGGGCTGGTCGGGCTATGCCGCCGTCACCTGGCTGGATGCCACCTACGAGACGGCCTTCGGCTCGGTGCCCGCCGGCAACCGCATCCCCGGCATCCCGCGCGTGACCGCCTACGCCGAAGTGGCGTACAAGCACCGGCCGTGGGGGCTGGAGACGGCGCTGGAAGCGCGCCACATGGGACGGATGGCGGTGAACGACACCAACACCGACTTCGCGCCGGCCGCCACCGTTTTCAACCTGCGCCTGTCCGTCGCGCAGAAAGTCGACCGCTGGACCTTCAAGGAATTCCTGCGCGTCGACAACCTCGCCGACCGGAACTATGTAGGCTCGGTGATCGTCAACGAAGGCAACAGCCGGTTCTTCGAGCCGGCCCCGGGCCGCACCTGGCTGGTGGGCGTGAACGCCGCCTACGCCTTCTGACGGCGCGAAAGGACAAGCGATGGAAAACCTCGACGTGATGGTGCTGCGCACGCTGCGGGACTGGCGGCGCGCCGGCAAGCGCGCGCTGCTGGCCACCGTGGTGCGCACCTGGGGTTCCTCGCCGCGCCCGATCGGCTCGATCATGGCGCTGGCCGAGGACGGCGCGGTGGTCGGCTCCGTCTCCGGCGGCTGCATCGAGGACGACCTGATCTACCGCCACACGCAGGCCTATTCGGGCCGGGAGCCGGGCCACCAGATCCCCTCCGGGCCGCCGTCCTTCGTGAAGTACGGCGTGACCGCCGACGAGGCGCACCGCTTCGGCCTGCCTTGCGGCGGCACGCTGGAACTGCTGCTGGAGTACGACCCCGAGGCCGACGCGGTCGACCAGCTGGTGCAGGCGCTGGAGAAGGGCCGCCTGATGCGCCGCACCGTGCGGCTGGCCGACGGCGCGGTGACGCTGGAGGAGGCGCAGGCGCCCGAGGAACTGCGCATCGCCGGCGGCGTGCTGGTCAACACCTTCGGTCCCGAGTACCGCATGCTGATGATCGGCGCCGGGCAGCTGACGGAGTACCTGGCCACCATGGCGCTGTTCAGCGGCTTCGCGGTGACGGTGTGCGACCCGCGCGAGGAATACCGCGGCGCCTGGAGCGTGGCGGGCGCGCAGGTCGTGAGCGACATGCCCGACGACGTGGTGCTGTCCTTCAAGCCGGACCGGCGCAGCTGCGTGGTGGCGCTCACGCACGACCCCAAGCTGGACGACCTGGCGCTGATGGAGGCGCTGAAGACGGAGGCCTTCTACGTGGGCGCGATCGGCAGCCGCCGCAACAACGAGGCGCGCCACCAGCGCATGGTGGAGCACTTCGGCCTGTCGGCGGCGGACCTGCAGCGGCTGCGCGGCCCGATCGGCGTGTACATCGGCAGCAAGACGCCGCCGGAAATCGCCGTGAGCATCATGGCGGAGATCCTGGCCGTGAAGAACGGCGTGGTCCTGCCGCGCGACATGGAAGTGGCGCAGGCGAAGAACCAGCGGGCGCTGCAGGAGAACGACGCGGGCGGGGTCGTGTGCGGGGTGGCCGGGGCGCGGTGAGCGCCCCGCGCCTCAGCTCGCCCAGGGCAGCTCCAGCGCGCTCCCGTCCGGCAGCGTCACCGGCACCGGCGTCGCCGCGAACACCGCGGTCGTCTCCAGCGGCTCCTCGCCGGCATTGAAGATCTGGTGTTCCAGGTCCGCCGGCAGCAGCACGGTCTGCCCCGCCCCGAAAGCATGCACCTGGTCGCCGATGCGCACTTCCCCCCGGCCGGCGAGGCACAGCACGATCTCCTCGCAAGGGTGGGAGTGCGGCGGCGTCGCCGCGCCGGCGGCGAGCGACTGGCGCCACACGCTCAGCGAGCGCAGGCCGTCGCGGCCGGCGGCCCAGGTGGCATGGCGCACGCCGGGGATGGGCGTGGGTTCGGGGCGGGTCTGTTCGAGGACATGGGCGGAAGAGGTCATCTCGGGCTCCGTGGCGGGATAGAGGAAAGGGGCGCCAGGCGCTGGCGTACCGGCAGTGTCCCGGCGCCGGCACTCGGGCACAAGATGCGGCAGTGCCGTAATATTTCCGACATTCCGTCCTCAATCGCGCCATGCACTCCCTGCAGCAACTCGCCGCCTTCACCGACACCGCCAGGCACGGCAGCTTCTCTGCCGCCGCGCGCGAATCCGGCAGCGCGCCGTCGACGCTGGCCAAGGCGGTCGGCCGCCTGGAGCAGTCCCTGGGCGTCAAGCTGTTCCACCGCACCACGCGCCAGGTCAGCCTCACGCCGGATGGCGAGCGCCTGTTCGGCCGCTGCCAGCGGCTGCTGGGCGACCTGGAGGACCTGCAGGCCGAGGCGTCCGGCGTGCGCGATGCGCCCAGCGGCACGCTGCGCATCAACGCGCCCATCGTGCTCGGCCGGCGCGTGATCCTGCCGCTGCTGGCACGCCTGTCGCAACGCTATCCCGCGCTCGCGCTGGACGTGCACCTGGAGGACCGCTACTCCGACATCGTGAAGGAAGGGATCGACCTGGCCGTGCGGATTGGGACGCTCAAGGACTCGACGTTGGTGGCGCGCCGCTTCGGCACCCAGGGAATGGTGCTGGTCGCGAGCCCGGCCTACCTCGCGGAGCGCGGTACGCCGCGCCGGCTCGCGCAGCTGGCCAGCCACGAGGCGCTACTCTTTCGCATGCCCAGCACCGGCCGCGACCGCCCGTGGCAGTTTCGCCAGCGCGGCAAGGCGGTGGAACTGCAGCCGCGGTCGCGCGTGCGACTGAGCGACGGCGAAGCGCTCGTGGCCGCGGCGCGCATGGGACTGGGCATCGCGCAGGTGCCCGACCACTTCGTCACCGACGAACTGGCGCGCGGGGAACTGGTGGAGATCCTGCCTGGCGCCCGGCCCGCGCCCCTGCCCGTGTCCATCGTGTACCCCGGCGCGCGCCTGGTGCCGCAGCGCGTGCGGGTGGCGATCGAGGCGCTGGAAGCGCTGCGCTGGTAGTCGGCCTGCCCCCTGGCGCGGCGCCGGCCGGCGCCGGCGCCTGGAGCATATCGGGGCGCGGCCCCTTGGCGCCGCATGGGGCGTCCGGAAACAACAAGGGCCGCATGCGGCCCTTGCTTCAACGTCCCGGACCCCCGCCCACGCGGGCGGGGCCGGCCTACATCTTCCGGTAGGCATCCACCAGCTGCTGCCCCTCCGGCCCCGCCTTCTCCAGCCATTCCTTGAGCATCGTGTCGCCGACCTTCTTCATGTCGGCCTTCAGCTGCGCGGAGGGCGTGTGGATGGTCATGCCGTTGGCCTTGAGCTTTTCCAGCGTTTCGCTGTTGGCCTTGCGGCTCGCCGTCCAGCCGCGCGTTTCGGCGTCGGCGGCTGCTTTCAGCAAGGCGTCCTGCGTGGGCTTGTCGAGGGCATTGAAGGCCGCGCGGTTCACGATCACCGCGTTCTTCGGCAGCCAGGCCTGCGTGTCGTACCAGTTCTTGATGTGCTCGTAGGTCTTGGTGTCGTAGCCGGTCGCCCCCGAGGACATGTACGAATCGATCACGCCCGTGGCCATGGCCTGCGACAGTTCCGCCTGCTGGACGGTGACGGGCTGGGCACCCACCAGTTCGGCGATGCGCGCGGTGGCCGGGCTGTAGGCGCGCCACTTCAGGCCCTTCATGTCCTGCGCCGCGTTGATCGCCTTCTTGCTGTAGATCCCCTGCGGCGGCCAGGCCACCGCGTACAGGACGAGCATCCCCTGCTCACCCAGCTTCTTGTCGACCAGCGGCTTCTGCGCACGCCACAGCTTGGCCGCGGTGTCGTAGCTCTCGGCCAGGAAGGGGATGCCGTCCGCGCCGAAGATGGGCCATTCGTTCTGGAAATTCACCAGCAGGATCTCGCCGATCTGGGCTTGCCCGCCCTGCACGGCGCGCTTGATCTCCGGCGCCTTGAACAGCGACGCGTTCGGGTGCAGCGTGATCTTGAGCTTGCCGCCGGTGGCCTTGTCGACGTCGGCGGCGAATTGCGCCAGGTTGTCGGTGTGGAAGTTGCCGGCCGGATACCCGGAGGGCAGGTCCCACTTGACCTGGGCGGACACCGCGCCGGCAAAGGCGAGGGCCGCGAGCGACAGCGCGAACTTCAATTTCATGGGGGCTCCGAAGGATGAGATAGGGGACTGTCACCAGCTTAAGGGGATTCCCGCCTGGACCCATGCGGTCTTTCCCGAAGCGCACGCCCACGTGCTGCGCTGTCCGACTCGGGGCGTGCACGCCGGCTGCTACAGTGCCCTGGATGGCTGAATTCGAGGTCGAACTTCCCACCGCCTGGGGCAAGCTCGCCGGCACGCTGCTGCTGCCCGACGGGGCCGGCCCGTGCCCGGCCGCCTTGCTGGTCGCCGGCTCCGGCCCCACCGACCGCGACGGCAACAACCCGCTGCTGCCCGCGCCGCTGGACAACCTCAAGCGGCTCGCCGAGGCGCTGGCGGCGCGCGGCGTCGCCACGCTGCGCTACGACAAGCGCGGTGTCGGCGGCAGCGTCTATCCCGGCCTGAGCGAGCAGGTCCTGCGCTTCGAGCACCTGGTGGACGACGCGGTGGCCATGGCCGAACGGCTGGCGGGCGAGGAGCGGGTCGGCCGCATCAGCCTCGTCGGCCACAGCGAAGGCGCGCTGATCGCCGCGCTGGCGGCGGAAGATGCCCGCGCGCAGGGCCTCGTGTCGATCGCCGGCGCGGGCAGCCGGGCCTCCGATCTCTTGCGCAAGCAGATCCAGGGACACCTGCCGGACGACATCGCGCGGCCCGCCCTGGCGACGCTGGCCGCGCTGGAGGCGCAGCAGGCCGTGGACGACGTGGACGATGCGCTGGTGCTGCTGTTCCGGCCCACCGTGCAGCCTTACCTGATGTCCTGGTTCCGCTACGACCCGCCGGCGGTGCTGGCGGAGCTGTCGTTGCCGCTGCTGCTGGTGCACGGCGGCGCCGACACGCAGGTGGAGCTGGACCAGGCGCGCATGCTGCATGCGGCGCGGCCGGACGCGCGGCTGAAGGTGGTGGAGGGGCTGGACCACCTGCTGTCGCTGCAGGGGGACATCGGGGGTGGGACGCGGGCGGTGGCGGCGGAGGTGGCCGACTGGCTGCAGGCGCTGGATGTCGGGGTGGCGGCTTAGCGGCTGGTGCGGCGTGTCGCGGTTCGCCTTCGGGCTCACCACGACCTACGGGGACCGCCGGATGTAGGTCGTGGTGAGCCCGCAGGCGAACCGCGACACCCTCCACGCCCCTACATCTTCGACGGCAGCCAGGTCGCGATCTGCGGCACGAACCACAGCAGCAGCACCATCCCGCACATCAGGAAGAAGAAGGGCATCGTCACCCGCGCGATCCAGGTGATCTCCTTGCCCGTCATCCCCTGCAGCACGAACAGGTTGAAGCCCACCGGCGGCGTGATCTGCGCCATCTCCACCACGACCACGATGAAGATGCCGAACCACACCAGGTCGAAGCCCGCGGCCTGCACCGTGGGCAGGATCACGCCCATGGTCAGCACCACCATCGAGATGCCGTCCAGGAAGGAGCCGAGGATGATGTAGAAGACCGCCAGCGCGATCATCAGCATGAAGGGCGACAGCCCCAGCGAGCGCACGTACTCGGCCAGGTTGCGCGGCAGGCCGATGTAGCCCATGGACAGCGTCAGGAAGGCCGCGCCGGCGAGGATCAGGGCGATCATGCAGTACAGGCGCGTCGCGCCCATCAGCGACTCGCGGAAAGTCGTCCAGTTCAGCGAACGCTGCAGGGCCGACAGCAGCAGCGAACCGACCACGCCCACCGCGGCCGCCTCGGTCGCGGTAGCCACGCCGGTGTAGATCGAGCCCAGCACCCCGGCGATCAGCAGCACCACCGGGATCAGGTGGCGCGACTCGTGCAGCTTCTGGGTGAAGCTGAGCACCTGGTCCGGCACCGGGATGCGCTGCTTGTTCAACAGGGACCACACCGCGAGGTAGCCCGAGAACAGGCAGGCCAGCACGATGCCCGGGATGATGCCGGCCACGAACAGCCGGGCGATCGACACGTCGGCCGTCACGCCGTACACGATCATGATGATCGAGGGCGGGATCAGCAGGCCCAGCGTGCCGGCGCCCGCCAGCGAACCGATGGTGATGTCCTCCGGGTAGCCGCGCTTGCCCAGTTCCGGCAGGGTCATCTTGCCGATGGTCGCGCAGGTGGCCGCGGAGGATCCGGACACGGCGGCGAAGATGGTGCAGCCGATCACGTTGGTGTGCAGCAGCCGCCCCGGCAGCCGCTCCACCCAGGGCGCGAGGCCGCGGAACATGCTTTCGCTGAGCCTGGTGCGAAACAGGATCTCGCCCATCCAGATGAACAGGGGCAGGGCGGTGAGCGTCCAGCTCGAGGCCGTGCCCCAGACCGTGACCGCCATCGCGTCGCCGGCCGGGCGCGAGGAGAACAGCTCCATGCCGATCCAGGCGACGCCCGCGAGCGTGAGGCCGATCCAGACGCCGCTGCCCAGGAGCAGGAACAGCGTGACGATCAGCAGCGTGGTGATGGCGACGTCATTCATTGTGCAGGGCCTCCTCGCTGGCCACCGCCTGGCGGCGGCCGCGCAGTTCCAGCACCCAGTCGTCGACCAGTGCAATCAGCAGGACCACCGTGCCGACCGCCATCGCCAGCTGCGGGATCCACAGCGGCGTCGCGTCGTTGCCGGTGGAGACGTCGTTGATCGCGCGGGACACCCACGCCAGCCGCACCGAGTAGAAGGCGAACAGGCCGGCGAGCAGCACGCCCGCGCTCAGCGCCCACATCTCCAGCCCGTGGCGGGCGCGGCCCTGGAGGCGGCCGAGCAGCAGGGTGACGCGGATGTGCTCGTTGCGCTTGAGCGTGTGCGCCAGCGCCAGGAAGCCCGCGGCCGCCATGGTGTAGCCGGCGTAGGCATCGGTGCCGGGGACGTGGAAGCCGGCCTGCCGGCTCACGATCGACAGCAGCACCATCACCAGCACGCCCACCATCGCCAGCGCGGCCAGCCAGGCGCAAGCGTCGTACAGGAAATCCAGCAAACGTCGCATGTGGCCCCTCGTCGTTGGGCCCCGAGTGTAGGGGCTGTTCTTCCATAATCCCCGCATGACTTCCCCGACCCCGAAATGGCAGTTCTGGATCGACCGCGGCGGCACCTTCACGGACGTGGTGGGCCGCCACCCGGACGGCACGCTGGCCACGCACAAGCTGCTGTCGGACAACCCCGAGCAGTACCGCGATGCGGCGGTCGCCGGTATCCGCCACCTGCTGGGGCTCGCGCCCGGGCAGCCGATCACGCCGGAGGTGGTGGACTGCGTGAAGATGGGGACCACGGTGGCCACCAACGCCCTGCTGGAACGCAAGGGCGAACCCACCCTGCTGGTCACCACCCGCGGGTTCCGTGACGCGCTGCGCATCGCCTACCAGAACCGGCCGCGCCTGTTCGACCGGCACATCGTGCTGCCGGAGCTCCTGTACAGCGAGGTGGTCGAGGCGCACGAGCGCATGGGCGCGCACGGCGAGCTGGTGGAAGCGCTGGACCGGGACCACCTGCGCCAGGAACTGCGCGCGGCGCACGGCCGCGGCCTGCGCAGCGTGGCGATCGTCTTCCTGCACGGCTACCGCTACACGGCGCACGAGCAGGCCGCGCGCGACCTCGCGCGCGAGGTGGGCTTCGCGCAGGTCAGCACCTCGCACGAGACCAGCCCGATGATGAAGCTGGTGAGCCGCGGCGACACCACGGTGGTCGACGCCTACCTCTCGCCCATCCTGCGGCGCTACGTGGAGCAGGTGGCCGGCGAGATGCCGGGCGTGAAGCTGTTCTTCATGCAGTCGTCCGGCGGCCTCGCCGACGCGCATGCCTTCCAGGGCAAGGACGCGATCCTGTCCGGGCCCGCCGGCGGCATCGTCGGCATGGCCCGGACGGCGCAGCTGGCCGGCCACGACAAGGTGATCGGCTTCGACATGGGCGGCACCTCCACCGACGTGTCGCACTTCGCCGGCGAGTTCGAGCGCGAGTTCGAGACGCAGGTGGCCGGCGTGCGCATGCGCGCGCCGATGATGAGCATCCACACGGTGGCGGCCGGCGGCGGGTCGATCCTGGAATTCGACGGCGCGCGTTTCCGCGTCGGGCCGCAGAGCGCGGGGGCGAACCCGGGGCCGGCGAGCTACCGGCGCGGCGGACCGCTGGCCGTGACCGACGCCAACCTGATGGTCGGCAAGATCCAGCCGCGCTACTTCCCGCAGGTGTTCGGCCCGCAGGCCGACGAGCCCTTGAGCGTCGAGGCCGTCACCGGCAAGTTCGACGCGCTGGCGCGGCGCACCGGCCGCAGCGCCGAGGAGGTGGCCGAGGGCTTCATCTCGATCGCCGTGCAGCAGATGGCCAACGCGATCAAGAAGATCTCGGTGGCGCGCGGCTACGACGTCACTGGCTACACCTTGCAGTGCTTCGGCGGCGCCGGCGGCCAGCATGCCTGCCTGGTGGCCGATGCGCTGGGCATGTCGCGGGTGTTCGTGCACCCGCTGGCCGGCGTGCTGTCCGCCTACGGCATGGGGCTGGCGGACCAGAACGTGATCCGCGAACAGGCGGTGGAAGTGCTGCTGGAAGCGGCCAACCTGCCGGAGGTCGGCCAGCGGCTGCAGGAACTGGCGGCTGCCGCGCAGGCCGAGCTGCAACGCCAGCAGGTCGGCGGCAACGCGGTGCAGGTGCGCCGGCGGGTGCACGTGCGCTACCAGGGCAGCGATTCGGCGCTGGTGGTGGCGTTCGGGACGCTGCCGGAGATCGTCGCCGGATTCGAGGCCGCCTACCGCCAGCGCTTCTCCTTCCTGATGCCGGGCAAGCCGATGATCGTGGAGGCCGTGTCGGTGGAGGCGATCGTCGCCGGCGACGCGCCGGCCGAACCGCGCCACGCGGAGCATCCGCCGCGCGAGCTGCCCAGGCGCGAGACGGTGCGCATGTACTCGGGCGGGCAGTGGCACGAGGCCGCGCTGTGCGTGCGGGAAGACCTGCGGCCGGGCGACGTGATCGCCGGCCCCGCGATCATCGCGGAGAAGAACGCGACCACCGTGGTGGAGCCCGGCTGGCGCGCGCGCATCACGGCGCTGGACCACATCGTGCTGGACCGGGCCGTGCCGCGCGCGCTGAGGTTCGCCGCCGGCACGCAGGTGGACCCGGTGCTGCTGGAGGTGTTCAACAACCTGTTCATGAACATCGCCGAGCAGATGGGGCTGCAGCTGCAGAACACCGCCTACTCGGTGAACATCAAGGAGCGGCTGGACTTTTCCTGTGCGCTGTTCGACGCCGAAGGCAACCTGATCGCCAACGCGCCGCACATGCCGGTTCACCTCGGGAGCATGGGCGAGAGCATCAAGACGGTGATCCGCGAGAACCGAAGCACCATGGCGCCGGGGGACGTCTACGTGCTGAACGATCCGTACCATGGGGGGACGCATCTGCCGGACATCACGGTGATCACGCCGGTGTACCTCAGGACTCCCTCCCCCTCCGAGGGGGAGGGCCGGGGAGGGGGGGAGCCCATGACGGCCAAAGGCCCCGAACCCACGTTCTACGTGGGTTCGAGAGGCCACCACGCCGACGTGGGCGGGACCACGCCCGGCTCCATGCCGCCGTTCTCGACGCTGATCGAGGAGGAGGGCGTGCAGATCGACAACTTCAAGCTCGTCGACCGCGGCGTGCTGCGGGAGGCCGAGATGGTCGCCCTCCTGCGCAGCGCGAAGTACCCCTCGCGCAATCCCGAGCAGAACATGGGCGACCTCAAGGCGCAGATCGCCGCCAACGAGAAGGGCGTGCAGGAACTGCGCAGGATGGTCGACCAGTTCGGCCTGGACGTGGTGCAGGCCTACATGCGCCACGTGCAGGACAACGCGGAGGAGTCGGTGCGCCGCGTGATCACCCGCCTGAAGGACGGCCGCTTCACCCTGCCGCTGGACAACGGCGCGCGGATCCAGGTGGCGATCCGCGTCGATGCGGCATCGCGTTCGGCGGAGATCGACTTCACCGGCACTTCGCCGCAGCAGACCAACAACTTCAACGCGCCCAAGGCGGTGTGCATGGCGGCGGTGCTGTACGTGTTCCGCACGCTGGTGAGCGACGAGATCCCGCTCAACGCCGGCTGCCTGAAGCCGCTGAAGGTGATCGTGCCCGAAGGCTGCATGCTGAACCCGGACCCGCCGGCGTCGGTGGTGGCCGGCAACGTCGAGACTTCCACCTGCATCACCAACACGCTCTACGGCGCGCTGGGCGTGATGGCGGCGGGCCAGTGCACCATGAACAACTTCACCTTCGGCAACGCGCGCTACCAGTACTACGAGACGATCTCGGGCGGCAGCGGCGCGGGCGGGCTGTACGACGAACAGGGCCGGCTGGCCGGCGGCTTCGACGGCACCAGCGTCGTGCAGACGCACATGACGAATTCGCGCCTGACCGACCCCGAGGTGCTGGAGTTCCGCTTCCCGGTGCGGCTGGAAAGCTACGAGATCCGCGAGGACTCGGGCGGCGCGGGCCGCTGGAAGGGCGGCAACGGCGGCGTGCGGCGCGTGCGCTTCCTGGAGCCCATGACGGCCAGCATCCTGTCGAACGGGCGCAAGGTGCCGTCCTTCGGCATGGCCGGAGGGCAGCCGGGGCAGGTGGGGATCAACCGGGTGGTGCGCTCGGACGGGAAGGTGGAACAGCTGGATCACATCGGCTCGGCGCAGATGCAGGCGGGGGATGTGTTCGAGATCCACACGCCCGGCGGCGGGGGCTTCGGCGCCTGACCCGCGCCCCTCGCCATCCCCGCCTGCGCGGGGATGGCGGGGTGCCTACTTCCTGGCGGAAGCGGCGGCAGCCGGCTTCGCGGCGACCGCCTTGTCGTCCTTCTTGTCCGCCTTGGCCTCGGCCTTGGCTTCCTTCTTGTCGGCCTTGGCGTCCTTCTTCTCTTCCTTCTTCGCGGTGGTCGCCTTCTTGAATTCGGCGCCCTTGACGGTCAGGCCTTCGAACCTGGCGGCGTTGCCTTCGCTGATGCCCTTGACGCGCGTGATCAGGTCGTCCCAGCTCTTGAACTCGCCCTTCTTGCGCTCGTCGAGGATGCGCTTGGACATGACCGGGCCGATGCCCTTGATGCCGTCCAGTTCGGCCGCGGTGGCCTTGTTGACGTCGACGGCGGCGAAGGCGGCCGCGGCGTACAGCATGGCCAGGATGGCCAGGATCTTCTTCAGCATGTGAACTCCACTCCACGTCGGGGGATTGGGCGGCCCGGCGGACCGCGCCTCCCCTCAACGGAGGCCGCGCGGGCGGCGTTGACCTTCGTCCTAGGGAAGAACCCTAGGAAGCCAGCGCCTGCATGTACTTCGCCACGCCGGTCGCGACATCCGCGAAGGCGTGGTCGCAACCGGCGGCGCGCAGCGCCGTCAGGTCGGCCTGCGTGTAGCACTGGTACTTGCCGCGCAGCGCGTCGGGGAAGGGGATGTATTCCAGCAGGCCCAGGTCCACCGCGGTGGCCGCGTCCTGCACGCCGCCCGGGTGCAGCGCGTTGATCACGCCCAGCGCCACGTCGTTGAAAGGCTGCGCGCGCCCGGTGCCCAGGTTGAAGATGCCGGACTGGTCCGGGTGGTCGAAGAACCACAGGTTCACCGCCACCACGTCGTCGACGAACACGAAGTCGCGCGTCTGCTGGCCCGGGCCGTAGCCGCCGTACTCGCCGAACAGCTTGACCTTGCCCTGCTCGCGGAACTGGTTGAACTGGTGGAAGGCGACGCTGGCCATGCGGCCCTTGTGCTGCTCGCGCGGGCCGTACACGTTGAAGTAGCGGAAGCCCGCCACCTGGCGCCTGGCGCGCTTGAAATCCTGGCCCAGCTCGATGCGCATGCGCTGGTCGAACAGCAGCTTGCTGTAGCCGTAGACGTTCAGCGGCCGCTCGAACTGCGGCGTCTCGCGGAAGGTGTCCGAGCCGCCGTAGACGGCCGCGGAGGACGCGTACAGCAGGCGCGTGCCGCGCTTGCGGCAGCTCTCGAACAGCGAGCAGGACACGGCGTAGTTGTTGTCCATCATGTACTTGCCGTCCTGCTCCATCGTGTCGCTGCAGGCGCCTTCGTGGAACACGGTGTCCACCTTGCCGAAGCCGCCCTCGGCGAACAGCCTGTAGAACGCGCCGGCATCGACGTAGTCGGCGATCTTCAGGTCGACCAGGTTGCGGAACTTGTCGCCCTGCGTCAGGTCGTCGACGGCGACGATGTCGTCGATCCCGCGCGCGTTGAGCCCCTTGACGATGTTGCTGCCGATGAAGCCGGCCGCGCCGGTGACCACCACGCGCGTCATGCGAACAGCTCCTCGTAGGTGACCGTGGCGGTGCCGAACTTGCCCACCACGATGCCGCCGGCCCGGTTGGCGATGGGCACCGCGTCGCGCAGCGGCACGCCCGCGGCCACCATGGTCGCCAGCGTGGCGATCACGGTGTCGCCGGCGCCGGTGACGTCGAACACCTCGCGCGCCTGCGCCTTGACGGTGAAGTCGCCCTGCGCGTCGAACAGGGTCATGCCTTCCTCGCTGCGCGTGAGCAGCAGGGCGTCCAGCCCGAGGCCGGTGCGCAGCTTCTGGGCGCGCGCGCGCAGGTCGTCCTCGGAGTTCCAGCGGCCGATCACGTCCTGCAGTTCGGCGCGGTTGGGCGTGATGATGGTCGCGCCGCGGTAGCGCTCGTAGTCCGAACCCTTGGGATCGATCAGCACCGGCTTGTTCGCCGCCCGCGCGGATTCGATCATCGCGGGGATGTGCGCCAGGCCGCCCTTGCCGTAGTCCGAGAACAGCACCGCGTCCTGGTTCGCCAGCAGCTGCGCGAAGCTGGCGTTCTGCAGGGCCAGCACCTCGTGGTCCGGCTCGTTCTCGAAGTCCATGCGCAGCAGCTGCTGCTGGCGGCCGATCACGCGCAGCTTCACCGTGGTGCGCAGGCCGGGGTCGCGTTTCAGGTGGGTCTCGATGCCCGTTTCCTTCAGCAGGGTCTCCAGCTTGTGGCCCGCCTCGTCGTCGCCGACCACGCCCAGGAAGCTGGCCTTGGCGCCCAGCGTGCTGACGTTGTAGGCCACGTTGGCGGCGGCGCCGATGCGCTCTTCCTCGCGCGAGACCTTCACCACCGGCACCGGCGCTTCCGGCGAGATGCGCTCCACGGCGCCGTGCCAGTAACGGTCCAGCATCGCGTCGCCGACGACCAGCACGCGGGCGCCGGCGACCTGTTGTTTGGTAGGGGTCATGTTCAGAGTTCCTCGACGCGGCGCGCCGGGTAGCTGTCCCAGGCCTGGCAGCCGGGGCATTGCCAGAAGTGCTGCTTGGCCTCGAAGCCGCAGGCGGCGCAGCGGTAGCGGGTGAGCGGCTTGACGGCCTGGTCCAGCGCGCGCTGCACGTCGGGGTGGAACTGCTCGTGTTCCAGCTTCTCGCCGGCGATCCACTTGGCGGCGGCCACCAGCGAGGGCTCGCGTTTCAGGTGCCGCACGTAGCGGGCGCGCGCGGCTTCCGGGTCGCTGTCCAGGGCGGTGAGGCCATCGAGCACGTCCAGCGACGGCAACTGCTCGTAGGCGGCTTCCAGCATGCGGCGCGCGTCGTCCTGCCGGCCGGAGGCGATCGCCGATTCCACCAGGGGCTTGACCAGCAGCGGCAAGGCGGCGGGCATGGTCTCGGCCGCCTCGACCAGCAGGTCGAAGGCGCCGCGGGCGTCGCCCGCCTTGCGCCGCAGCGCCGCCAGCTCCATGCGCGGGCGGGGCGAGGAGGGAGCGGTCTTGAGCGCCTTCTGCAGCAGCTGCTCGGCCTGCGCCGGCGCGGCCGCCGAGGCCTGTTCGCACAGGTAGTGCGACTGGCGGCCGGCGAACTGGCCGGCGGACGCGCCGGCGTCGAGCTTGCGCGCGATCTCGCAGGCCAGCACCCAGTCGCGCGAACGCTCGTAGATCGCCAGCAGCGCCAGCAGCGCCTGTTCCTCGTAGGCGCTGCCTTCCAGCTTGCGCAGCGCCTCCTCGGCGCGATCGAGCAGGCCGGCCTTCAGGTAGTCGAGCGCCAGCGCGTGCTGGGCGCGTTGCCGGTCGGCGCGCGAGAGGTCGGCGCGCGACAGCAGGTGTTCGTGCACGCGCACGGCCCGCTCGTACTCGCCGCGGCGGCGGAACAGGTTGCCCAGGGCGAAGTGCAGCTCGGAGGTGTCCGGGTCGTTCTGCACCGCCTCGATGAAGGCGTCGATGGCCTGGTCCTGCTGTTCGTTCAGCAGGAAGTTCAGGCCGCGGAAGTAGGCCTTGGGCGCCAGCCGGTTCTCGATGCGCAGCTGCCGCAGGTCGAGGCGGGAGGCGAACCAGCCGAGCGCGAAGGCGATCGGCAGGCCCCACAGCAGCCAGGTCAGGTCAAAGTCCATGCGTGGGGGGCGTGCCCTGGCCGATGAGGGTGCTGGGCTGGCCGTCCGCCGGCGCCGCGCGCGCGGTCCGCCGGTGCCGCAGCCAGCGCGG
>JALHLO010000061.1 GCA_022844525.1 Ramlibacter sp.
GCGGCCCACGCAGTAGATGCGGCGCACCGGGAAGCGCTCGGAGCGGCCGACGACGGGCACGCTGACGGTCGGCGCGGGTTGGAAGACGTAGCTCATGACAACCTTTCTTCGTTGTGGATGCCCAGCGCCTGGTGGACGGGGCGGTCGGAAAAACTGAACAGCACGCAGCCCTTGCTGCTCGAGAGGCGGGCAGTGTGCCACGACGGCACCACGAAATGATCGCGCGGCCCGAACGTGTAGCGGGTCTCCTGCTCGCCATTGGCGATGACCACTTCGCCCTCGCCCTCGACCACGCTGTAGACCGCGCCATCGGTCTGGCGCCAGCCCTGGCCGGCGAAGCCCACCGGCAGCTTCTGCAGGAAGGTGCCGATGGTGGGCATGGTCCAGCCGCCGGTGAGCGGGTTCACGTAGCGCAGCTTCACGCCGTCCCAGGCGTCCACGGGCGCGCTGCGTTCCAGCTGCTCCAGCGCCTCGCGGCTGCGCTCGTAGGGGTAGCTGAAGATCGGCGAGGTCTGGCCGTAGGGCGCGTCGCTCTTCACCGGCGCCATGTTGTGGCCGTAGCGGGCGAAGCTGGTGCCCTCGGCGCGCGTGACCCGTTGCGACTTGCTGGTGTCGTTCTGCGCGAAGCCGGCGTCGAAGAAGCGGATCATCGGGATGTCCAGGCCGTCCAGCCACACCACCGGCGCATCGGCTTCGTGGCCGTGGTCGTGCCAGGTCCAGCTCGGCGTGATGATGAAGTCGCCCGGCCGCATGGTGGTGCGCTCGCCGTCCACCGCGGTGTAGGCCCCCGAGCCCTCGACGATGAAGCGCAGCGCGCTCTGCGTGTGCCGGTGGCTGGGCGCCACTTCGCCCGGCAGGATCAGCTGCAGCCCGGCATAGAGCGACTGCGTCACGGCCGACTGGCCGCGCAGGGCCGGGTTCTCCAGGATCAGCACGCGGCGCACCGCTTCCTCGGCGGTGATCGCCTCGCCGGCACGCATCAGGAAGGGACGCACCGCGTCGTACTTCCAGAACGCCGGCACGCAGGGCGTGCGCGGTTGCGGCGGCACCAGCGCATGCAGCACTTCCCAAAGGGGCGTGAGGTTGTGCGGGTCCATGTCGCGGTACAGCTGCTGGCGCATCTGCGCGGTGGGGTGGGGTGCGTTCATGCGGTTTCCTTCACCAGGTGCGGCCCAGGTAGGCGCCATCGAGTTCGAGCCGGGTCTGCAGGACCGCGGTGGCTACCGCCGCGGCGGTGCCGTGGGCTTGCAGCGCCAGGTCGGCAGCAGTCCCCGCGGCCTGGCCCATCACGAAGCAGGCGCCTGTGACGCGCGCGGCCGACTGCGCTTCGTGCGTCATGGAGGCGCAGCGCCCCGCCACCCAGAGGTTGTCCAGGCCTTGCGGCACGGTCATGCGGTAGGGCAGGTGGTTGAAGCCGCGCGATTCCGGGATCTTCGGCCAGCGGAATTCGACGTCGCCCTTGAGGTGCAGCTCCAGCGGCCAGCCGTTGACGCCGATGGTGTCGTGGAAGCTGGCGCAGTCCAGCACGTCGGCCTCGGTCAGCTGCGCGAGGCCGCGCACGCGCCGCGTCTCGCGGATGCCCACCTGCGGGGCGATGTCGACGATGTAGCTGCCCTCGAAGCCGGGCACCTCGCGCAGGAAGCCGGCCACCTCGGCGATCTGCCGCCGGCCCAGCACCTCGGCTTCGCTCAGGTCGCGCGCGTTGGTGCCGTCCATGGCATTGCCGTCGCGGTTGGCCAGCTGCGTGAGGTTGACGCGCCATTCGATGCCGCTCTTCTGCGGCCGCACGATCGGCGTCTTGCGGGGAAACTTGTAGCGGCCTTCCGCTTCGGCCTGCAGCATCAGCTTGGGGATCACCTCCCAGGCCTTGCCGGCGCGCTCGGGGTTGATGCCGTTCAGGCGGAACATGGTCGACGGATAGAGCATGTTGCCGGCGCCGTCGCCCAGTTCGTAGGGTGCGCCCGCCCAGGCGGCGAGGTCGCCGTCGCCGGAGGCATCGATGAAAGCCTGTCCGGTGACGGCGAAGCGCCCGGACTTGGTCTCCACCAGCAGCGCCTGCACGCGGCGCTCGTTGTCCATCACCACGCCGGCCGCCAGCGCATGGAACAGGATCTCCACGCCCGAGGACAGCAGCAGGTCGTCGGCCGCGATCTTGTAGGCGGCGGTGTCGTAGGCCTGCGCCACGGTCTTGCCGAACAGGCCGTGCGGCTGGTTGAGGCCGCCCAGGCGGTCCATGCGCTGCAGCAGGTCGTCGGCCACGCCGTGGACCACCTGGCGGATCTCGCCATGCACGTTGGCATGCAGGCCGCAGAAGTTGGTCACGCCGGCGGCGGTGCCCATGCCGCCGAGGAAGCCGTAGCGCTCCACCAGCAGCGTCTTGCGGCCGGCGCGGGCCGCCGCCACGGCCGCGGCCATGCCGGCCGGGCCGCCGCCCAGCACCACGACTTCGTAGTCCCCCCAGAGCGGCGTCTGCCGCTGGGGCTCGGTGAGTGTGCGTGTCATCAATCGAACAGGTGCTTGAGGTCCAGGCCTTTGTACATCCATGACAAGCCCGCGAAACCCGCGGACTCCTCGCCGCTCTGGAACATGCGGTTGCGCAGCTCGCGCGCGACGCCGGACGCATGGTAGATGTCGCCATAGAAGCGCGCGGTGAGCTGCACGCGGCCGGTGCGCAGGTAGCGCGCCTTCTGGTACTTCTGGAAAGCGCTGGCCACGTCGTTGCCGGTGTGCTTGAGCGCCTCGCCCAGCACCACCGCGTCCTCGATCGCCTGGCCGGCGCCCTGCGCCAGGTACTGCAGCATGGGATGGGCCGCGTCGCCCAGCAGCGTCACGCGGCCGTCGCTCCAGTTCTTCACCGGTTCGCGGTCGCACAGCACCCACATCTTCCAGGTCTCGATCTTCTCCAGCAGCTCGCGCACCTGCGGCACGGCCTGGGCGAAGCGTTCGTTCAGTTCGGCGGTATCGCCGAAGGTGTTCCAGCCTTCGTCGTACTTGTTGCTGTGGAACACGGCCACCAGGTTGAACAGCTCGCCCCGGCGCAGGGGGTAGTGCACCAGGTGCGTCTTCTCGCCGCCCCACAGCAGCACGTCGTCGCTCCACAGGTGCGTCGGCACTTCCTCGCGCTTGAGCACGGCGCGGTAGGCGACGTGGCCGGACACGCGCGGCTTGCCGTCGCCCACGATGGACTGCCGCACGCGGCTCCACAGGCCGTCGGCGCCGACCAGCGCGTCGGCGCGCAGCGTCTCGCCGCCGGCCAGCTGCACGGTCACGCCCTGGGCGTCCTGGGTGTAGCCCTCGACCTTGGTGGCGGTGCGCAGCTTCACCGTGGGCTGGTCCTTGCAGGCGTCGAGGAACACGTTGTGGATGTCCACGCGGTAGATCACGCCGTAGGGGTAGCCGTAGACGGCGCGTGCGGCCCCGCCCAGCGGCACCCGCACCACCGTCTCGCCGGTGCGCACGTCGTTCATGCCCAGCCCGGCCGGGAAGAAGGCGACCCGTTCGATCGCTTCGGTGAGGCCCAGCACCTCGAACATGCGGAAGATGTTCGGGCCCAGCTGGATGCCGGCGCCGATCTCGCCGAAGGCGGCCGACTGTTCCAGCACCGTCACCTCGTGGCCCTGCCGGCCCAGCACGTACGCGGCGGCCAGGCCGCCGATGCCGCCGCCGGCCACCACGACGGAAAGGGGTTTGCCCATGCTTGTCTCCTCGCGGGTCCGGCCGGCGCGGGCGGTGCGCAGCGGAGCTGCGCACCCTGCCGTGCGTGCCGTCGGATGCCCAGATGATAAGCATACTTAGCATTTGGGCGTAGCGCAACATCGGCGCGCGCCGCTACACTGCCGCGCATGGCGAAGAGCTTCGATTTCCGGCATGCGCCGGGCCACCTGATCCGGCGCGCGCACCAGGTCTCGGTGGCCATCTTCATGGAGGAGACCGGAGGCTTCGACGTGACGCCGGTCCAGTTCGCCATCCTCAACGCCTTGCTGGAGGACCCCGGCGAGGACCAGGTCACGCTGGCCGGCAAAGTCGCCTTCGACGCGGCGACCTTCGGCTCGGTGATCGCCCGCCTGGAAGGGCGCGGCTGGGTCCGGCGCGAGCCGGACGCGGCCGACCGCCGGCGCAAGCTGCTGTGGGTGACGCCGCAGGGCGCGGAGATCGCGCAGAAGATGAAGCGCACGGTGGGCCGGGTGCAGCAGCGCATCCTCGCGCCGCTGGAGGAAGGCGAGCGGCAGCAGTTGCTCGCGCTGCTCGACCGTCTGGTGTCCGGCCATGAGAACATCGCGCCCGGCGCCGAGTAAGCAAACGCAATATCGGACATTTCGGCTGAACTGTTGATCTTGTCCGGCAGCAAATTCCCCGCGGCTGGCTTTCAATGCATGGGCTCCAATAGCAACGAAAGGGACACTCCATGAACAAGACCACGATCCGCACCACCCTGCTTGCCGTCACCGCCGCGGCCTTCGGCCTGGCCGGCTGCGCCGACATGAACATGGGCGGCATGAGCGACACGACCAAGCGCACGGCCATCGGCGCCGGCGTGGGCGCGCTGGCGGGCGCCGCGATCGGCGGCGACGCCAAGGGCGCGCTGATCGGCGCCGGCGTGGGCGCCGCGGGCGGCTACATCTGGTCGCAGCACATGGCGCAGAAAAAGGCAGCGATGGAGCGCGCCACCATGGGCAGCGGCGTGGCGGTCGTGCAGACGCAGGACAACCAGCTGAAGCTGGAGGTTCCGGGCGACGTGTCCTTCGACACCGGGCGCGCGGACATCAAGCCGAACATGCGGCCGATCCTGGACCAGTTCGCCAGCGGCCTGTCCGGGCAGCAGAACACCGAGGTGCGCATCATCGGCCACACCGACAGCACCGGCGGCGACGAATTGAACAATCGCCTGTCGCTGGAGCGGGCGCAGGCGACCAGGAACTACCTGGTGTCGCGCGGGGTGAACCCGAACGCGGTGATGGTGGCGGGCCGCGGCGAACACGAGCCGGTGGCGGACAACACCAGCGAGGCCGGCCGCGCGCGCAACCGCCGCGTGGAGATCTTCCTGGGCGAGCGCAACGTCGCGGCTCGTTGATCGCCCGCACCCCGTCATTCCCGCGGAGGCGGGAATCCAGGGCTTCCAGGAGAATGCAGAAAGCGGCCCGCGGGCCGCTTTTTCAATGCCGTGGGTCCCCGCCCGCGCGGGGACGACGCGTCAATCGCTCTTGGTCACCAGCGTGAAATGCTCCACCACCGGCGGCTGCGCGAAGAACGGGCCGACGATGGCGCGCCATTCGGGGAACAGCGGTCCCTGGCGGAACTTCACGGTGTGGTCCTCCAGCGTGTCCCAGAACACCTGCAGGACGTAGCGCTCGGGCGATTCGATCCCCTTGTTCACCTTGAAGCCGCGCATGCCTTCGGCGCGCGCGATGACGGTGCGCAGCCCGCGTTCGATGGCGGCGTCGAATTCCGCCTGCTGGCCCGGCTGGATGCGGATGTCGGCGAGCTCCAGGATCATGGCTTTCCCCTCAGTATTGGCTGGGCGGCAAGTCTACCGTCAGGCCGTCGAGCGCTTCGGCCAGCGCGATCTGGCAGCTCAGGCGGCTGTTCGGCCGGCGCGGCGAGGCGGTGTATTCCAGCATGGCGAGCTCCTCGGCCTGCGGCGGCGGCAGCCGACTGGCGAAGGGTTCGCGCACGTAGACGTGGCAGGTGGCGCAGGTGAGCATGCCGCCGCAGTCGGCCGCGATGCCCTCGATGTCGCGCGCCACGGCCGCCTGCATCAGGCTGCCGGCGGGCTTGACTTCGAGCGTGGTGTCGCCGCCCGTGGCAGCGACCAGGTGGATCTTGATCATCAGATGCGTCCGAAGTATTCGCGGCGCTGGAACTCGTCCGGGTCCTCGGCCGCCTCGAAGCGCTGCTGCTCCGACTGCTTGATGCGGGTGAAGTAGGCGATGAAGTCGCGCCCGAAGGCGTCGCACAGGGCGGCGTCCGCGCGCAGCGCGGCGAGGGCGTCGCCCAGGCTGGCGGGCAGGCTTTCGCCGGCGCCGGCATAGGGCGCGTCGGTGGCCGGCGGGGCGCGGAGCTTCCGGGCGATGCCATCCAGCCCCGCGTGGACCTGCGAGGCGAAGTAGAGGTAGGGGTTGGCGGCCGGCTCGCCGATGCGGTTCTCGATGCGCGTGGCGTCGTCGCCGCAGTCGCCGATCACGCGCAGCATGGCGCCCCGGTTGTCGCGCCCCCACAGCACCGACTGCGGGGCCAGCGCGTTCGGGCGAAAGCGGCCGAAGCCGTTGGCCGTCGGCGTGCACAGCGCCGTCATCCCGCGCGCGTGCTGCAGCAGTCCCGCCAGGTAGTGTTCGCCGACGGCGGACAGGGTGTGCGCCGCCTGCGTGGCGTCGGTGCCCGGTTCGGGCGCCTCGCGCCGGAACACGTTGCGGCCGGTGCGCGCATCCAGCAGCGACTGGTGCAGGTGCCAGCCGCTGGACATGATGTTGGGGAAAGGCGGCCGGCACATGAAGGTGGCGTGGTAGCCGGCGCGCCGCAGCGCCATCTTCACGGCATTGCGGAACAGCACCATGTTGTCGGCGGCGACGAGCGCATCGGTGGCATCGAACACCGCCTCCACCTGGCTGGGCCCCAGCTCCACTTCCAGCGACAGCAGCGGCAGGCCGAGCGCCTGCGCGGTGTGCTGCACGATCCGCAGCGGCTCCTCGGCCTGGTCGAACCAGCCTTCGGCCAGCAGGTTGTAGCCGGGGTGCAGCAGGCTCACTTCGGGCGCGGGACCCGGCCACGCGGCCTGCATCGGGTCCAGCGCCGGCTGCGCATCGAGCAGCTTGTAGATGTGGAACTCGACTTCCAGCCCGCACTTCATCGTGTAGCCCGCAGCGGCGAGCCTGGCCAGCGCGCGCTGCAGGATGCGGCGCGTGTCCAGCTCCATCGGCTGCCCGTCCTGGAACCAGGGCTGCGCGCGCAGCCAGCCCGTGGACGGCGTCCAGGGCAGCTGGCGAAAGCTCTCCGGATCCGCCAGCAGCATCAGGTTGTTGGCAAAGCCGAAACCGGGCAGGGTGGCCGTGCCGCCGGGCTCGAACACGTTGAAGGCGGTGCGGTCCGAGCTGTCCTTGAGCATCAGCGTGCTGACCAGGCCGACGCCTTCGCGCAAGGCGCGTTCCGCCGCCGACGCCACCAGCGTCTTGCCGCGCAGCACGCCGTGCAGGTCGCACCAGGAAAAGCGCACCAGCTCCAGGCCCTGCGCCGTGATCAGGCGGCCCAGCCGCTGCACCGCGTCCTCGCGCGCGGCATCGTGGATGCCGCAGCGTTGCGCGAACGCGGTCACGAAGCCTGGGCTTCCTCGGCGCGCACCGGGCCGGCCAGCCAGGGCGCGCTCGCCCGCCTGGCCCGCACGCGGTCCTGCCACCAGCTGCCCCAGGCCCCGGCGGGCGCGATGCCGTCGACCGTGTCCGGTCCCTTCATCTGCGCCGCCAGCGCCGGGTCCGCCGCGCCGGGCGCGGTGCCGCCGGCCTGCACGGTCTCGATCGCCTTGAGCAGCATGCGGCGGTTGGCCATGATCACCTTGTCGCTGGTGCCCAGGTGCTCGCGCGTGCGGTCCTGGATCGCGCCCATGCTCTCCACCGCCCACTGGTCGTGCACGTTGATGTCTTCCTCGCCCATGCCCAGGTAGGTCTGCGCGCGCTGTTCCTCGGGGTTGAAGCCCCAGTTGTTGTGCCGGCCGGACTTGGGCACGTAGTCGGGCAGCGAGATGAACTGCAGGCGCTGCTGGCGCATCGCTTCCTTGTCCACGGGCCCCGCGAAGCTGGTGAAGACCGAATACCAGTAGGTGCGCTCGTCGTCCACGGGCACGTGCATCTGCGTGATGGTCAGCGTCTCCGACAAGGGGATCACGAAGGTGTGCGGGAAGATCGCGTTGGTGATGCGCACGTGCGTGAGTTCGTCCGTCATGGGGCGCAGCGCCGTGAGCTGCAGGCCCCAGGGCCTGGCCTCAAAGGAGATCTCGGGCTGGTGGAACTCGCGCATGATCCGCGTCATCGGCCATTTCTCGCCGGCGAACTCGCCCGCGCTGGCGCTGCGGAACTGCTTGCCGGCGGGGTTGTCGCCGATGCTGTCGAGCGCCGCGTCGTTCAGGAAGCGGTGCAGGAAGGACGGGTGCGCGGGGTCGATGCCGACCTCGAAGGCCTG
Organism: Ramlibacter sp.; assembly: GCA_022844525.1. Lineage (GTDB taxonomy): Bacteria > Pseudomonadota > Gammaproteobacteria > Burkholderiales > Burkholderiaceae_C > Ramlibacter. The sequence continues at coordinate 8,167 of JALHLO010000061.1, forward strand.
CAGCCAGTTGCAGTGCCACAGGCCCTTGAAGGCGAAGGTGTGCGTGGCCGGCGCCGCGAAGCAGTCGAACCCGGGGAAGGGTGGCTGCCTGCCCGGCTCGCCGAACCAGGCGAACAGGATTCCGCTCTTCTCGACGACCGGGTAGCTGCGCTGCTGCACGCGCTCGCACAGCTTGCTGCCGGCCGGCTCGGCCGGCGTTTCCAGGCAGCGGCCGGCGGCGTCGAACTTCCACCCGTGGAAGGGGCAGCGCAGGCCGTCGCCTTCGTGCCGGCCGAAGGACAGGTCGGCGCCGCGGTGCGGGCAGTCCCGGTCCAGCAGGCCCCAGCGGCCGGCGGCGTCCCTGAACAGCACGAGGTCCTGGCCGAGGACGCGCACCGCCTTCACCGGCCGCTGCGCCATGCGCGGATCCAGTCGCGGCTCGAACTCGTCCACCAGCGCCACCGGCTGCCAGTAGCTGCGCAGCACGGCGCCGCAGGGCGTGCCCGGCCCGATGCGGGTGACCAGCTCGTTCTGTTCCTGCTTCATCGCGTCCTCAGAAGGGAACGATCACCGCGCAGGCCAGGCGCGGGCCCGCGTTGCCCGTGGGCTGCGTGGTGTAGTCGTCGGGGTCGCGGTGCACGATCAGGCCCCGCCCCACGATGTCGCTGCCGCCGCCGCCCAGCCGGATGGAGGTGGACTCGAAGTTGAACTTCGCCACGCCCGAGCCATCGGCCTTCAGGCTCGGCAGGTCGCCGACGTGATGCATGCCCGCGCCATGCCGGCCGTGCGGCTGGCCGGCCGGGTTGAAGTGGCCGCCGGTGCTCATGCCGTCGCCGCTGGAGCAGTCGCCCTTTTCGTGCACGTGGAAGCCGTGCTCCGCGCCGGGCTTGAGGCCGCGGATCTCGCCCATCACGCGCACGCGGTCGCCCGCCTGCACGAAGCGCACCGTGCCGGTGGTGCTGTTGCCGGTGGTCGGCGCGAGGGTGGCCGTGGCGGCGGGGCCGGTGGCGCCGGGGCCCATGGTCTGGGCGCAGCCGGCGAGCAGGACGGCGGCTGCGGCGGCGAACACGGGGTGGGAAGCGTTCTTCATGGCGGGGTCCTCTCTGGTATCAGGCAAGGGCTTGCTTGAGCTGCGCGGCGCACAGCTGCACCGCGACGTTGGCTTCGTCGATCACGCGGCCCATGGTGATGAAGCCGTGGATCTGGCGCTCGAAGTTCACCAGCGCGGCGCGGTTGCCCGCCTCCGACAGCTTGTGCGCGTACTGCACGCCTTCGTCGCGCAGGGGATCGTAGCCCGCGGTGAGCACGAAGGCCGGCGGCAGCTTCGCATGGTTGGCGTGCAGCAGGGGCGACGCGCGCCAGTCCAGGTCCTGCGCCGGGTCCGCGATGTAGTGGTCGTGGTAGTAGTCCATGCTCTCCTTCGTCAGGAGATAGCCCTGGCCGTTGGCCGCGTGCGAGGGCCAGCCGCGGCGCTGGTCGGTGGCCGGGTAGATCAGCAGCTGGAAGGCGAGGGGCAGGTCGCCGGCATCGCGCGCGGCGAGCGCGACCACCGCGGCCAGGTTGCCGCCGGCGCTGTCGCCCCCGACGGCCAGGCGCGCGGCATCGACCTGCAGCGACGCCGCGTTCGAGCGCACCCATCGGGTGGCGGCGAGCGCGTCGTCCACCGCCGCCGGGAAGCGCTGCTCCGGTCCCAGCCGGTAGTCGACCGCGACCACGGCGCATCCCGAGAGGTTGCACAGCTGGCGGCACAGCACGTCGTGCGTGTCCAGGTCGCCGATGACCCAGCCGCCGCCGTGGTAGTAGACGAGCACCGGCAGCACCGCCTCCGCTCGCGAGCCCGCGGGGCGGTAGCTGCGCAGCGGGATCGGGCCGGCGGGACCGCCCGCCTCCAGGTCGCGCACGGACGCGACTTCCGGCGGGTCCGGCTGCGTGAAGGTGCGGCGCTCGCGGTAGAAGGCCCGCGCCTGTTCCGGCGCGAGGGTGTGCGTGGGCGGCACGCCCTTTTCTTCCATCAGCCGCAGCAGCGCGCGGGCCTGGGGATGCAGCATGCGGGTCTCCTTTGCTTTCGCGCCAGTGTAGAGGACCTCGCGGTTTATGCTTGGCCCCATGAAGCTCCACAACTACTTCCGCTCCTCCGCTTCGTTCCGCGTGCGCATCGCCCTCGAACTCAAGGGCCTGGCCTACGACTACCTGCCCGTGCACCTGGTCAAGGGCGAGCACAAGCGCGAGCAGTACGCGGCCGTTTCCGCTTCCGGCCTGGTGCCCACGCTGGAGACCGACGAGGGCCAGCTCCTGAGCCAGTCGATGGCGATCATCGAGTACCTCGACGAGACGCACCCCAACCCGCCGCTGCTGCCCCGCGAGCCGCTGGGCCGCGCGCGCGTGCGCGCGCTGGCGCAGCTGATCGCCTGCGAGATCCACCCGCTGAACAATCTGCGCGTGCTCAAGTACCTGGTGCGCGAGATGAAGGTGGACGAGGAAGCCAAGAACACCTGGTACCGCCACTGGGTGCGCAGCGGCCTGGAGCTGTTCGAAAAGGAACTGGAGCGCCTGCCCGCCGGCACCTACTGCTTCGGGGACCTGCCGACGCTGGCGGACTGCTGCCTGGTGCCGCAGATCTTCAACGGCCAGCGCTTCAACGTCGACTTCGGCGGGCTGCCGCGCACCATGGCGGCGTTCGACAATTGCATGAAACATCCCGCTTTCCAGAAAGCGCAACCCTCCAATTGCCCCGACAACGAAGGCTGAAGCGATGACCCCGCAGTGGCCGGCCCCGGCGGGCGTGCGCGCCGTCTGCAGCGAGCGCGCGGGTGGCGTGTCCGCGCCGCCCTACGACACGCTGAACCTGGGCGACCACGTCGGCGACGACCCGGCCGCCGTGGCCGAGAACCGCCGGCGGCTCGCCGCGCAATGGCAGGCGCGGCCGGTGTTCCTCCGGCAGGTGCACGGGCGCGGCGTCGTCCGGCTCGGCGGGGACACGCCGGACGGCACCGAGGCCGATGCGTGCTGGACCACGGAGCGCGGCGTCGCCGTCACGATGATGGTGGCCGACTGCCTGCCGGTGCTGCTGGCCGGTGGCGCGGGCAAGGCGGTGGGCGCGGCGCACTGCGGCTGGCGCGGGCTGGCCGGCGGCGTGCTGGAAGCGCTGTGGGCACAGATGGAGCGGGACGCCGGTCCGGCCGGCGAAGTCCTGGCATGGCTGGGACCCTGCATCGGTCCGGAAGACTTCGAGGTGGGGCCCGAGGTGCGCGCAGCCTTCCTGGAGCAGGACGCCGCGGCGGCCGCTGCCTTCCGGCCGCACGGCGAGGGCAAGTTCCTGGCCGACCTGCAGTCGCTGGCCCGCCGCCGCCTGGCCGCGCTGGGCATCACGGCCATCCACGGCAACGACGGCAGCCGCGAGTGGTGCACCGTCGCCAACCCCTCAAGGTTCTTTTCGCACCGGCGCGACCGCGTCAGCGGGCGCTTCGCCGCCGGCATCTGGCTGGCCTGAAACAGCGGCGGCCCCGGCGGCCGCTTCCCGCCGAGCACGCGCCGCCCGTCGGGCCGGCCGGCCCATGAGGTAGATCAGCAAGGCGACCGGTCCCACCCCGTACAGGAGGAAGGTGAAGACGGCGCCCAGCAGGGTCCCGTTGGGGTGCCCCGCCTCGGCGACGGCCATCATGACCGCCACATAAAGCCAGGCGATGACTACGATGTACACGACGGGCGCCCTTGGTTAATGTTGCACTGCAACATGATTGCTGTAATACTCCGGGAAAACCCCGAATAAGCAGGAGACATCGGATGAATTCTGACGTGGACTGGTCCGTCCAGGCGAAGCAATTCCAGCAGGACCTGGGCAAGCAGTGGTCGCAGGCCCTGCAATCCTTCCAGCAGGGCGCCGCCTCCCTCCCCGCCCTCCGCTTCGCGCCCGAGAGGCTGCAGGAACTGCAGAAGGCCTACGTGAGCGAAGCCACCGAGCTGTGGAACCAGGGCCTGACCGAGCGCGCCGCCCCCGCGGACAAGCGCTTCGCCGGTGACGCCTGGTCCCGCAACCCGGTCGCGTCCTTCTCCGCGGCCCTCTACCTGCTGAACGCGCGCACGCTGCTCGGGCTGGCCGAGGCCGCCGACACCGACACCAAGACCAAGGCGCGCCTGCGCTTCGCGGTGGAGCAGTGGATGGCCGCCTCCGCCCCCAGCAACTTCATGGCGCTGAACGCCGAGGCGCAGCAGAAGGCGCTGGAGACCAAGGGCGAGAGCATCGCGCGCGGCGTGCAGAACCTGCTGGCCGACCTGCAGCAGGGCCACGTGTCGATGACCGACGAGAGCGCCTTCGAGGTGGGCAGGAACGTCGCCACCACCGAAGGCGCCGTGGTGTTCGAGAACGAGCTGTTCCAGCTGATCGAATACAAGCCGCTGACCAAGCAGGTGTACGAGCGTCCCTACCTGGTGGTGCCGCCTTGCATCAACAAGTTCTACATCCTCGACCTGCAGCCGGAGAACTCGCTGATCCGCTACCTGGTGGAGCAGGGCCACCGCACCTTCGTCGTGAGCTGGCGCAACCCGGATGCCTCGCTGGAACACAAGACCTGGGACGACTACATCGCCGACGGCCCGCTCAAGGCGATCTCGGTGGTGCAGGACATCTCGGGCGCCAAGCAGATCAACGCGCTGGGCTTCTGCGTCGGCGGCACGCTCCTGGGCACCGCGCTGGCGGTGCTCGCCGCGCGCAAGGAAAAGCCGGTGGCCTCGGCCACCTTCCTCACCACCTTCCTGGACTTCGGCGACACCGGCATCCTCGACGTGTTCGTCGACGAGCCCTTCGTGAAGTTCCGCGAGATGCAGCTGGGCAAGAAGGGCCTGCTCAAGGGCCAGGAGCTCGCCTCCACCTTCAGCTTCCTGCGCCCGAACGACCTGGTGTGGAACTACGTGGTGGGCAACTACCTCAAGGGCGAGACGCCGCCGCCCTTCGACCTGCTGTACTGGAACAGCGACTCGACCAACCTGCCGGGCCCCATGTACGCCTGGTACCTGCGCAACACCTACCTCGAGAACAACCTGGTCAAGCCGGGCAAGGTGACGGTGTGCGGCGAGAAGGTCGACTTCTCCCGGGTGGAGGTGCCGGCCTACATCTACGGCTCGCGCGAGGACCACATCGTGCCGATCGCCGGCGCCTATGCGACCGTGAAGCACCTGCCGGGCAAGAAGCGCTTCGTGATGGGCGCCTCCGGCCACATCGCCGGCGTGATCAACCCGCCGGCCAAGAAGAAGCGCTCCTACTGGACCAACGACAAGCTGCCCGCCACCTACGACGCATGGCTCGCGGGCGCCAAGGAGCATCCCGGCAGCTGGTGGACCGACTGGGCCGACTGGCTCAAGGGCCACGCCGGCAAGCAGGTCCCCGCACCGAAGTCCTACGGCAAGGGCGCCAAGTACAAGGCCATCGAGCCCGCGCCCGGCCGCTACGTCAAGGCGAAAGCCTGACGCAAAGAAACACCCTTCACGTCACCCGCCCGCCCCGCAGCCCGCAAGGAGTCCCCCCATGGAAGACATCGTCATCGTTTCCGCCGTCCGCACCGCCGTCGGCAAGTTCGGCGGCTCGCTCGCCAAGATCCCCGCGACCGAGCTCGGCTCCATCGTGATCAAGGAAGCGCTCGCGCGCGCCAAGGTGGACCCGTCGCAGGTCAGCGAAGTCATCATGGGCCAGGTGCTCGCCGCCGGCGCCGGCCAGAACCCCGCGCGCCAGGCGCTGCTGAAGGCCGGCCTGCCCAAGGAAGTCCCCGGCCTGACGATCAACGCCGTGTGCGGCTCCGGCCTGAAGGCCGTGATGCTGGCGGCGCAGGCCATCGCCTGGGGCGATGCGGACATCGTCGTCGCCGGCGGCCAGGAGAACATGAGCGCGGCGCCGCACGTGCTGCCCAATTCGCGCGACGGCCAGCGCATGGGCGACTGGAAGCTGCAGGACACGATGATCGTGGACGGCCTCTGGGACGTCTACAACCAGTACCACATGGGCGTCACGGCCGAGAACGTGGCCAAGGAACACAACATCGACCGCGCCGCGCAGGACGCGCTGGCGCTGGCCAGCCAGCAGAAGGCCGCGGCCGCGCAGGACGCCGGCAAGTTCAAGGACGAGATCGTCCCGGTGACCATCCCGCAGAAGAAGGGCGACCCGATCGTCTTCGCCAGCGACGAGTTCATCAACAAGAAGACCAGCGCCGAAGCGCTGGCCGGCCTGCGCCCGGCCTTCGACAAGGCGGGCTCGGTGACCGCGGGCAATGCCTCCGGCCTGAACGACGGCGCCGCCGCCCTGGTGCTGATGAGCGCGAAGAAGGCCCAGGAACTCGGCTTGAAGCCGCTGGCCACCATCAAGGCCTTCGGCACCACCGGACTGGATCCCAAGGTGATGGGCCTGGGCCCCGTGTCCGCCACCAAGAAGGTGCTGCAGCGCGCCGGCTGGAAGGCCTCCGACGTGCAGCTGTTCGAGCTGAACGAAGCCTTCGCCGCCCAGGCCTGCGCCGTCAACAAGGCGCTGGACATCGATCCCGCCAAGGTCAACGTCAACGGCGGCGCCATCGCCATCGGGCACCCGATCGGTGCATCCGGCGCCCGCATCCTGGTGACGCTGCTGCACGAGATGCAGCGCCGCGACGCGAAGAAGGGCGTGGCCGCCCTGTGCATCGGCGGCGGCATGGGAGTTTCCCTTGCGGTGGAGCGCGCCTGAGCGCGCAGAATGATTTTTTCCCAACGAGACACGAGGTGAGCAACATGGCCCAGAAAGTGGCATACGTGACCGGAGGCATGGGCGGCATCGGCACCGCGATCTGCCAGCGCCTGCACAAGGACGGCTTCAAGGTGATCGCGGGCTGCGGCCCGACGCGCGACTTCGAGAAGTGGCTGGGCGAGCAGAAGGCGCAGGGCTACACGTTCTACGCGTCCGTCGGCAACGTCGGCGACTGGGATTCGACCGTGCAGGCCTTCACCAAGGCCAAGCAGGAGCACGGCTCCATCGACGTGCTGGTGAACAACGCCGGCATCACGCGCGACCGCATGTTCCTCAAGATGAGCCGCGAGGACTGGGACGCGGTGATCGAGACCAACCTGAACTCCATGTTCAACGTGACCAAGCAGGTCGTGGGCGACATGGTGGAAAAGGGCTGGGGCCGCATCATCAACATCTCGTCGGTCAACGGCGAGAAGGGCCAGGCCGGCCAGACCAACTACTCCGCCGCCAAGGCCGGCATGCACGGCTTCTCGATGGCGCTGGCGCAGGAACTCGCCGCCAAGGGCGTGACGGTCAACACCGTGAGCCCGGGCTACATCGGCACCGACATGGTCAAGGCGATCCGCCAGGACGTGCAGGACAAGATCGTGGCGACGATCCCGGTCAAGCGCTTCGGCGAGCCGAGCGAGATCGCCTCGATCATCGCCTGGCTGGCCGGCGAGGAAAGCGGCTACACCACCGGCGCGGACTTCTCCGTCAACGGCGGCCTGCACATGGGGTGACGCCTTGCGGCGTCCACGACGAAGGCCCGCTCGCGCGGGCCTTTTCATTGCGCGAGGGTCGTTTCCGCCTGGCCCGGCCGGACGTCAGGCGACGATGTCCTCGATGACCAGCATGCGGTACTTCTGGCCGTACGAGATCTGGGCGTCTTTCAGCAGCTCGGTCACGCGGTCGGAGTCGGCGCTGTGCGGCGCGTGCACCATCAGGCCGTGGTGCCCCTTGTCGGCGCATTCCACGATCTTGCGCACCGTGTCGCCTTCGGTCCCGGCGGAGGGCAGGATGGCGTTGTCGCCCTCGGCGCCGACGAGTTCGCGGCGAATCTCCTGGGGGCTCATCAGCATCATGGCGTCGCCGCCGATGCCGTTGTCCTCCAGCAGCCGGGCCGCATCGCGCGCCTGCTGCTCGCCGGCAAACATCAGCACCATCCAGCCGGTGGGGTAGAACACGCCGCGCATGGTCTTCATGCTGGAGTCGAGGTGAAAAGGCCTCATGGGAAATCCTTTCTCTTCGTTATCCCCCCATTGCAGCGCGCACGGCCGGGCTCGGGTGTAGTCGCCCGGGAGCGGGCGGGGTAGGGCGGCGCGTACAGCGCGGCGCCGGCTCAGCGGTCCTTCCAGACGAAGGACACGCGGGTGGGCTTCCTGACGCCCAGGCGCAGGTCCTTCTGCTGCTGCTCGCCGGCGAGACTGGCGGCGATGCGGTAGCTGCCGGGCGCCGGCACGTCCAGCAGCATCAGCGGCCCGGCGCAGTTGCCCTCGGCGACCACCTTGCCGTCGGCCGCGGTCACCTTGACGGCCACGTCCGCCACGTAGGCCCCGCTCTCGCTGGAAAAGGTCACCAGTGCGTGGTGCAGGGCGGCCTCGCGCTTGAAGCGCTCCTGCTCGCCTTCGCCGATGCCGCCGCAGGTGAAGGCAGGCGCGGCCTGGGTCGCGCTGCCTCCGGCGGTGGGTTGGGCCAGGGCCAGCACGGCGGCCTGCAGGGCCAGGACGCCGATCAGGTAATGCTTCATGGGGACTCCTTCGGGGTGCAGCGCCTCGGCCCGCCCGGGACGGGTCCGGAGGGTGGGCGGGCGCAACTGGGACAATAGCCCCATTCCCACTTCCCATGTGTCCCGGCGCGTGCGCTGCCGCCTCCCATGAGCCCACCCGAAACGAGCTGGCGGCTGTCGGTCGCCCCCATGATGGACTGGACCGACCGCCACTGCCGGTACTTCCATCGCCTGCTGAGCCGGCACGCGCGCCTTTACACCGAGATGGTGACGACCGGCGCGCTGCTGCATGGCGACGTGCCGCGGCACCTGGACTTCGATGCGGGCGAGCACCCGGTGGCCCTGCAGCTGGGTGGCAGCGAGCCGGCCGACCTGGCGAAGTGCGCCCGGCTGGGCGTGGACTGGGGCTACGACGAGATCAACCTCAACTGCGGCTGCCCCAGCGAACGGGTGCAGCGCGGCGCCTTCGGGGCCTGCCTGATGGCGGAGCCGAAGCTGGTGGCCGATTGCGTGAAGGCGATGGTCGACGCGGTCGACGTGCCGGTGACCGTCAAGCACCGCATCGGCATCGACAAGGTCGAGAGCTACGAGTTCGTGCGCGACTTCGTCGGCACGGTGGCGGAGGCGGGCTGCCGCGTGTTCGCGGTGCATGCGCGCAATGCCTGGCTCAAGGGCCTGTCGCCTAAGGAGAACCGGGAGGTGCCGCCGCTGCGCTACGAGCTGGTGCACCGTCTCAAACGCGAGTTCCCGCGGCTGGTCATCGCCATCAACGGGGGGATCACCGACGACGCCACCGTGCACGCGCAGCTGCGGGAGCTCGATGGCGTGATGATCGGCCGCGAGGCCTACCACCACCCGTGGTGGCTGGCGCGCTGGGACGAGCTGTTCTGCGGCG
>JALHLO010000062.1 GCA_022844525.1 Ramlibacter sp.
CCGCATCGTAGGAAAGCAGGGACGCCGGCTGCAACGCAAATTCCGCATGCCTGCCCTGCGACTATGACGGTGCGCGGCGCGGGCGCGGCTCCTACACTTTGCGCGATCCGACGAAAGCCACCCTCATGCCCACGCAAGCAGACCCTGCCTCCCCTCTCCCCTCCGCCGGCCGTGTCCTGGTGGAGTCCCTGCGCCTGCACGGCGTCGACCGCGTGTTCTGCGTCCCCGGCGAGAGCTACCTGGAGGTGCTGGACGCCCTGTACGACGCGGCGGACGAGATCGAACTGGTGGTGGCCAAGCATGAAGGCGGGGCGGCCAACATGGCGGAAGCCGATGGCAAGCTCACCGGCCGCCCGGGCATCTGCATGGTCACGCGCGGCCCCGGCGCCACGCATGCCAGCATCGGCGTGCACACCGCGCAGCAGGACTCCACCCCGATGATCCTGTTCGTCGGCCAGATCGCGCGCAACCAGGTGGGCCGCGACGCCTTCCAGGAGGTGGACTACCAGGCCATGTTCGGCAAGCTGGCCAAGTGGGTCGTCGAGGTCACCGATGCCTCGCGCATGGCGGAGATCGTGGCGCGGGCCTTCCAGGTCGCCGTCTCCGGGCGGCCCGGCCCGGTGGTCGTGTCCCTGCCGGAGGACATGCTGGTCGAACGCAGCAGCGTGCCGGCATTCCGCTCGACGTCGCCCGTGCCCCCCCCGATCGCCGACGACATCGCGAAGCAGATCGGCGACCTGGTCGCCCGCGCGCAGCGCCCTCTCGTGATCGCGGGCGGCAGTGGCTGGAGAGCGGAGGCGGCTGCCGACCTGGCGAAGTTCGCTGCAGCCTGGAACCTGCCGGTCGCGTGCAGCTTCCGCCGGCAGGACGCCTTCGACAACCGCCTGCCCCAGTACATCGGTCACCTCAGCCTGGGGATGAGCCCCGCGCTGAAGGAGGCGGTGTCGGGCGCCGACCTGGTGCTGGCGCTCGGAGCGCGGCTCACGGACATCGCGACCGACAACTACACCCTGCTCGAGGCGCCGGTGCCCAGGCAGACGCTGGTCCACGTGCATCCGGACGCGGGCGAACTCGGGCGCGTGTACCGGGCACAAGTCGCGGTGCAGGCCAGCGCCGGCGACGCCGCGGCCGCCCTGGCCGGGCTGCCCGTCCCCGCCCGGCGTGCCTGGGACGCGTGGACAGCCAGCGCGCGCCAGGCACAGGAAGCGTTCGCGCGCCCCCCCGCGCCTGCAACCCAGGGAACCGGCGTGGACATGGCGCAGGTGATGCTGCAGGTCAGCGAGGCGCTGCCTGACGACGCCATCGTCACCAACGGCGCCGGCAACTACTCCGTCTGGGTCCACCGCTTCTATCGCTACCGGGACGCGCGCACCGAGCTGGCGCCCAGCTGCGGTGCCATGGGCTACGGACTGCCCGCGGCGATCGCCGCTTCGCTGCGCCATCGGGGGCGCGACGTGGTCTGCTTCGCCGGCGACGGTTGCTTCCTGATGTACCCGCAGGAGCTCGCCACCGCCGTGGAACACGGCGCCCGCCTGGTCGTGGTGGTCGTCAACAACGGCATGTACGGCACCATCCGCATGCACCAGGAGAACCACTATCCCGGCCGCGTGAGCGGCACGCGGCTGCAGGGGCCGGACTATGCCGCGCTGGCGCGCTCCTTCGGCGCCCACGGCGAGCAGGTGAAGCGGACCGAGGACTTCGCCGGCGCCTTCGCGCGGGCCCGCGCGCACGGGGGCGTGGCGCTGCTGGAACTCGTGACGGACCCGAAGCAGATCACCCCGGCCAGGCGCCTGGACTGAAGTGCACGCAAGACCCCGGGCCAGCGCCCGGGGCCCGCATGCTCACGCCAGCAGCGCCTTCGCCGTCAGCGCGGCGCCGACCACCAGCAGCACCGCGAAGAAGCACTTGCGAAACACCTGCTGGTTCGAGCGCTCGCGCAGCGCCTTGCCCAGCGGCATGCCGATCGCGGCGGCCGCGAGCGCCAGCGCCGAGCCCGCCAGGTCACCCAGGACCGAAGCCCCGTCCATCCACAGCCTCGCCCCGAGCGCCACGGCGCCGACGGTGAAGCACAGCGCCAGTGCCTGCACCAGTTCGTCCTTGTCCATGCGCAGGCCCTGGAGATAAGGCACCAGCGGTATCACGAACAGCCCGGTGGCCGCGTTGACCGCTCCCGAGACGAGGCCCAGCAGCGGCGACAGCCACCGCTCGGCGGCGGGCGGTACCGCGAGCGTGAGGTTGGCGAGGCCGGTCAGGGCATAGGACAGCAGCAGGACGCCGAGGCAAAGGGTCGCGAGGCGGGTGTTCACCGTCGCCATGCCGATCGGCGCGAACAGGGTCCCGAGCAGGAGGCCCGCGAGCAGCGGAGCCAGCCGCAGGGCGGTCCGCGCCGGGCGGGGACCGCCGAACAGCTGCCAGACGTTCATGACCAGCGAGGGCACCACCAGGATCGCGGCAGCCCTGGACACCGGCATGTAGGGCGCCAGCGCGGCGAGGACCACGGTCGGCATTCCCAGCCCCACCGCGCCCTTGACCACGCCGCCCGCGAGGAAAGCGAGCACCACCGGCAACCAGATCTCGGACATCAGGCCATGGCCGCCTGCCCGGCGACGGTTTCCACCGGAATGTTCACCGGCCGCTCCGGCGGGACTTACAAACGATCATGAACCATGACTCCTGCATGAGGGGAGTGTCCCAGCGCCGCGCCCGGCACGATAGCGATATGAACTCCCCACTTCATGAGCGGATGAGATAATCCCCCATGGGTTGGCAACTTCCGTCGCTGTCGGCGCTGAGGACTTTCGAAGCCGCCGCGCGGCACCTGAGCTTCACCAAGGCCGCGAGTGAACTGAACCTGACGCAGAGCGCCGTCAGCCGGCAGATCCGGCTGATGGAGGAATACCTGGGCGTGCTGCTGTTCCAGCGCGTGAAGCAGCGGCTCGTGCTGACCGACGCCGGGCGCACCTACGTGGTGGACATCCGCGCCGCCCTGGAGAAGATGCAGGCCGCCACGGTGAACCTGCTGGCCACCCAGGGCAAGGGCGGCGTCCTGCATCTCGCCACCCCGCCCGCTTTCGGCACGAAGTGGCTGATCCCGCGCCTGCACCGCTTCAGCGACGCGCATCCGGAGATCCTGATCGAGCTGGCAACGCGGGCGAAGCCCTTCGACCTGGCGGACGAATCGATCGATGCCGCGATCCACTACGGCGGCGACGACTGGCCGGGGGTGCTGTCGGACCGGCTGGTCGGCGACGAGATGGTGGTGGTCTGCTCCCCCGCATACCTGCAAAGGCGCGGCACGCCCGCGCGGCCGGAGGACCTGGCGCAGCACACCCTGCTGCAGCAGACCGTCCGCCCGAACCTGTGGCGCGAGTGGTTCGAGGCCAAGGGCGGAGACCTGAACCTGGCCTGGCAGGGGCCGCGCTTCGAGCACTTCTACCTGATCATGCAGGCCGCCATCGGCAGCCTGGGCGTGGCGCTGCTGCCGCGCCTCCTGGTCAGGGAGGACGTGGCCGCCGGGCGCCTGGTGATCCCTTTCGAGGACCCGTACCACAGTCGCGAAGCCTACTGCCTGGTGTATCTCGCGGGGAAACGCGGCGACCAGAAGGTACAGCTGCTGCGCCGCTGGCTCGTCGACGAGGCGAAGCGGCCCGACTGAGCCCGCGGCCCGGTCGGTGCCGGCCTCACCCGCCGGAAGGTCATTCTCGCGCCTGCCCTGCACCGGTCATTTCGCCGCGAACTGACACTTCCGGCCGCGGGTGCGCCTGCGTAACCTCGGGCCTTCCTCGCAAGACCCTCTGGAGATTTCGCAATGGACCAGGAAGCCCGCAATGCAACTGCCGGAACCGGCGGCACGCCCGGGGGTCCGCGGCCATGACGCAGCAACCGCCCGTTGCACACGTGGAGTGGCTCTGCTCCACGCCGCTCATGGACCTCGAGGATTCGGCCCTGCGCCTGCGTGTCCAGAGCCTGACGCAACTGAAGACCACGCGCCGCGCCAAGGTGCTGGCCGTCTATGCCTATGTCAAGCGGCTGAAGCTGCGCACCCGCATGATGCGTCGCCACCGGACCGCGACCGAAGTCCTGCGGGCGGGCGGCGGCGATGCCTCGGAGAAGGCGACGCTGTTCGTGGCCATGCTGCGCCTGCTCGGGGTGCCCGCACGGATGCGCCAGGTGAGCCTGCGCGCCGGCCTGGTCCATGGTTTCGACTTCTCCTTGTGGCGCCTGGAACGCCCCGTCGTGGAAGCCTGGACGGGCGAGCGCTGGGCCGCGACCGACACCTACATCTTCGATCCGAACTCCATGGCCGCGGCACGGCAGCGACTGCGGAACAAGGGCCTGGAATACCTCCATGGCATCCACGTGCGCGGAGCGAGCACGTGGGACGGACTGGGGGATGCGTACGTGAGCGGACACGCGCCGGAGCACGATGCCAGGGCCCTCCTCCCTCAGCCCGGCACGAGCTGAGCCGCTAGCTTGCCCAGCTGCTCCAGGGCGCGCTCGGCCCGCGCGTCCAGCGGGTGGCCGAAATTGATGCGGATGCAGTTCCCGAACTGCCCGGAAGCGGAGAACATGGGACCCGGCGCGACGCTCACATGCTGCGCGAGCGCCCGGCGGTGCAGCTCCACCGCGTCCGTGCCTTCGGGCAGCACGATCCAGAACATGTAGCCGCCGTCCGGACGCGTGGCTTGCGTCCCGGCCGGGAAATGACGCGCGACCGCGTGCGCCGCACCGGCGTACTGGTGTGCGAGTTGTTCGCGCAGCTTGCGCAGATGGCGGTCGTAGCCGCCGCCGGCCAGGTAGCGAGCGAGACCCAGCTGACTCGGCGCCGATGTGGCCAGGGTCGTGCTCAGTTTCAGGCGCTTGACCGCATCCGCATGAAGTCCGGCGGCCGTCCAGCCGATGCGGTAGCCGGGCGCGAGCGTCTTGGAGTAGGAGGAACAGTGGAGCACCAGGCCCTCGCGGTCGAAGGCCTTGGCCGGCAGCGGACGGCGCGGGCCGAAGTACAGCTCGCCGTAGACGTCATCCTCGATCAGGGGCACGCGATGCAGGGCGAGCAGGGCGACCAGCTCCCTTTTCCGGTCCTCCGGCATGGTGCAGCCCAGCGGGTTCTGGAAGGTGGGCATGAGCCAGCAGGCCTTGGGCTGGTGCCGGGCGATCGCCTGCCCGAGCGCGGCGAGGTCCAGGCCATCGTGCGGATGCGTGGAGACCTCCACCGCGCGCAGGCCAAGCCGCTGGATGGCCTGCAGCGCCCCGTAGAAGGTGGGGGACTCGACGACCACCGCGTCGCCAGGGCGCGTGACCGACGCCAGCGCCAGGTTCAGCGCCTCCAGGGCGCCGTTGGTGATCACGATCTCGTCGACGCGCACCGTGATGCCGTCCACCGCGTAGCGCGCGGCGATCAGCCTGCGCAGCACCTGCTTGCCGGGCGACATCTCGTCGACGGTGGCCCAGGGACTGAGCGTGCGGGCCGCGGCCGCCATGCTCTTGCCAAGGCGCGGCAGGGGGAACAAGGCCGGCGACGGGATCGGCGACCCGAACGGGACGATGTTGCGTTTCATGACCGAGTCCAGCAAGGTGAACACCCGGTCGGCCACGTCGAGCTCGACGGAGTTCTCGCCCGACGCCGAAGCCGTTTGCGGCTGCGGCACCTCGCCGTTCTCCGCGGCGACGAAATAGCCGGCGCGCGCGCGCGCCCGTACGAGGCCGCGCGCCTCCAGCAGGTAGTAGGCCTGGAACACCGTGGCCGGGCTCACCCCGCGGCTGCTGCTGATGCGGCGCACGGAGGGGAGTCTGGCTCCGGGCTGCAGGGCCCCCGAACGGATCGACTCTTCCAGTTGATTGGCCAGGTTTTCGTATAGCGTCATTGGCTCCGTCCAGGACCGGCGAGCCCACGCTACTCTCCCGGCCCGGCGGAAACAAGGCGTAGGACCCTATTGCGTGGTCGCCCGCCGGGCGGCGCGCCTCGAACCGGGCTCAAACCCGCCCTGAAGGGCCCCGTCGTGCGCGCCCGTCGACGCCGCTCACGCCCCGGCGTCCGGAAATCCCAGGGAACGCAGCGCGTGCTCGGTCGCCCGGATCTCGCCTGGCAGTCGTCCCATGGCGTCGGTGGCGAGATGCCCTTGCGCGGCAGCGGCTTCGATCTCCGCGACCGTCCGGTACACGGCAGCCATGCCCATGGTTCCGGAGGTTCCCTTCAGCTTGTGTGCGATGGCCTGCACGCGTGGGAGGGATCGTTCTTCCTTCAGTGTCCCGCTCGTGGTCCTCAGGCTCGCGACGGCCCCCGCGATCAAAGCCGCGAGTTGGTCGCTCCCCATCACGGCCCGGACCGATTCCAGCTGCTGCGCGTCGAGAACGCCGGGCGCAACGAGGGGATCCGCCGCTTCGCAGCCCACCGCAGCGGCGTCGGCCGCAGACTCCGACGTGCCGCCGTGCCGCGCGATCGCGTCCGCGAGCCGCGACCAGTCGAGCGGCTTGGTCAGGCACTCGTTCATGCCAGCCGCCAGGTACGCCCGTTGCTCGCTCACCAGCACGTTCGCCGTGAGGCCGAGGATCGGGACATTGCACAGTGGCGCCGGCAGCCGGCGGATGCGGCGTGTCGCCTCGACCCCGTCAAGGACAGGCATCTGTACGTCCATCAGCACGAGGTCGAACTGCGCCGCCTGGACGAGCGCGACCGCCTCCGCGCCGTTGATCGCGAATTCGACGTGATGTCCCTGGCCGGTGAGCGCCGCGTGCAGGATCTCGCGGTTGATTTCGACGTCCTCGGCGGCGAGGATGCGCCGCGGGCGCGACGCCCGGGCGAACGGGCTGGACGTGGGCACGGTCGACGCCGGCTTGCCCAAAGGCAGCGACAGTTGCAGGCGGAACACGCTACCGACGCCCTGGGTGCTGTCGGCCGTCAGGCGACCACCCATGGCTTCGGCGAGTCTCTTGCTGATGGCCAGGCCGAGGCCACTGCCGCCGTAGTTCCGCGCAATGGACTGGTCGGCCTGCGTAAAGGGCGTGAACAGCATGCGCAGCTGGTCCGGAGCCATCCCGATTCCGGTGTCCCGCACCTCGAACTCGAGCCGTGGGTCGGTGCCGCCGCCGCCCGCGCTGACCCACAGGCGCACGGTGCCTTTCGGAGTGAACTTCAACGCGTTCCCTGCCAGGTTCAGCAGGACCTGGCGCAGGCGCGTGGGATCGCCGCGGAGCCAGCCGGGCACGCAGGGCTGGGAGCCTATCTCCAGTGCCAGCCCGCGCTCGGCGGCCATGGGTTCCAGCACGGTCTGCAGTTCCTGGAGCAACTGGGGGAGCGAGAAGTCGACGGATTCAAGAGGGAGCTTGCCCGCTTCCAGCCGCGAGAAATCGAGGATGTCGTTGATGATGCTCAGGAGGTGCCGGCCCGAAGTCCGCATCGCCTCCACGTGCCGACGCTGCGGCGGGCTCAGGTCACCCGCGGCGAGCAGGTCCACCAGCCCCAGGACGGCCGTCATCGGGGTGCGGATCTCGTGGCTCATGTTCGCCAGGAACGCCGTCTTCAGTTGCGCGGCCTCCTCGGCCATCAGGCGTGCACGCTGGGCCTCCTGCTCCAGGGCCTTTCGTTGCGTCATGTTCCGCCCGACGGCCAGCACTCCGACCACCCGGCCATCCACATCCCTCAGCGGACTGCGCAGCATCTCGATGAGCTGCCGCGAGCCGTCGTCATGGGTGAACCAGTCCTCGTGGCGCGTGGACTCGCCGGCGCGGAGCACGAACTCGTCCCTGGCCTTGAACGCGGAGGCCGCCTGCGGCTCCCACACATCGGCGATCCTGCGGCCCACCAGTTGCTCTCCGGGCCGGGCGATCATGCGGGCGTATGCCGTGTTGGCACCGAGGTAGGTACCGTCCGGGGCGCGGTACGCGACCGAATCCGGCGTGGAACTGAGGACCGCCAGGAGCAGCAGCTTCTGCCGTTCCGCCTCCTCACGGGACCGCGTGTTTTCGCGCACGCTTTGCACCATGACGCGCGTGAGGGCGGTGAGCATCGTGATGCAGGCCAGCAGCGTGACGACCACGGAGGCCAGCATCGACGCCCGCTGCAAGTCCAGCGCGGCCAGCTGTTGCTCCAGAAGTGCCGCATGCTTCTCGTCCAGGGCTTCGATCCTCGAATCGAATGGGAGCGAGGCCGGCTGGGTGCCCGCGGCTCCCCATGCGTCACGTGCGGCCGGCGCGCCATGCTCGGCCAGGACAGACAGGTTGCGCTCGACGGCTTGCAAGTACTCGTCTATGGCGTCGCGCAGGGCGACCATTTCGTGCGAGAGCTCGCGCCCGGCCGCCAGATGCGGCGTCAGTTCCCACAGCCACCTGCGGCACTCACCCAGCGAGCGTGCCAGTTCCGACTCCACTGCCGCCGCATCGGTCAGCAGGAGCCGCTTGTGTCGTGCCTGGACGTCATCCAGGCAAACCTCGAGGCGCGCCAGGTCCAGGCGGACATGCTGGGTGTCGGCCGCCGCCTGCGTGGAGTGCACGAAGGCGATGTTCGACCCGTACGTGTAGCTGGTGGATGCGAGCAGCACCGCGACGATCGCCCAGAACGCCAGTCGCACGCGCGTTTCCGACCGGATCGGTGAGCTGCGCAATGCACTCCCGGTGCGCGGCTGCCGAACGCTCAGGAGAAGTGCACAACCGAGCAGGAGCAATGCGAAAGCGGTGAGCAGGGCAACC
Source organism: Ramlibacter sp. (assembly GCA_022844525.1). Classification (GTDB taxonomy): domain Bacteria; phylum Pseudomonadota; class Gammaproteobacteria; order Burkholderiales; family Burkholderiaceae_C; genus Ramlibacter. The sequence goes on from JALHLO010000062.1 coordinate 8,686, forward strand.
GGCGGAGTCCACGCCTGGGGCGCGAACCCGGAAGCTTTCCAGGGATGGGCCAGCAGCGACACGGCCGCGATCGCGACGATCTGCAGCGCGCACACGGCTCCCAGCCAGCCCCGCGCCACCGCCCGGCGGCTGGCAAGCCAGAGGCCGGCCAGCATGAGCGCCCACGCGGTGAAGGGCGACATCCGACCGGCAAGCAGACCGGATGCGACGGCCTTGTCCGGGACCAGCAACTGGCCGATGCCGAGATCGACACCGAACACGTACTCGCCCAGGGTCGCCAGGCCCATCGTGGCAACTGCGATGCCCGCTGCCCGGGCGAACCAGCGGCGTGGCCCATGGCGACCCCGCGCCATTGCGATGGCCGAGCCCGCGAGCAGCAGTGCCGCGGCCGTGTTCGGATTCATCTGCCTCGCGTCGAGGGGAAAGCTCCCGAGGGCGTGGATGCCCAGCGCCCAGCCGCCCAGGACGAACGCGCCGATCATGGCGACCAGGGCGCCGGCAGCCCGGGCGATGCCTCGGCGCCGCGCGAGCGTGAGTGAACAGGGATGAGGATGGGGGAACACGAGGCGAGGGTTCGACGGCGCGGGGCCAGGACGCGGTGCAGGGCAGCGGGGAGGGCGTTCCCGGTGGTGAGTTGGCGCGAACGCAGCGAGAGGTCCGGCTGGACCGCCCGAGTGTTCCAGCAAGTGGTACAGCGAGGAAGCGAGGTGCGGCCGTAACCGTCCACACGCGCACGCACCTAAGGCGGCCGGAACGGGTTAGGTGGAATTCCTCGGCGGGCTACCGGGCACCCAGCGGTGCGGGCGGCGGTCAGCGCGCGGTCGCCAGCCGCGCGGCGAGCCTGCCGAGGGTCCTGAGCGCGGGCTCCAGTTGATCGGGCCGCGGATGACCGTAATTCAGGCGCACGTGGTGCCGGAAGCGGCCATCCGTCGAAAAGAGCTGGCCCGGGGCAAGACTGATGTTCTGTGACAGCGCCAGCCGGTGCAGTTGCAGGGCGTCGATGTCGGGCGGCAACTCGGCCCAGAGGAAGTAGCCGCCCTCCGGCCGGGTCACGCGGGTTCCGGCGGGCAGGTGCCGGGTTGCGAGCCGCACGCATTGCTCCTGCTGGCGGGCGAGCGTGGACCGCAGCTGCCGCAGGTGCTTGTCGAAGGCGCCATGCTGCAGGAAGTGGAGCACCGCCGCCTGCGACGGAACCGCCACGGAAAGCGTGCTGGTGAGCTTCAGGCGCTCCACCAGCGGCGCGAAGCGGCCGGCGCTTGCCCACCCGATGCGGTAGCCCGGGGCGAGATTCTTCGAGAACGAGCCGCAGTGCATCACCCAACCCTCGCGATCGAAGGATTTCGCGGGCACCGGGCGCCGCACGCCGAAATAGAGCTCGCCGTAGACGTCGTCTTCGACCAGGGGGACGCGGTGGCGCGTCACCAGTTCGACGAGCGCCTTCTTCTGGTCCGGCGGCATCAGCGCGCCCGTGGGGTTCTGGAAGTTCGGCATGAACCAGCACGCCTTGACGGGATGGCGTTCCAGCACGGCCCGCAACGCGTCCACCTGCACCCCCAGCCGTGGATGCGTGGCCACCTCCACGGCTTTCAATTGCAGCCGCTCCAGCGCCTGCAGGCAGCCATAGAAGGCAGGGGCCTCGACCGCGACCAGGTCTCCCGGTTGCGTCACGGCCTGCAGGCACAGGTTCAGGGCTTCCATCGCACCGCTGGTGACGATGATCTCCTCCGCGCTGGCCAGGGTGCCCGTCGCCACGTAGCGCAACGCGATCTGCCGCCGCAGCTCCTCGCTGCCCGGGGAGAGGTTTTCCAGGACCTCGCGCGGATCGAGCCTGCGCATGGCAGCACTCATGCCGCGGGCCAGGCGGTCCAGCGGAAACAGGTCCGGGCTCGGGAAAGCGGAGCCGAGGGGAACCACATCGCGGTGGCGGACGGATCCGAGCACCTCCAGCACCATGTCGTTGACCGCCACGTCCCGCAGCCCGGAGGCGGGTTCCATCAGCCGCGGCTCCGCGGCGGCATCCGCCACGCGCTGGGCGACGAAGTAGCCGGAGCGCGGCCGCGCCTCGACGGCGCCGCGGCGCTCCAGCAGGTAGTAGGCCTCGAAAACCGTGGAGGGGCTGACGCCGCGGCTGGCGACGGTCTCGCGCACCGATGGCAGGCGCTCGCCCGGACGCAAGGTCCCGGCCGAGATCAGCGCTTCGAGCTCCTGCGCGAGTTCTTCGTACTTCCTGGCCACGGCTGCCCTGGTATGCCTTTCGGACGATTTTCCACTTCTGTGCTGCTTCCGCACGCTCCCCTGCGGAATTCCCCTTCAGCCCCGCTCTGATACGGTCGTTTTTGGCCGCAACTGAGTCTTCAATCGGGAACCCGTTGCCGGCAAAGTACGGACCTGCAATGAGAAGATCTGTCCTCCCCTTCCTGCGCTCCTGCGTGCCTGCGGCGCTGTGCCTGCTGGCCACCGCCGCCGCGTCCGCCGCCACCGCGCCCGACACCATGGCCCAACGCATGAAGGCCTGCGTCGCCTGCCACGGGCAGGAGGGTCGCGCCACGAACCAGGGCTTCTTCCCGCGCATCGCGGGCAAGCCCGCGGGCTACCTCTACAACCAGCTGGTGAACTTTCGCGAAGGCAAGCGCCAGAACGCGACGATGGCTTACCTCGTGGACCACATGTCCGATGCCTACCTGCGGGAGATCGCCGCCTATTTCTCCTCCCTCGACCTGCCTTACCCGCCGCCGCAGACGACCCATGCGCCGGCGCAAACGCTCGCACGGGGCGAACAGCTGGTGCGCCACGGGGATGCCGCCCGCGGCATCCCGGCCTGCGCCAGTTGCCATGGCGCCGCGATGACCGGCGTCGCGCCCGCTGTTCCGGGACTGCTCGGTTTGCCGCGCGACTACGTGCTGGCGCAGTTCGGCGCGTGGCGCAACGGCGTGCGGCAAGCGGCCGCGCCCGACTGCATGGGCGATATCGCGCGGCGCCTTGCCGCCGAGGACGTCACGGCCATGGCGACATGGCTGTCCTCGCAACCCGTCACCAAGGGCGCAGCGGTGCCCGCCGGCGATGCGGGGAAGCCACCGATGGAATGCGGGAGCGGCCTGCGATGAGGGCATTTCACTCGAGATGGGTGCAGGCCTTCACGCTGCTCGCGGTGCTGGCCCTCGCAGCAGCGGCACTGGTCGCCTGGCTGAACGTGCGCGGCGAAGCGCCGGTCGGGGATGCCGTCCCCGCAGGCGTGCCCGCGGTCGAACGGGTGCAGCGGGGCGCGTACCTCGCGAAGGCGGGGAACTGCGCCGCCTGCCATACCGCGCGCGGCGGCGCCGCCTTCGCCGGTGGCAAGGCCATCGAGACGCCCTTCGGCACGGTCTTCGCCAGCAACATCACGCCGGATGCGGAACACGGCATCGGCAAGTGGAGCGCGGACCACTTCTGGCGCGCCATGCACCACGGCAGGTCGCGCGACGGCCGCCTCCTGTACCCCGCCTTCCCGTATCCCGATTACACGCTGGTCACGCGGGAAGACTCGGACGCGCTCTACGCGTTCCTGCGCAGCCAGCCGGCGGCCAGGCTGGCGAACCGGCCGCACGACCTGCGCTTTCCCTACAACTCCCAACTGGCGCTGGCGGTCTGGCGCGCGCTGTTCTTCTCGCCCGGCGAGTTCGAGGCGCAGGCGGACAAGTCCGCCGAATGGAACAGGGGCGCCTACCTCGTGCGCGGCCTGGGCCACTGCCAGGCCTGCCACGCGCCGCGCAACGCCTTCGGCGCCACCAACGACAAGCTGGAACTGAGCGGCGGCTTGATCCCGATGCAGAACTGGTACGCGCCCTCCCTCGCTTCGCCCGCGGAAGCAGGCGTGCAAGGCTGGACCAAGCCGGAGATCGTGCGTCTGCTCAAGGACGGACAGACGGCCGGCGGCGCGGCGATGGGTCCGATGGCGGAGGTGGTGTTCAGGAGCACCCAGCACCTGGACGAGGCCGACCTCGATGCCATGGCCACCTTCCTGCGCGAGCTGCCGCGGCAGCGACCTCCGGCCCCGGAACCTGCGAAGGCCGACGGCGCGGTTCTGGCGCTCGGGGCCCGTTTGTACAAGGCGCAATGCGCCGAGTGCCACGGCGAACGCGGTGAAGGCAATGGCCCCGGGTATCCCGCATTGGCGGGCCACCGCACGGCGACGATGCCTTCCAGCACCAACCTCGTGAAGGTGATCCTCAGCGGCGGGTTCCCGCCCACGACCGGGGGCAATCCGCGCCCCTACGGCATGCCGCCGTTCGGGCAAAGCCTCACCAACGCCGAGATCGCCGCCGTGGCGTCCTTCGTCCGCGGTTCCTGGGGGAACAACGCCGGCGCCGTGACGGAACTGGATGTCAACCGCGTCCGCTAGGAGCCTTGCCATGAACCTGCTGCGACAGATCAAGACCGTGCTGTGGAGTTTCGTCGGCCTGGGCAGGCGACAGGACATGGCGGACATCCCCGGGCGAGGCAATCCACTCGTCCTGATCTTCATTGCGTTCGTGCTCGTCCTTGCGTTCCTGGGCACGCTTGCGTTGATTGCGCGCTCCGTCGCCGCAGGGTAGGCCGCTTCTGGGCCGGAAGCGGCCCTCGATCAGGAGTTCTGTTCGCCCCCTGCTGCATCAGCCCCGGCGCCGTCGCCGTGAGGTGACCTGACGATTCGCGATACTCAGCAGGCACACGGTGGACCCCCTTGTGTCAGCGATACAATCGCCTTCCACATGCTCCGGCGCTTTCTTGCCATTCTCCTCGTCGTCGTGCTCGGCTGGACAGGTATGGCCAGTTCCGAGTCCGGGATGGACGCGCATCAGGACACGGCGGTGCATCTCGGCGAAGGCGGCATCGAAGCTGCCGGCGATCGTGAAGGCACGGTGAACGACCATCATCTGGATGACATGGGCGCTTCGGCGCACGACCTGCCAGACCAGCACCGCGAGGGCCGCCCGCTGGTCGCCCTGGAAGAACTGACGTCTCCATCCCCCATCGGGTTGATCGGTGAGCTGTGCTCACCCGACATGCCGGTCCCGCAGCGCCCGCCCTGCAATCGCGCGTAGTCGGTTGATCGCAGCCCTCGTTCTCGAGGGCGTTCTTCCTCTCGTTCTCAGGGCGCTCTGCGCGTTGCCTCCATGGAATTGCTTCAAGATCCGAACGTCTGGATCGCGTTTGCGATGCTCACCGCACTCGAAATCGTGCTGGGCATCGACAACATCATCTTCATCTCGATCCTGGTCTCGCGGCTGCCGCCGGAGCACAGAGACAAGGCGCGCCGGCTCGGCCTGGGCTTTGCCATGGTCTCGCGCCTGGCATTGCTTTTCTCCCTGAGCTGGGTGATGGGTTTGACCAACGATCTGTTCGACATCGTCGGTCAGGGCATCAGCGGCCGCGACCTGGTGCTGTTGCTGGGCGGTCTCTTCCTGCTGTGGAAGGCATCGCACGAGATCTTCGTCGAGGTCGAGGCGCGGGAGACGCATGGCCCGGCAGTGCCGACGTTGGAGGCAGTGGCTGCCGGCAAGCGTCTGTTCTGGTCGATCATCGGCCAGATCGCCATCATCGACATCGTCTTTTCGCTCGACTCGGTGATCACCGCGGTCGGCATGGTCGACCAGATCGGCGTCATGGTTGCGGCGGTGGTGGCCTCAGTGGGCGTGATGCTGGTGGCCGCGCGGCCGATCGGGGAATTTGTCGAGAGGCACCCGTCCATCAAGGTACTGGCGCTGGCCTTCCTCGTGATGGTCGGGATGCTGCTGACGGCCGAAGCGTTCGACGTCCACGTACCGAAAGGCTACGTGTACGCTGCCATGGCGTTCTCACTGGCCGTGGAGGCCCTGAACATCCGCGCGCGCGCCAAACGCAAGCTGAGCCAGACTCCCGCATGACTTCGTCGGGCCCTTTCTGACTTCCGGCTGAGATCCGGGAGCCGCGTCTTGGGCCTGGTCCTCGGCGCGGCGGACCGTTTCGGCCGGCGGCGGGACGGATTGCCGGAGATGCGTGTGCATCACGGCGTGCTGTTCGGATTTGCGCAGGCAGTGGCGCTGGTTCCCGGCGTTTCGCGCTCGGGCGGCACTGATGTTCCTGCGTATTGTCTCGACCCGAACGTTCATGCCGTTCGTGATTGACCGGGTAGCCATTGGTTTCTTGGTTCTCGGCCTTCTTCACGCCGGGCTATTCGAACCTTCCCCGGTTCACAGAGAGCTTTTGGATGGAAATTTTCATACTGGCAGGCCTGATACTGCTCAATGGCGCGTTCGCCATGTCGGAGATCGCGCTGGTCACCGCCCGCAAGGCGCGGCTGCAGCGCCTGGTCGATGCGGGCGACAAGTCCGCCGCCGCGGCGATCTTGCTTGGCGAAGACCCCACTCGATTCCTCTCCACCATCCAGATCGGCATCACGTCCATCGGCGTGCTGAACGGCATCGTGGGCGAGGCGGCGCTCGCGGCGCCCCTGGCTGGCTGGCTCGTTTCGGTCGGCATTGCGCAGCCTTACAGCGGGTACGCTGCGACCGGTCTGGTGGTGATCACGATTACGTACTTCTCCATCGTGATCGGGGAACTGGTCCCGAAGCGGTTGGGCCAGAGCCACCCCGAGCTGTTTGCCCGGCTGGTCGCACGGCCGATTGAATGGCTCGCCATCGCCACCAAGCCGTTCGTGGTGCTACTGTCGATCTCCACGCGCGCGCTGCTGCGGTTGCTGGGCGCCAAGGAGAATAGCGGCTCTCCCGTGACGGAGGAAGAAATTCATGCCGTGCTCGCCGAAGGCACCAGCGCCGGGGTCATCGAGTCCCACGAGCACGCGATGGTGCGCAACGTCTTCCGGCTGGACGACCGTCAGATCGGCTCATTGATGGTGCCCCGTGCAGACGTGGTCTTCCTTGATCTGGAAGAGTCTTTCGAGGAGAACGTCGCAAGAATCAGTCGATCCGATCACGCCCGCTTCCCCGTCACCAAGGGCGGACGCGACAACGTGATCGGAGTGCTGAACGCCCGGCAGTGGCTGAGCAATGCGGTGCAAGGCGGAAATCGAGAATTGGCAGACCAGCCATTGCAGCCCACGCTCTACGTGCCGGAGACCATCACGGGCATGGAGCTGCTGGACAACTTCCGACAGTCTGACGTTCACATGGCCTTCGTCATAGACGAATACGGCGAAGTGCAGGGCATCGTGACGCTGCAAGACTTGATCGAGGCGATCACCGGAGAGTTCCATCCGCGCGACCCAGCGAATTCATGGGCCGTGCAACGTGAAGACGGCTCTTGGCTGCTGGATGGCCACATCCCGGTACCAGAACTGAAAGACCGACTCGGGCTCGATTCCGTGCCCGAGGAGGATCGCGGCCGCTACCAGACGCTCAGTGGAATGCTGATGTTCCTCACCGGCCGGCTACCGAAAGTTGCGGATCATGCGCAGTGGCAAGGATGGCGATTCGAGATCGTCGATCTGGATGCACGCACCATTGACAAGGTTCTTGCGACAAAAGTCGAACCGCAACATGAGGTGGAGGTCGATGAGTGAGCGATGAAGGCTGCAACCAGGCCGCCATCGCGGTCGGGCGTTTTCTTCTGTTCAAGGTGCTGGGCGAGATCGTCCGCACCTCTCGCACCGGACTTCGCGAGGAACACCTCGATGGAATCGAGAGATGGCCAAACGAGACCGCGTCGCCAGACACCTTTCGCCCATCGCCGCGGCGGCCATCCAGCCCTGATGGAAGCAGTTCCGAGCGTGTGCTCTGCGCGAAAGCGCGTAACGTGCTAACCTCGGCGCTGCTGAACGTTGAGCAGATCGTCGCTCTTCAAGGTTTACTGTCTACCTCCGGCGAACTTGCAACCGCCGCGTCGTTGTCTGAATCCCTCCCGATGTCTTTTGACGTTGCGCATCGCGCGGCAGGTTGCTGCGCGGCACCTGTGCGCACTACTGGGCGCCATCATTGAGAAAGGCTCGTCATGAGCAGCAAGATCTACGTGGGCAACCTGCCCTACTCCGTGACCGATTCCATCCTGGAATCCAACTTCGCCGAGTTCGGCAGCGTTTCCTCCGCCAAGGTCATGATGGACCGTGAAACGGGCCGCTCCAAGGGCTTCGGTTTCGTCGAAATGGCGTCTGCGGAAGTTGCCGAGGCTGCCATCAAGGCGCTCGATGGCATGTCCGTGGAGGGACGCTCGATTACCGTGAACCTGGCCCGCCCCCGTGAGGAAGGCCGTGGCCCGGGCCGCTCCGATGCAGGCGGTTTCAGGGCCTCCAACCGGGCGGACGTTGGCTATGGCAACGGCGGCTACGGCGGCGGTCGTTACTGACACTGGACGCTGCCCCCAGAAAGCCGGCTTCGCCGGCTTTTTTTACGTTCGGACCTGATGCTCAATCCTCCCGGGGCGTCGCCCGTCGGAAGATTTCGACCACGTTCGCAGAGTCTCTTGCCAGGCGCTACCCCACTTGCGCTGTACTCCTCGCGATGGCAAACCCTGTTGCTACAGTATCAGCGATGCATCGACTTGCGGCCGCCCTGCTGATCGCCCTCGCACTGGGAGGGCCTGCCCGGGCGCAGACGCAGGATCGCCCGCCCTTGCCGGAGCTGCTGCAGCGGGCGGGGGCCGCGACCAGCCGCGGCGCCCCCGACCTGGCGGGGCTCGACGCGTCCCCGACCCGCGACCAGCAGTTGCCGCTGTTTCGGGCGGTCATGGCCGCGCCGCTGGAGGCGCCGTACCGTGCGGGCGTGCTGGGAGACTCCTTCCGGCGTTACGCCGGATCGCCGCATGATCTGGTCGGCCTG
>JALHLO010000063.1 GCA_022844525.1 Ramlibacter sp.
TCGTAGGCCTTGGCCTCACCGCCGAACTTGGCCGACAGCACCGTGGTGATCGCCGCCGTCAGGGTCGTCTTGCCATGGTCCACGTGGCCGATGGTGCCCACGTTGACGTGCGGCTTGGTGCGCTCAAACTTGCCTTTTGCCATTTTTTTCGACTCCGAAAAAAGTAACGATCACTACCCAAAGAGATGGTGCCCTTGGCGGGAATCGGACCCGCGACCTCTCCCTTACCAAGGGAGTGCTCTACCACTGAGCCACAAGGGCGATGTTCTGGTCGCCTGCGTGCCGATCGATGCGTTGCGTGGAGCGGGAGACGGGAATCGAACCCGCGTCATTAGCTTGGAAGGCTAAGGTTCTACCATTGAACTACTCCCGCGTCGGGGGTCATCCAACGGCTGTTCACCGAATGACGCAGGCGCCCTGGGCTGCCACTAACTCATCTACTGACACATTCGCCGTGCTTCCGAAAAAAGTCTGGAAGCGTGGTGGAGGAGGCTGGATTCGAACCAGCGTACGCGTAAGCGGGCAGATTTACAGTCTGCTGCCTTTAACCACTCGGCCACCCCTCCGGCGAACCGCAGACTATAGCAGATTCGTGCCGCCGGACGGGCTTGGGGCCTACGCGCTGAGAGGGAAACGGCCGTCGCCCAGCCGGTGCCGGCGGGGCTGAGACAAGCCTGACGGCCGCGCTCGGTTGTCGCGCGGATGCGCAAGGATGTTGCTACCGTGGGCTCCCATGACCATGGTCAACCTGGCCCTGCAAGGCGGCGGCTCGCACGGCGCCTTCACCTGGGGCGTGCTGGATGCCCTGCTGGAGGACGGCCGCCTCGGCTTCGAAGGACTCAGCGGAACCAGTGCCGGCGCCGTCAATGCCGTGGCGCTGGCCAGCGGGTGGGCGCGTGCGCAGGCAGCCGGCCGCGACCCCCGCGAAGGCGCGCGCGAAAAGCTCGCCGGCATCTGGTACCGCGTCGGCGCGCTCGGCAGCCTGGGCACGCTGCAGCAGCAGTTCACGCGCATGCTGTGGGGCGGCCTGCCTCCCGAGCTGTCGCCCGCGCACCTCATCGGCAAGGCCTTGGGCGGTGCGCTTTCGCCCTACCAGTCGAATCCCCTGGACATCAATCCGCTGCGCACGATGCTGGAAGAGGAGATCGACTTCGAAGCGCTGTCGCGCCAGCGGGAGCTCAAGGTGTTCGTCTCGGCCACGCACGTCAACACGGGCAAGGCGGTGGTGTTCACGGGGCCCCGGCTCGACGCGCGGGCGGTGCTCGCCTCGGCCTGCCTGCCCATGCTGTTCCAGGCGGTCGAGATCGACGGCGAGGCCTATTGGGACGGCGGCTATTCCGTGAACCCGGCGCTGTCGCCGCTGATCAAGGAATGCGCCACCGCCGACCTGGTGCTGGTGCAGATCAACCCGCTGGCGCGCGGTCACACGCCCAGGACCTCCGCGGACATCCTCGACCGCGTGAACGAGCTCACCTTCAACGCCAGCCTGCTGACGCAGATGCGCGCCATCGACTTCGTCAACCGGCTCGTGGACGACGGGGCCGTGTCCCACGCGCGCTGCAAGAGCGTGCGCGTGCACCGCATCGACGGCGGCGCGGCGCTGGAAGGTCTTCCCGCGTCCAGCAAGACCTCCGCCGACGGCGCGCTGATCAACCGGCTGTTCGAATCGGGACGGGTTTCCGGCCAGGAATGGCTCGCCCAGCATTTCGAGGCGATCGGCCGCCGCGCCACGGTCGACATCCGGCGCGACTACCTCGACGACACGCGCATGGAAGTGCCCCATCCGGCCGCGCCGGGACTGCGCTCGCTCACCCGCGGCTTCCGGCCGTGGCTCGCCCGCCTGTTCCGCCGCAAGCGCGCCTAGAACACGCCCTGCACGCCCCGCCGCGCCAGCCACTCCCGGGCGGTGCGGAAGCACCCGCTGCCCAGGAAAGGCACCGGCGGCCGGCTGGCCGACAGCGGCGAAGGATGGTTCGATTCGAGGACGAGGATCTCGCGGCCGTACTGCGCGGCGTGGGCGCGGATCAGCTCCGTCTTGGCCTGTGCGTGCGCGCCCCACAGCAGGTAGACGCAGGGGGAGGCGGTCGCCGCCACCAGGGACAGCAGGCGGTCCGTGAGCGCTTCCCAGCCCTTCCTGGCATGGCTGGCCGGCTGCCCGTCCTCCACCGTCAGGCAGGTATTGAGCAGCAGCACGCCGTTGCGGGCCCAGTGGAGCAGCGAACCGGAATCCGGCGTCGTCCCCAGTTCCTTGAAGATGTTGCGCAGCGAAGGGGGATGGCGGATGCCCTCGGCCACCGAGAAGGCGAGCCCCTCGGCCTGCCCGGGCCCGTGGTAGGGGTCCTGTCCCAGCACGACGGCGTGCACGGCCGCCAGCGGCGTCAGTTCGAGCGCCCGCAGAGGGTGCGGCGGGTAGATGACGGCACCGGCGGCCAGCCGTTCGCGGATGAAATCGCCCAGGCGCTGCCCCTCCGCGCTGTCCAGGAACTCGTCCACCGCGGGCCGCCACCCCTCGGCCAGGGGCCACTGCTCAGGCGCCCACTTCAGCAGGCGCCGCGGCCGCGCCTGCGGCTCGAGCTCCGCCCAGGGCAGCTGCGCCTGCTCCTTGCCGCGGGCCATGGCCTCAGGTACCGAACAGTTCAGCCAGCGCCTCGCCCGGTTCCTCGGCGCGCATGAAGGCTTCGCCGACCAGGAAGGCATGCACGCCGGCGGCCCGCATGCGCTGCACGTCCTCGCGCTGGGCGATGCCGGACTCGGTGACGACCAGGCGATCGGCAGGCACTTCCTCGAGCATGCCCAGCGTGGTGTCCAGGCTCACCTCGAAGGTGCGCAGGTTGCGGTTGTTGATGCCGACCAGCTTCGTCTTGAGCCGCAAGGCGCGCCGCAGCTCCTGCGCGTCGTGCACTTCCACGAGCACAGCCATGTCCATGCCGCGCGCGATCGCTTCCAGCTCCGCCATCTGCGCGTCGGCCAGGCAGGCCGCGATCAGCAGGATGCAGTCCGCCCCCATGGCGCGCGACTCGTACACCTGGTACGGGTCGACCATGAAGTCCTTGCGCAGCACCGGCAGGTCGCAGGAGGCGCGCGCCTGCTTCAGGTAGTCCGTGCTGCCCTGGAAGAACTGGCGGTCGGTGAGCACCGACAGGCAGGCCGCTCCGTGCGCGGCATAGCTTTGCGCGATGTCGGCGGGGATGAAGTCCGGCCGCAGCACGCCCTTGCTCGGGCTGGCCTTCTTCACTTCGGCGATGACCGCGGGCTGGCCGGCAGCGATCTTCGCGCGCAGCGCGCCCTCGAAGTCGCGCGTGAGCACCCGGCTGAGCGCGTCTTCGCGCATCGCCTCCAGCGGCTTCTTCTTCTTGGCCGCCGCGATCTCCTCGTGCTTGACCGCGACGATCTGGTCCAGGATGTCCGCCATCTCAGCCCGCCAGCGTCTTCGAAACCTGCACCAGCTGCTCCAGCCTGGCCTTGGCGGCGCCGCTTTCCAGCGCCGTGCGCGCCTTCGCGATGCCTTGCCTGATGTCGGCCGCGACGTCGGCCGCGTACAGCGCGGCACCGGCGTTGAGCAGCACGATGTCGCGCGCGGCGCCGGGCTGGTTGTCCAGCACCTGCCGCATCAGCGCCAGCGATTCCTGCGGCGTCTCCACCTTCAGCGCGCGGTTGCTGGCCATGGGCAGCCCGAAGTCCTCCGGATGGATCTCGTATTCGGTGATCTCGCCGTTGCGCAGCTCGCCGACCATGGTGGCGGCGCCCAGGCTCACTTCGTCCATGCCGTCGCGGCCGTAGACCACCAGGGCGTGTTCGGCGCCCAGACGCTGCAGCGCCCGCACCTGGATGCCCACGAGGTCCGGGTGGAACACGCCCATCAGGATGTTGGGCGCGCTGGCCGGGTTGGTCAGGGGCCCGAGGATGTTGAAGATCGTGCGCACGCCCAGCTCCTTGCGCACCGGCGCCACGTTCTTCATGGCCGGGTGGTGGTTGGGCGCGAACATGAAGCCGATGCCGGTCTGCTCGATGCAGCGGGCGATCGCCTCGGGCGACAGGTGGATGTTCAGGCCCATGGCCTCCAGCACGTCGGCGCTGCCGCTCTTGCTGGACACGCTGCGGCCGCCGTGCTTGCTGACCTTGGCGCCCGCCGCGGCGGCCACGAACATCGAGCAGGTGGAGATGTTGAAGGTGTGCGAGCCGTCGCCGCCGGTGCCGACGATGTCCACCAGGTGGGTCTTGTCGGCCACGTGCACCTTGGTGGAGAACTCGCGCATCACCTGCGCGGCGGCGGTGATCTCGCCGATGGTTTCCTTCTTCACGCGCAGGCCGGTGATCAGGGCGGCGGTCATCACGGGCGACAGCTCGCCGCTCATGATCAGCCGCATGATCGTCAGCATCTCGTCGTGGAAGATCTCGCGGTGCTCGATCGTGCGCTGCAGCGCTTCCTGGGGGGTGATCATGGCGTGCTCCTCGGGCTTTATCTGGAGGGATTGTCGGACAGGGCGAGCTTCACGCCAAAGGCGATGAACATGGCGCCCGCGGCGCGGTCCAGCCAGTGCATGCCGCGCCGCACGGCACCGTGGCGCGCCATCCAGGCCGCGGCGAGCGCCCAGCCCGAGTTGATCGCCACGCTGTTGATGTTGAAGAGCGTCCCCAGCAGCACGAAGGCCAGCGCCTTGTGCTCGGCGTCGGGCGCGATGAACTGCGGCACGAAGGCGAGGAAGAAGATCGCCACCTTCGGATTCAGGACGTTGCTGAGGAAGCCGCCGCGGAAGATGGCGGCAAGGCCGGCAGCCGGCTGGCCGGCCGGCGCATCCCAGCCGGCAGCTGTTGCAGGCGCCCTCGCGAGCAACAAGCGCACGCCGACCCACAGGAGATAGGCCGCCCCGACCCACTTCAGCACCGTGAAGGCCGTCGCCGACGCCGCCAGCAATGCACTCACCCCCACCGCCGCCGCGAACACGTGCACGAAGCAGCCGGCCGTGATCCCGAGCCCCGCCACCACGCCCGCGCGCGCGCCCGAGCGCAGCGCGTTGCTGACGATGTACAGCACGTCCGGGCCGGGCGTGAGGTTCAGCAGCAGCCCGGCCGCCACGAACAGGAGCAGGTGCTGCGCGTCCGGCATGCCCCAGGCCTCAGGCGCGGAAGAAGGAGCGGATGGCCGCGACGGCGCGGTCCACGCCGGCCGCATCCACGTCCAGGTGGGTCGCGAAGCGCAGGCGGTACAGGCCGGTGGCCAGCACGCCCTGCTGGCCCAGGTGCTCCAGGAGCGCGGCGGACTGCTCGCGCGCGGGGCCGACCAGGTCCACGAACAGGATGTTGGTGTGCGGCGGCTCCACCCGCAGCCCCTCGATGCCGGCCAGCCCTTCGGCCAGCCGGCGAGCCAGGGCGTGGTCCTCCGCGAGCCGCTCGACCTGGTGCTCGAGCGCGTAACTGGCGGCCGCGGCCAGCATTCCGGACTGCCGCATCGCGCCGCCGGCCATCTTGCGGATGCGCCGCGCGCGCGCAATGAAGTCCCGGGCACCGCACAGCGCGGACCCGACCGGCGCCCCCAGCCCCTTGCTGAAGCACACCGAGACGCTGTCGAACAGGCCCGCGATGCGGCGGGCTTCGCCGCGCGCGTCGCCGCCGCTTGCGGCGGCCTGGGCCACCGCGGCGTTGAACAGGCGCGCGCCGTCCAGGTGGGTCGCCAGCCCCCTGGACCGGGCCAGCGCGGTGGCCTGCTGCAGGTACGCGAAGGGCAGCACCTTGCCGCCCAGCGTGTTTTCCAGCGCCAGCAGGCGCGTGCGGGCGAAATGCGGATCGTCCGGCTTCACCGCCGCCTCGATCTCCGCGAGGGCCAGGCTTCCATCGGGCTGGTGGTTCAGCGGCTGCGGCTGCACGCTGCCGAACACCGCGGCGCCCCCGCCTTCCCAGCGGTAGCAGTGCTGCATCTGGCCGACGATGTATTCGTCGCCGCGCTGGCAGTGCGACAGCACGCCGCACAGGTTGCTCTGCGTCCCGGTGGGCACGAACAGCGCCGCCTCGAACCCGAGCAGGCCCGCGATCTTCTCCTGCAGCGCATTGACGCTGGGGTCGTCGCCGAACACGTCGTCGCCCAGCGGCGCCGAGGCCATGGCGGCGCGCATGCCCGCCGTGGGTCGCGTGACGGTGTCGCTGCGCAGGTCGACCACGGCGTTCATTTCTTCTGCTCCAGGAAGTTCTTCAGCAGCGCGTGTCCGTGCTCGGTGAGGATGGACTCGGGGTGGAACTGCACCCCTTCGACCGGCAGCGTCTGGTGGCGCACGCCCATGATCTCGCCGTCCGGCGTCCACGCCGTGACCTTGAGCTCGGCGGGGCAGCTGGCCCGCTCGATCGCCAGCGAGTGGTAGCGGTTGACGGTGAAGTGCTCCGGCAGGCCGGCGAACACGCCTTCGCGCGTGGTGGTGATCTCGCTGGTCTTGCCGTGCATCAGCTGCTGCGCCCGCACGATCTTCCCGCCGAAGGCCGCCCCGATCGCCTGGTGGCCGAGGCACACGCCCAGGATCGGCAGCTTGCCGGCGAAGTGCCGGATGGCTTCCACCGAGATGCCTGCCTCCGCCGGCGAGCAGGGCCCGGGCGAGATCACCAGCCGGTCGGGCTTCCTGGCCTCGATCTCCGCGATCGAGATCTCGTCGTTGCGATGCACCTCGACGTCGGCGCCGAGCTCGCCGAAGTACTGCACCAGGTTGAAGGTGAAGCTGTCGTAGTTGTCGACCATGAGGAGCTTCATTCCAGTCCCTCCTCGACCAGCTCGGAGGCGCGCAGCAACGCGCGCGCCTTGGCTTCGGTTTCCCTCCATTCCAGCTCCGGCACCGAGTCGGCCACCACGCCGGCGGCCGCCTGCACGTACAGGGTCTGGTCCTTGATGATGCCGGTGCGGATGGCGATGGCCACGTCCATGTCGCCGGCGTAGCTGAGATAGCCGCAGGCGCCGCCGTAGATGCCGCGCTTGTTCGGCTCCAGCTGGTCGATCAGTTCCATCGCGTGCACCTTGGGCGCGCCGGTGAGCGTGCCGGCCGGGAAGGTCGCCTTCAGCACGTCCATGTTGGTCATGCCTTCCTTGAGCAGGCCTTCGACGTTGCTCACGATGTGCATCACGTGGCTGTAGCGCTCCACCACGAAGGCCTCGGTGACCTTGACCGACCCGACCTGCGCGATGCGGCCGATGTCGTTGCGGGCCAGGTCGATCAGCATCACGTGCTCGGCGCGCTCCTTGGCGTCGCCCAGCAGCTCCCGCTCCACCGCCTTGTCGACCTCCGGCGTGGCGCCGCGCGGCCGGGTGCCCGCCAGCGGCCGGATCGTGACCTTGTGCCCCTCGGGCACCTGCTCGTGGCGCACCAGGATCTCCGGCGACGCGCCCACGACGTGGAAGTCGCGCCCGTCCGCCGTGGCCCCGGTGAAGTTGTAGAAGTACATGTACGGGCTGGGATTGAGCGAGCGCAGCGCGCGGTACAGCGACAGCGGCGACTCGGTATAGCGCTTCTTGATGCGCTGGCCCACCTGCACCTGCATGAAGTCGCCCGCGGCGATCAGCTCCTTGGCCCGCTCCACCGCCTTCAGGTAGTCGGCCTTGGCGAACTCGCGCTCGGACGTGTGGGTCTCGGTCTGCCGCACCATCGGCGCGCTGACGGAGTACTTCAGCTGGTCCTTCAGGTCGCGCAGGCGCCGCTTGCCCGCGCCGTAGGCTTCCGGCTTGCCCGGGTCGACGTAGACGATCAGGTACAGCTTGCCCGACAGGTTGTCGATGACCGCCAGTTCCTCGCACTGCAGCAGCAGGATGTCGGGCGTGCCCAGCGTGTCGGGCGGGCAGCTCTTTTCCAGCTTCCGCTCGATGTAGCGCACCGTGTCGTAGCCGAAATAGCCGGCCAGGCCGCCGCAGAAACGCGGCAGCCCCGGGCGCAGCGCCACCTTGAAGCGCTTCTGGTAGGCCTCCACGAAGTCCAGCGGGTTGCCGGCGGCCGTCTCCACCACCTGACCGTCGGTGACGACCTCGGTTTTCGCGTCGGCGCCGAAACCGCTGGCGCGCAACAGAGTGCGCGCGGGCAGCCCGATGAAGCTGTAGCGGCCGAAGCGCTCGCCGCCCACCACCGACTCCAGCAGGAAGCTGAGCTTGCCGCCGCCCTTGGCGTGCGCCAGCTTCAGGTAGAGGGACAGGGGGGTTTCGAGGTCCGCGAACGCCTCGGCGATCAGCGGGATGCGGTTGTAGCCCTGCAAAGCAAGGCTCTTGAATTCCAGTTCGGTGATCAAGGGGTGAGCCTCCACAAGCTCGGCGGCATCGGAGCGCCGCGGGAAACGGGACTGTGCCTCTGGGTCGAGGCGCGGGGGCACGGGCTGCCCCGTGCGGTCAGGAACGCACTTGATCAGGCTTGCGCCAGGGCCAGGCTCCCCGGTCGCTGCAACCTGTGATCGTGGTGCGGTGGATGAACATGCGGTCAGTGTAGCAAAGGCGCCGGCGCCCGCTTGTCAATCGCATTAACGCCAAGGTTCGCGTAGAAAACCCTTGTTGCGCGAATCAGGGAAATCTTGCGACAATTTGTAAAAAACGAACGGTCGTTCTCTTTCCTGGAGCTCCACATGACTCGCCTTTCCCTGCTGCGCACCAGCGCATGCGCCGCGGCCCTGCTGTTCGCGATCCCGGGGCATGCCCAGACCACCGTCTCGGGCGTCAAGTACGAAGAGGCCGCCGTGCTGGCGGGCAGCAAGCTGCAGCTCAATGGCGCCGGCACGCGCTACAAGGGGCCGTTCAAGGTCTACACCGCGGGCCTGTACCTGCCGAAGAAGGCCGGCACGCCCGAGGACGCGCTCGGCGTGCCGGGTGCCAAGCGGATGTCGGTGACCATGCTGCGCGAGATCGACGCCAGTGAGCTCGGCAAGCTGTTCGTCCGCGGGGTGGAGGACAACATGGACCGCGCGGCGATGTCCAAGCTGATCCCCGGACTCATGCGCATGAGCCAGATCTTCACCGACCACAAGAAGCTCCAGGCCGGCGACCAGTTCACGCTGGACTGGGTGCCGGGCACCGGCACCATCGTCTCCGTGCGCGGCGTGCAGCAGGGCGAGCCCTTCAAGGAGCCCGAGTTCTTCAACGCGCTGATGCGCATCTGGCTCGGCCCGGTGCCGGCGGACTGGAAGCTCAAGGACAGCCTGCTGGGCAAGCAGGCCTGAGGTTCAGCCCCGCAGCAGGGGCGCCAGTTCCAGCAGCGAATCGACGAAGGCGTCGGCGTCGACGGCGCGCACCGGCTCGCCGTGGTTGTAGCCGTAGGTGACCAGCACGACCGGGCATCCGGCCGCGCGCGCCGCGGCCGCGTCGTTGCGTGAGTCGCCCACCATCAGCGTGCGTGCCGGCGCCGTGCCCAGCGCCTCGCAGGTCTTGAGCAGCGCCAGCGGGTCGGGCTTCCTGCGCGCGAAGGCGTCGCCGCCGAACACCAGCTCGAAGGCGGCACCCAGGCCCTTGGCGGCGAGCAGGTGGCGCGCGAATTCGCCCGGCTTGTTGGTCAGGCAGGCCAGCCGCAGGCCGGTCGCCCGCAGTTGCCGGATGCCCTCTTCCACGCCCGGGTAGACCTGCGCCCAGCGGCCATTGAGTCCGCGGTAGGCGTCCTGGTACACCTCCCAGGCCCTGCCGTAGAGCTGCGCCGGCGCACCGACGTGGGCGAGCGTCGCGCGGATGAGGTGCTCCGAGCCCTTGCCGATGAAGCCGGCCACGACGCCGGCCTCCACCGCCGGCTGGCCCAGTTCGCGCAGTGTCTGGTTCAGCGCGGCGCTGAAATCGCCGAGCGTGTCCACCAGCGTGCCGTCGAGGTCGATGATCGCCGCCTGCAGCGGCAAGGAAAGGACAGCCATCGGGCAAGCATAACGGCCGCCCCCAAAACAAAGCCAGGGCGCGAGGCCCTGGCTGGTGGGGAATCCGGGGATTCAGCGACCGCGGCGGCTGCTGCTGCCTTCGAAGGTGGTGCTGTCCCGGTCGGCCTGCACCCGTGCCCAGTCCAGGCGCGCCGAGCGGCCGGTGCGCTCGGCGGCCGTGCGCGAGGCGGGGGCCGGCTCGATGGTGCTGCGGATGAATCCCAGCACCTCGCCCTGGCGTTCCGGGTCCGTGGACGAAAAGCCGCGGCCCGCGCTCCAGACAGGCTGGCCGCTTCGCTGGTTGATGAATGCCATCGGATCTCCTCGGACGTGGAACAACGCGGCGACTTTCGCCAGCACGCTCGATTGAGCCTGCTTGCGCCGGTGAGCGCAGTCGGAGGATCCGACCTCGCTCCGTAGGGCCTGTCCTACACGCCGGCGGCCGGAAGGCCCGCGTTCAGGCGGGCACCTGCTCGACCAGCGCGCGGCCCCAATGCCTGTGCCTGGCGATCGCGGCGATGAAGTCCTGGGCCATCTGCAGCCGGGCGGTGGGCTCGTTGGTGCCGATGATCACCCCCGCGGGCGGCGGCGCATCCTCCTGGGCCACGCCGACCGCGCGCAGGATCGCCACCGACTCGCCGATGATGCACAGGGGCTTGCAGTGCTTGTAGGCCTCCAGCACGAAATGCACCGCGTCCCCGTCCTTGGCCAGCGCCTGCGCGGCGGCGGCCCCGCCCGGGACCAGCACGGCGTCGAACATGACGGACGACATGTTCTGGAAGGTGCAGTCCACCGGCACCTGCTGGCCGGAAGACGAGGTCACGAAGCCCAGGTGCGCGGCGACCACCCGGGTGGCGGCGCCCGCATCCAGCAGCGCCTGCTGGACCACCTTGAAGGCGCCCAGCTCGACGCCCGCGGCCATGACGATCGCCACCTTGCGGGTCTGGATCGTGTTGCCGGCCGGCTCCATGCTCAGGGAAGGCGCGCTTTCCAGCGCGGGCTTGCCGCGCGGTTCGCGAAACCCCGCCTGGCCCGCCGCCGCGCGCGCGTCCGGCGGACCGATGCCCAGCGGCTCGGCCACCTTGCGCGCCAGCCGCGCGTCCACGTGCGCCAGGTTGTCCACCATCCGCTGGCGGATGGCGGGCATCTCCACCTTCGACAGCTCGTACTGGAAGGCCGCGATGATGTGTTCCTTCTCCCAGGTGCTCTGGCTGTTCCAGAACAGCGTGGCCTGCCCGAAGTGGTCGTCGAAGCTCGGGCTGCGGCGCCGGATCTTGGGCGACTCCGTCGGCTCCTCGAAGGTCTGGAAGCCCTGCTCGCCGCCGTCGACGCGGAACTCGGAGCCGTTGGCCAGGGTGTTCGGCTCGTACGCCACGCGCCCGCGCGCGATGCCGGTGCGGTGCCGCCCGTCGCGCTGGAAGTTGTGCACCGGGCAGACGCCGCGGTTGATCGGCAGCTCGTGGTGGTTGGGCCCGCCCAGCCGCGCGAGCTGCGCGTCGGTGTACGAGAACAGCCGCCCCTGCAGCAGAGGGTCGTTGCTGAAGTCGATGCCGGGCACCACGTTGCCGGGATGGAAGGCCACCTGCTCGCACTCGGCGAAGTAGTTCTCCGGGTTGCGGTTGAGCACCAGGCGGCCGCAGGGCGTGATCGGCACCAGCTCCTCCGGCAGCAGCTTGGTGGGATCGAGCAGGTCGATGCCGAGCTTCTGGGCGCGGTCCTCGTCGACGATCTGCAGGCCCAGCTCCCACTCCGGGAAGTCGTTGCGCTCGATCGCTTCCCACAGGTCGCGGCGGTGGAAGTCGGGGTCCTTGCCGGCGACCTTCTGGGCTTCGTCCCAGGCCAGGGCGTGCTTGCCCAGCTTGGGCCGCCAGTGGAACTTGACGAAGTGCGAGACGCCGCGCGCATTCACCAGCCGGAAGGTGTGGACGCCGAAGCCTTCCATCATGCGGTAGCTGCGCGGCAGCGCGCGGTCCGACATCAACCACATCAGCATGTGCGAGCTCTCGGGCATCAGCGACATGAAGTCCCAGAAGGTGTCGTGCGCGCTGGACGCCTGCGGCATGCCGTGGTGCGGCTCGGGCTTCATGGCGTGCACCAGGTCCGGCAGCTTCATCGCGTCCTGCACGAAGAACACCGGCATGTTGCTGCCGACCAGGTCGTAGTTGCCTTCGCGCGTGTAGAACTTGACCGAGAAGCCGCGCACGTCGCGCACCGTGTCGGCCGAACCGTGCGAGCCGATGAAGTTCGAGAAGCGCACGAACACCGGCGTGCGGCCGCCCACTTCCTGCAGGAAGTCGGCCTTGGTGTACTCCACCAGGGGCCGGGTCAGCTCGAAGTAGCCATGGGCGGCGGCGCCGCGCGCGTAGACCACGCGCTCGGGAATGCGCTCATGGTCGAAGTGGGTGAGCTTTTCGCGCAGGATGAAGTCCTGCAGCAGGCTCGGGCCGCGCAGCCCCGCCTTGAGCGAGTTGTGATTGTCGGGAAGCACCACCCCCTGGTTGGTGGTGAGCAGGTTGTCGGGCCCCTGCGTGAAGGCTTCGAGCTGCTTCTGGCGACTGGCGACCGCGTCGCCCGCCTTGGCTTTGCGTGAGCCCTCCGAGCGGGAAGAGGCCATGGATCACTCCTTTGTTCTTGTAGCCGGTCGGGGAACGGGAAAGCCGGCGCCGGCGGCGCCCTGGCAGTGCGGCAAGGGGCTCAGCTCGGGTCCAGGTCGAACACGGCTTCGAGCGTGCGGGCGAGTGCGGCCACGGCCAGCACGCCCACCGCGCCGGCGGCGATCCACGTCAGCCAGGCCGGAATGTCAGGTGCGAACTCCATCCACTGCTCCCTTCCGCATCGTTGCGGTCCCGCATTGGAACAAGCCTCAGCCACGGGACCCGTAGCCCTTCAGCGGGGGCGTTTGTGGGGCGAAGCCGTCACCCCCCGTAGGAACCTTCCCACAGCCAAGTGGGCATCCGGCTGGCGCGCGCGGCGGCGTCCTACTGTCGTGCGCCGGGACGGGGCGCACCATCGCTGCGACAGGAGAACGCGATGAGCAAACGCATGGAAGAAGAGCAGGCGGGCGACGTGCCGCGCCCCTCGGAGGGCAACACCGTCACAGCGCAGGGAGAGCGGCAGGTGCCCAGGGCGCGCACGCCCAACGAGCGCGACGAATCCGCCGACAGCCAGTCGGCGGACGCCGCCAGCGCGCACCGCGTCGGCCGGATCGCGCACGACGACCTGATGGAGGGCCAGCAGGACACCAGCAAGTCGCAGGAGATGGACGCGACCTACCACCGCGTGCGGCAGGACAGCGAGCCCACCTCGAACGACAAGCCGCGGCGCTAGCGGCGCAGCTGGGTGCGCATGGCGTCGATCACGCCCTTGTAGTCGGGTTTGCCGAAGATCGCGCTGCCGGCCACGAAGGTGTCGGCCCCCGCGGCGGCCACGCGCGCGATGTTGTCCGTCTTCACGCCGCCGTCCACCTCCAGGCGGATGTCGCGCCCGCTCGCGTCGATGCGCTTGCGCGCCTGTTCGATCTTGCGCAGCGCCGAGTCGATGAAGCCCTGGCCGCCGAAGCCCGGGTTCACGCTCATGATCAGAACCAGGTCGATGTCGTCGATCACCCAGTCCAGCACGTCCAGCGGCGCGGCCGGATTGAAGGTGACGCCCGCCTTGCAGCCCGCCGCCTTGATCGCCTGCACGCTGCGGTGCACGTGCGCCGAAGCATCCGGGTGGAAGCTGATGTAGTCCGCGCCGGCCTCGGCGAAGGCCTGCGCCAGCGCATCCACCGGCTGCACCATCAGGTGCACGTCGATCGGCACCGGCGTCCCGTCGGCCTTCTTCGCGTGCGGCTTCAGCGCCGAGCAGATCATCGGCCCGAACGTGAGGTTGGGCACGTAGTGGTTGTCCATCACGTCGAAGTGGATCCAGTCGGCGCCGGCGGCGATCACGTTGCGGACCTCCTCGCCGAGGCGGGCGAAGTCCGCGGACAGGATCGAGGGGGCGATGCGGTAGGTGCGCGTGCTCATGCCCCGATTGTCGCAAACCCCCGGCGGGGCTCGCCCGGGGTTAGCATTCGCCCATGTCGCGCTACGCCTTCGACGTGCAAGTCCAGCCCCAGTACCTGCCGGAGCAGTCCGCCCCGGCCCAGGGGCTCTGGACCTTCGCCTACACCATCACCATCCGCAACACCGGGGAAGTGCCGGCCCAGCTCGTCTCGCGCCACTGGATCATCACCAATGAACTCGGTGAGATCGAGGAGGTCAAGGGCCTGGGCGTGGTGGGCCAGCAGCCGCTGCTCAAGCCCGGCGAGTCCTTCGAGTACACCAGCGGCTGTCGCCTGCGCACCGCCAGCGGCAGCATGCAGGGCAGCTACTTCTGCGTGGCCGAGGACGGCGAGCGCTTCGAGGTGCCCATTCCCGCGTTCGCGCTGGACGACGGCACCCGCCGCGTGCTGCACTGACGCGCGCGGAGCCGCGGCATGGATGAAGTGATGGCCATCTGGGCCGAATGGCTCAAGCCCTCGGCCGGCCTGCCCACCGTCCAGTGGTCCCTGCTGCTCGCGCTGGCGGCCGCCACCGGCCACCTGCTGCAGCGCTACAGCGGGCTGCCCAAGGTCGTGGGCTACTCGATCGTGGGCACGCTGGCGGGCCTGGCGGGATTTTCGGGCGCGGCGTGGCCGCTGCAGGGCGTGGCGCTGTTCCTGCTGGAACTGGGCGTCGCCGTCGTGCTGTTCGAGTCCGGCGGGCGCATCGCGCTGCGCTGGTTCCGGCACAACCCCATGGTGCTGCTGCAAAGCCTGCTGGAGTCGGTGCTGACGGCGGTTGCCGTGTACTACGTGCTGCGCTGGCTCGACGTGCGCGCCAGCGTCGCCGAGGGCGTGGCGCTGATCGCGATGGCCGCTTCGCCGGCGGTGCTGAGCCGCGTGGTGATGGACACGCGCGCCGCGGGCCCGGTGACGGAACGCGCGCTGGTGCTGTCCACGCTGAGCACCTTCTACGCCCTGACCCTGGTGGCGGCCCGCGCCGGCACGCTGCACCGCGAGGAGACCAACCTGCTGGCGACGCTCTATCCGGTGGCGGTGGTGCTGGGCGTGTCCTTCGTCGTCGGCGCGCTGCTGGCGCTGGCGTTGCGCACCGCGCTGCGCTTCATGAGCCCGGCCAGCGAGAACACCTCGATCCTGCTGATCACGATGATCGCGGCCGGCACGGCGCTGGCGGCGCACTTCGGCGGCTCGGCGCCGCTGGCCGCGCTGATCGGCGGCCTGCTGCTCAAGCAGCTGCATCCCCGCCCCTGGGCCTGGACGCGGCAACTGGGCACCGCCGCCTCGCTGCTCACCATGCTGATGTTCGTGCTGGTGTCGGTGGTGGCGTCCAAGGCCGACTGGAACCCGGGGGTGGTGGGCCTGGTCGCCGCGGTGGTGTTCACCCGCGCGGCCTGCAAGATCGCCGGCGTGTCGCTGGCCAACTGGGGCAGCGGCACGACCTGGCGGCAGGCGTTCTGGACGGGCTGCGCCATGTCGCCGATGTCCTCGATCAGCCTGCTGCTGGTGTCGCAGTTCGTGAGCTCCTCGATGTCGCTCGGCCCGCGCATCGCCAGCATCGCCCTGCCCGCGATCCTGATGATGGAGATCCTGGGCGCGATCATCGCCACCTTCGCGATCTACCGCGCCGGCGAAAGCGCCAAGCCCTGGGAGCCGCTGCCCGCCACCCTGGCCCCGGGAGACGCGCGTGGATAGGCGCGTCGAGCCTTCGCTGGCGCCGGTGGCGGCGCCCTCGCCCGCGGACGCCCCGCAGCTGGAGCCCTTCCAGCATTCGAAGGCGCTGTCGCTCGGCGTCGAGCTCGAGCTGCAGCTGGTCAACACGCACGACTACGACCTGGCGCCCTACTCCGCCGAAATGCTGCGGCTGATGGAGAAGATCCCGCTGCCCGGATCGGTGGTGCCGGAGATGACCTCCAGCATGATCGAGATCTCCACCGGCGTCTGCCAGTCCTGCAACGAGGTGCTGGAGCAGCTGTCGCCGATCCGCGACGCGCTGGTGCGTTGCGCCGACAAGCTGAACATCGCCTGCGTGGGCGGCGGCACGCACCCGTTCCAGCAGTGGCACGAGCAGCGCATCTACGACCGACCGCGCTTCCGGCAGCTGTCCGAGCTGTACGGCTACCTGTCCAAGCAGTTCACCATCTTCGGCCAGCACGTGCACGTCGGCTGCCCCGACGCGGACAGCGCGCTGCTCATGCTGCACCGGATGTCGCGCTACATCCCGCACTTCATCGCGCTGTCCGCCAGCTCGCCCTTCGTGCAGGGCCAGGACACGCAGTTCGACTCGGCGCGGCTCAATTCGGTGTTCGCGTTTCCCATGTCGGGCCGGGCGCCTTTCACCCTCAGCTGGGACGACTTCGGCAAGTTCTTCGCCAAGACCACGCGCACCGGCGTGGTCAAGAGCATGAAGGACTTCTACTGGGACATCCGGCCCAAGCCGGAGTACGGGACGATCGAGATCCGCGTGTTCGACACGCCGCTGACCGTCGAGCGCGCCGCCGCGCTCGCCGGCTTCGTGCAGTCGCTCGCGGCCTGGTTCCTCCAGGAGCAGCCCTTCATGCCGCAGGAGGACGACTACATGGTCTACACCTACAACCGCTTCCAGGCCTGCCGCTTCGGCCTGGAGGCGGTGTACGTGGAGCCGGCGACCGGCACGCACCTGCCGCTGCGCGAGCACATCCTGCGCACGCTGGACCAGGTGGAACCCCATGCGCGCGGGCTCGGGGCGGCCGGCGCCATCGACACCTTGCGCCAGAGCGCCGACCGCGGCGCCAACGACGCGCGCTGGCTGCGCGAGACCCAGGCCCGCGAGCGCCTGCTGGCCGAGACGGTGCGCCAGGCGGCCGAGCGTTTCCGGGGCCGGGCCGCGAGCAGGTAAGCTCGCAGGCTCATGGGCGAGTTCGACCTGATCGCACGCTATTTCACGCGGCCCGCGCGGCGCAGTCCGCTGGGGGTGGGCGACGACTGCGCGCTGCTGCAGCCGGCCGCCGGCATGCAGCTGGCGGTGTCCACCGACCTGCTGGTGGAAGGCCGCCACTTCCTCTCCACGGTGGACCCGCGGTCCCTGGGGCACAAGGCGCTGGCCGTGAACCTGAGCGACCTGGCCGCCTGCGGCGCGCAGCCGCTGGCCTTCACGCTGTCGCTCGCGCTGCCGCAGGTCGACGAAGCCTGGCTGGCGGGTTTCGCCGAGGGCCTGTTCGCGCTGGCGGACGCGCACGGCTGCGAACTCGTGGGCGGCGACACCACCCGCGGGCCGCTCACGATCGGCATCACCGTGTTCGGCGAAGTGCCGGCGGGCCAGGCCCTGCTGCGCTCGGGTGCACGGGCGGGCGACGACGTCTGGGTGAGCGGAACGCTGGGCGACGCGCGGCTCGCGCTGGAAGCATTCCGCGGCACCGTGTCGCTGCCGGAGCAGGTGTTCGCGGCGGCGCGCGCGCGCATGGACCGCCCGCAGCCGCGGGTGGCGCTGGGCCTCGCGCTGCGCGGCATCGCCACCTCCGCGATCGACGTCAGCGACGGGCTGCTCGGCGACCTGGGCCACGTGCTGCGGCAGTCTT
>JALHLO010000064.1 GCA_022844525.1 Ramlibacter sp.
TGTTGCCGCCCATGCCGCCGCCGCCGGCGGCCGCCGAGCCGCTCTGGCCGCCGGCGCCCCCGGCCGCTGCGTTGTTCGTGAGGGTCACGTTGCTCACGGTGAGCGTGGCCTGGTTGGCGACGAACAGGGCGCCGCCCAGGCCTGCGCCACCGCCGCCGCTGCCGGTGCCAGGCGCGCTGGCGCTGTTGCCGCCCTGCGCCCGGGCATCGGCGATCGTGAGGTCCGTGATGGTCACGGCCACCGGCGCCTGCGTCGTGCCCGAGAAGCCCCCGATGAACAGCCCGCGGAACTGGTTGTTGCCCGAGAGCGTGTTGCCGTTGCCGGCGATGGTGACGTTGGTCCCCACCGTCGGCAGGTCGGCCGCGAGCGTGATGCTGTTCTGGAAGACGATGCGGTCGCCGGCGACCGCGCTCGTGATCGCGCTGCGCAGGGTGGCGTCGCTGTTGACGAACAGGTCCGCTGTCCAGGCCGGCGCGGAGTAGCCCATGCCTGCCAGCCAGGCTGCGATGGCCAAGGCGACGGGGCTGCGTTCGCACCGCGGCGTCGCGGTGGGCGAGGAATGCGACATGGGATCCTCCTCGTCCGGCGCCTGTATCCGGGCGGTGGGCGAATGTAACTGCGGGTTGCGTGGGCGGCAAGGACCGTCGGGCGGCGGGGTCGTCGGCGTCATGGAACGCGCCTGCCGCGCAGCCTGCAGGAGGCGCGGCGTCCTACGCCTTCGCACCGGGTCGCTGCTTAGGATGGTCCCAGTCCCCCGGAGGCAACATGGCCGATCCGCAATCCAAACCACCGCCGGTACGTCCCGGCGATCCCATCGAACTGGAAACGTCCGTCGCCGGCGAGGAAGATCCCGGCGCATCGCTCGACGTGGCCGCCCAGGCGCAGGACGCGCCCAAGGTGCCCGGCGACGCGGCGCAGCCCGCCGTTCCCGGCGCCGGCAAGAAGCCCTGAAGCGCGCCGTCCTGCCTCCCATCCAGGCGCTGCAGACGCGCGCCGGCCGCCTCACGTACATCAAGTCGGGCCGGGGCAGCCCCGCCATCCTGCTGTTCAACGGCGCCGGCGTGAGCCTCGAAGGCTGGCGTCCGCTGTATCCCGACATCGAGCAACTGGGCACCGTGTTCGCCTGGAACCGCTTCGGGATGCAGGGCAGCGACCCGCCGGGCGATCGCCAGACCGGCACGGTGGTCATCGCCTCGCTGCGCGAGCTCCTGGGCTACGCCGGCCTGCAGCCGCCCTACGTGCTGGTCGCGCATTCGCTGGGCGGCCTGTTCGCCAACCTGTTCGCGCGCCTGTATCCGCAGGAGGTGGCCGGCGTGCTGTTGCTGGAGGCGACCCACCCCGGGGACCGGGAAGCGCTGCAGGGGCACGAAGACCAGCTGGTGCGCTCGCTCGGCAAGCTGCTGGAGCTGCCGCAGCTGTTCCTGCGCGCCAACGTGGAGGCCGAACTGCGTTGCGCGGAAGAAACCGCGCTGGAGATCGCTTCGGCCGGCGAGTTCCCGCCGGTGCCGCTGCGCGTGGTGACCGGCGGCCTGACGCCCCGGGCGGCCGCGAGCTCGCCCGCGGTGGTGGGCGCCAAGCGGGCCAACCAGCAGGACCTGGCGCGCCTGTCGCCCCTGGGCGGGCACGTGATCGCGCAGCAGAGCGGCCATTTCCCGCAGCTCACCGAACCGGAGCTGGTGCTGTCCGTGCTGCGCGAGCTGGTCCTTTCCCCGTAGGTCGTGGTGCGCGCGCAGCCGTACCGCGACACGCCTCATCCGGACGGCAACGCTTCCCCACACCTGGGGAAGCGGGTGGGGAATCCCCAGGACAGGGTGCCGATCCCCGGGCGCCGGAGCCCCCGGGGCGATGCCTTACTTCGGCTCGATCCGGCCGCCGGCGACCTTCCTGAACCACGCCTGCGCCTCGGCCTCGCTGGCGGCGAGGGTGGCGATGTGGAGCTCCACGCAGTGGGTGCCGCCGCCGGCGGAGATGAGGTGGGCGTTCAGCTGCATCTGTCCGCCCTTCTTCGGCACCACGTACATGGCGGCGAAGGTGTCGGGGTTCAGCCGGCTGCGGGTGATGCGGTCCTGGTGCGGGACGCCGGGCCGCTTGCTCAGCGCGCCGGCGATGATGTTGGCGCACTGCTGCGGCTTCATCCCCGCATCGGCATCGGGCGTGTTCAGCGTCACCATGTACGGACCGTCCACGCCGATCAGGCGCAGGTTGGCGTGTTCCTTGTGGGAAGGATGGGCCTCCATCTGCACCTGCGGCAGCTCGGGGATCACGACGCGGACGGCGGGCGCGTCCACTTCCAGGGAAAACTCCGCATGGGCGGCAAAGCTGGCCGCCAGCGCGGCGGCGGCGCAAAGGTGGGCTTTGAATTTCATTCTGGCTCTCCGGGGAACAGGTCGGACATGGGGCCGCGGGGTGCGGTGCCCCGGAGAAAAGGCAAGAAGCAGGCCAGCGGCCGCGGCTAGTGCAGGTGCCGGTCCCGCCGCCGCCAGATCGTGTAGCGGTACATCAGGGGCTGCGCCGTGATGCCGTGGACGACGATGGAGGTCGCCACGGTCCAGAGCGTCAGGGACACCAGCGTTTGCGCGATCGGCTCGGCCACCCCGTGGCGCAGCGCGAACAGCAGGTAGAACACGGAGCCGATCCCGCGGATCCCGAACCAGGCCAGCATGGTCTGCTGCGGCCGGCTCAGGTCCTCTCCCGGCACGGCGGCGAGCACCGACAGCGGCCGCAGCACCAGCAGCAGCAGCGGCACGAACCACCACACGGCGGGCGGCAGGGGGGCATAGGACAGCATCGCGCCCACCATCAGCACGAGCGCGAGTTCGGCCACCTTCTCCAGCTGCTCGTTGAAGGACTGCACCGAGTCCCGCATGTCGCCGGCGTGGCGGGATCGCGGGTCGCCGTCGGCGCCGGGGCGGTCCCCCGGCTCCGGCGGCACGGGCTCGACGGGCAGTTCCCGCACCCGCTGCAGCGCCAGGCCCGCGGCGAACACGGCCAGGAAGCCCGAGGCCAGGCTGACCTGCGCCAGTCCGTAGGCCATGCCGATCAGGCCCAGGCCGAGAAACTCGTCCAGCCCCGAGGCATGGCCATGGCGGCTGCGCAGGTGCACGACCAGCCGTCCCGCGGCGGTGCCGAGCGCCGCGCCGATGGCGACGCCGCCCACGGTGGCCCACAGCAGCGACACGCTCCACCAGCGCGCGAGGCCCGGGCCCAGCTCGTGCAGCCCCAGCAGGCCCAGCCCCAGCATCACGAAGGGAAAGGCGGTGCCGTCATTGAGCCCGCCTTCGCCGGCCAGGCTGAAGCCCAGGCGGTCCGGCCGCGAGCCGGGCTCGGAGCGCACGCCCGAGGCGAGCACGGGATCGGTCGGCGCGAGGATGGCACCGAGCAGGACCGCCGCACCGAGCGGCAGGTCCAGCAGCCACACGCCGACGACCGCGACCATGGCCACCATCAGCACCATCGAGCCGATCGCCAGCCGCGCCGGCAGGCGCCAGCGGCGGTCGCGCAGCGGCACGCCCAGCTGCATGCCCACCGCGAACAGCGAGATCAGCACGGCCACTTCGGCGAGGATCTCGAGCAGGGCCGCGTGGCGGAAGGGGTCCGGGCGCAGCACGTTCATGGCATCCGGGCCCAGCAGCCAACCGAGCGCCAGGTAGACCATCGCGCTGCTCAGGGGCAGGCGGCCCAGCAGCGTGCCGGCGAGCACCATCGTGACCATCAGCCCGCCGATGAACAGGGACCACACGGCGATTGACATCGATCGATGATACGCGGCCGGGCGTGCAGCCCTTCGCGGTCCTGCGCGTCACCGCCCTGCGGCCCTCAGGCTTCGCCGCGCAGCCACTTCTCCAGCCGCACCCCGGCGAGGGCGGAGCTGTACATCCCCGAGCGGATGACGCGCTCGTGGTAGCCGTGCTCGTTGTAGAAGCTGCGCGCCGCATCGTTGTCGATGCGCGCCTCCACGCGAATGCGCCGCGCGCCCGCGGTGCGCGCCGCGGCCTCCAGCCAGAGCAGCACCGCGCTGCCGATGCCGGTGCGCTGCGCGTTGCCGCGCACGGCGAGCAGCAGCAGGTGCGCATCGTCCTCGGCATGGAACATGATCCCGAAGGCCGCGATGCCTTCCCTGTCGTCCACGATCGCCACGTTGGTGTTCGGGTCGCGGATCGTGCGCGTCACCCGTTCGACCGTCCAGCGCCAGGGCAGCCCGTGCTCGATCAGGTCGCGCGACATGCGCGCGATGCCCGCCGCATCGGCGGCGGTGGCGAGCCGGATGGCGGCGTCGGCGATCATGACGCGGGACCCGGGCCAGCGGCGCCCACCAGGAGAGGCGGGCGTGCGGCCTTGGCGGGCTTGTTGGCTACGGTCCTGGGCATTGCGTGCACTCCAAGTCGGTCGGCGGGCGGCTGGTTTGTCTCGCGAATCCGGTGCCACTGTAGCTCCCCGCATGGGCGGCAAACGGCCGACCCAGCCGGCGCTCTATGCATGCCTGGATCCGGCGCGGTGCAGGGCGGCCAGGTACGGGGCAAGCAACGTGGTCAACAGGACGACCGGCCAGATGTTCCCGTCCTTGAATGTGTAGGCTTCCAGCAACTCGGCCCAGGGCTTGTGCTGCACGTAGCGCCCGAAGCCGAACTCGAATGCGAGCGTCAGGCACACCCAGAGCAGCCCCACGAAAAGGCCTTGCGAGACCGTGATGCCCGGCTGGAAGCGGACAAGGGCGTACGCCACCAGCGCAACGGCGAAGGAGAGCATGGCCCCGCTCAAGATGAGGCCGCTGCTTCGCCCGAGAAACGGGATCAGTACTGCCTCGCGCAGTGCGCCGTTGGCAATGGCCAGGAGCAGGATCGAGAGCCAGGCCAGGAGCGCCTTGACTAGCAGCAACCTTCCTCCTTGCGGCTGGCGACCTTGCGGTGACCTGCCGCGGGGGCGTGGTGCGCGGACATCCTTGCTGTCACCCATTCGCCTTGAACGCGTCGTGGAAGGTGACGGTGCCCTGCGGGATGGGCCCGCTGAAAGAAAGCGCGAAGAAGAACTCCTGCGGCACTCCTTCGAGCACGAGCCCGGGCGCATTCCGGAATCCGAACTTCCGGTAGTCATCGGGATGGCCGACCAGGCAACAGCCCCGCGCATGCATCTTCTTCAACCGCGACGGTCCTTCGCGCATCAGGGCCTTGCCGATGCCCTGCCGCTGGTATTCGGGCATCACGGAAATGGGCCCCAGGCCGTACCAGCCCGGCGTGCCGTCGGACAGGGCCACGGGAGAGAAGGCGATGTGCCCGACCACGTGGCCGTCCGATTCAGCGACGAGCGACAGCGCAAGGGCCTTGGCCGCGCGCAGGGCGGTGATGATGAATTGCTCGGTGTGGCCGCTGATCTCCAGGGGCCTGAAAGCCGCCACGGTGACGTCCGTGATCGCACCTGCATCGGCGTCGACTTCTTCCCTGATGGCTACCACGACATACCCCATGACCAGGCGACGGAAAGGTCAGGCCGCATACCAGAGCACCGCAAGGTAGTGACACGCGGTGCCGGCCATGACAAAGAGATGCCACGCCTGATGGCCGAACTGCAGTCGGAAGTCAGTGGCATAGAACTGGAGCTGTTTGCGATTTCCTCCGCACGCGATTGCCTGCGTCTCACGGTCGCGCCGCCTTGTCGATCACGATTGCGTAGCGCATGCCAACCTCACTCCGGACCGGCCTGCTTCCTCGGCAAGCGGACTTTGCGCCAAGTATGGCATCAGCCGCAAGAACGGCTACAGGTGGATCCGGGCCTCACGACGGCGCGACGTGCGTCCTGCGGGCAATATCGGTCGGGGGGCGCTCCGTGCCAGTTCGCCGGACCGGCCGGCCGGTCAGGAACCGGCGCCGCCGTCGCGGAC
Organism: Ramlibacter sp.; assembly: GCA_022844525.1. Taxonomy (GTDB): domain Bacteria; phylum Pseudomonadota; class Gammaproteobacteria; order Burkholderiales; family Burkholderiaceae_C; genus Ramlibacter. Next base: position 5,876 of record JALHLO010000064.1, read on the forward strand.
CGTGCGGCCCTTGAACGCCCGGTCCTTCACGCAGGCCTCCACGGTACCGGCCTTCGTCCCGTTGCGGATCATCAGCTCGCACATCTGGTGCTTGAAGTGGGTATTGCCGGCGCAGGAACTGGGGAACCGCCGCTTTCCTTCCGCCTCGATGCAAGCGGAAACCGCGATCTCGTCGTCGGTTTCCATCTTCAGCATGCAGTAGTCCGCACGCCACTGCACCGGCTCGCCGGGGGCGGGACACGGAGCCGCGGCGTCCGCCAGCGAGACCGTGGCGGCGAGGCCAAGGGCCAGGAAGATCCTCATCGGGCTTCTGGCGAGGCGGCGCTCCTCATTGCGGACGCGTGCCGGGCCTACGGCTGGTAGCACGCCCCCGAGGCATCGTGCTCGATGCGCATCAGGTCGCCGCCCGCGCCGCCCCAGACGTTGCCGGCCGTGAAGATCAGGCAGCCTTCGCCCTTGTAGTGCGCCTGCATGCGGCGCGCGTCGTTGCCGAAGTAGTAGGGGATCCAGCGCTTGCCCGACTCGTAGGTGTGCCACTGGTCGGGCGCGCGGCCCATCGCCTTCTGCGTCTGGTCCATGCTCATGCCGATCTCCAGGCGCGCGAACTTCGCGTTCTTCGCCGGCTTGCCGACGATCTCGCCGGTGTAGCTGCCGTCGCGCGACTTGACGATCCGGGTGTTGGGGTCCTGCGAGGCCGGCGGGGTCGCGTTCGCGCCCTGGTTCTGCGGGGCGGTGGCGCAACCGGCGCACACCAGGGTCAGCGCCGCCAGGGCGGAGGCCATCTTCCTCATTCTTCTCTTCTCCTCTTGGTTCGTTCCGCCCGGCGGTCGCCGCGATGGGGCACGCCGGCGGGACACGGGCATTCTAGGAAGCACCGTCACGCAGGCCGAAGGGAGAAGTTGGCAGGTTCCCGGTATCGCGCGTCCCTGTTGCATCCAGGAGTCAGCGGCGCGCGAACCAGGGGCATGGACGCGTGCCTAGACCGCGTCCTCCTCCAGCCGCCGCAGCAGTTGCCCGCCGCCGAAGCTGACCTGCTCGGGCGTCGTGCCCCCGGCCGTCACGCGGACCGCGCAGTACTTCAGCTCGGGGATCTTGGCCACCGGGTCGAGCTTGTCGTTGGTGACGCGGTTGATCGCCGCCTCGTAGTAGCAGAAGGGCACGAAGATCGCGCCGCGCGGCGAGCTTTCGTCGGCGCGGCCGTACAGCGACACCTTGCCGCGGCGCGACTCGATCGTCAGCAGGTCGCCCGGCTTGCAGCCCAGAGCGGCCAGGTCCAGCGGGTGCACCAGCGCCACCGGATCGGGCTCGATCGCGTCCAGCACCGTCGCGCGCCGCGTCATGCTGCCCGTGTGCCAGTGTTCCAGCTGGCGCCCGGTGATCAGCACCATCGGGTACTGCGCGTCGGGGCGCTCCGCCGCCGGGATGATGTCGGCCGGCACGAAGCGCGCCTTGCCGTCCGCGCGCGGGAAGTCCTCGATGAAGACCACCGGGTCGCCCGGGTCGCCTTCCTTCGTGCAGGGGTAGGTGACCGCATGCTCGCGCTCCAGCCGGTCCCAGGTGATGCCGGCGATGCTGGGCATGGTGTGCCGCATCTCGTCGAACACCTCGGACACGTGGCCGTAGTTCCAGTCCAGGCCCAGGCGGCGCGCCAGTTCCTGGATGATCCAGAGGTCCTGCTTCGCGTCGCCGGGCGGGTCGATCGCCTGCCGGCCCAGCTGCACCAGCCGGTCGGTGTTGGTGAAGGTGCCGGTCTTCTCGGGGAAGGCGCTGGCGGGCAGCACCACGTCCGCCAGGGCAGCCGTCTCGGTGAGGAAGATGTCCTGCACCACCAGGTGGTCCAGCTGCGCCAGCATCTCGCGCGCGTGGTTGGCGTCGGGGTCGGACATCGCGGGGTTCTCGCCCATGATGTACATGCCCTTGACCTTGCCCTCGCCGATGGCGTGCATCACCTCCACCACCGTCAGGCCGGGCTGGGCGTCCAGCGAACCCGGCCTCAGGCCCCAGTGCTTCTCGAAGCGCGCGCGCGTCTCGGGCTCCACGACCTTCTGGTAGTCGGGGAACATCATGGGGATCAGGCCGGCGTCGGACGCGCCCTGCACGTTGTTCTGGCCGCGCAGCGGATGCAGGCCGGTGCCGGGGCGGCCGATCTGGCCCGTCATCAGCGACAGGGCGATCAGGCAGCGCGCGTTGTCGGTGCCGTGCACGTGCTGCGACACGCCCATGCCCCACAGGATCATGGAAGCCTTCGAGGTGGCGTACAGGCGCGCCGTTTCCTTGAGCGTCTGCGCATCGATGCCGCACACCGCCGCCATCTCCTCGGGGCTGTAGCCCACCAGGTTCTTCTTCAGCTCGTCGAAGCCGATGGTGCGGGCTTCGATGAAGGCCGGATCCACCAGCCCTTCGTGCACGATGACGTGCATGATCGCGTTGAGCATCGCGACGTCCGTGTCGGGCTTGAACTGCAGGTGGCGGTAGGCCAGGCGCGTCAGGTCGGACTTGCGCGGGTCCATCACGATCAGCTTGGCGCCGTTCTTGGCCGCGTTCTTCATCCAGGTGGCGGCCACCGGGTGGTTCACGGTCGGATTGGCGCCGATCACGATGATCACCTCGGCCTTGGTCACGTCCATCACCGGGTTGGACACCGCGCCGGAGCCGATGCCTTCCAGCAGCGCCGCCACCGAGGAGGCGTGGCACAGGCGGGTGCAGTGGTCGACGTTGTTGCTCCTGAAGCCGGTGCGCACCAGCTTCTGGAACAGGTAGGCCTCTTCGTTGCTGCCCTTGGCGGAGCCGAAGCCCACCAGCGCCTTGGGGCCGGCGGTGTCGCGGATGGTGTTCAGCTTGCCGGCGGCGGCGGCGAGCGCCTCTTCCCAGGTCGCTTCGCGGAACACTTCCATCATGCGGTCCGGGTCCATCGTGGCGTGCGGCAGCTTGGGCGCGTCGGCGCGGCGGATCAGCGGCACGGTCAGGCGCTGCGGGTGGTTGGCGTAGTCGAAGCCGTAGCGGCCCTTGACGCACAGGCGGCCGTGGTTGGCCGGGCCGTCACGTCCCTCGACGTACAGGATCCTGTTGTCCTTGACGTTGTAGGTGAGCTGGCAGCCGACGCCGCAATAGGGGCAGACGGACGCCACCTGCTTGTCCGGCACGGGCAGGGCGGCGCCGCGCGCGGGCATCAGCGCGCCCGTGGGACAGGCCTGCACGCACTCGCCGCAGGCCACGCAGGTGGACACGCCCATCGGGTCGTCCATGTCGAACACGATCTTGGCGTGCTCGCCGCGGAAGGCCAGGCCGATCACGTCGTTCACCTGTTCGTCGCGGCAGGCGCGCAGGCACCGGGTGCACTGGATGCAGGCATCCAGGTTCACGGCGATGGCCGGGTGCGAGACGTCGGCGCTCACCTGGCCGCGCGAAGGGAAGCGGGGCTTGCCGACGCCCAGCTTGGCGGACCACTGGTCCACCTCGTTGTTGCGCGTGTATTCGGCCTCCGGCATGTCGGCCTGCAGCAGCTCCAGCACCATCTTCTGCGACTTGAGGGCGCGCTCGCTGTCGGTGGTGACTTCCATGCCCGGGGTGGGCGTGCGGCAGCAGCTGGGAGCGAGCACGCGCTCGCCCTTGATCTCCACCATGCAGGCGCGGCAGTTGCCGGCGGTGTCCAGGCCCGGCTTGTAGCAAAGGCGCGGGATCTCCACGCCCTCGCGGTCGGCCGCCTGGATGATGGTCTCGCTGGCCCTGGCCTCGACCTGCCTGCCGTTGAGGGAGAAGCGGACCACGGGGGATTCGATCTGCGCGAGTTCGGCGCGGGTGACGGCGTTCATTGTTTTCTCCGTGGCTCCAGGTGTCGCGGTTCGCCTGCGGGCTCACCACGACCTACGGGGCGGTGCGGGTTCGTGTAGGTCGTGGTGAGCCCGCAGGCGAACCGCGACATGACTTCTTCACCCCAGTTCATGCGGGAAGTACTTCACCACGCAATCCACCGGATTCGGCGCCGCCTGCCCCAGCCCGCAGATCGACGCATCCCGCATCACCTGCGACAGCTCCGCCAGCAGCGGCACGTCCCACTTGGGCGACTGGATCAGTGCGTGCGCCTTGGCGGTGCCCGCGCGGCAGGGCGTGCACTGGCCGCAGGACTCGTCGCGGAAGAAGCGCATCAGGTTGCGCGCGGCGCCCATCGCGCTGTCCTTGTCCGACAGCACCACCACCGCGGCCGAGCCGATGAAGCAGCCGTAGGGCTGCAGCGTGTCGAAGTCCAGCGGGATGTCGTTCATGCCCGCCGGCAGGATGCCGCCCGAGGCGCCGCCCGGCAAGTAGGCGTAGAACTTGTGCCCGTCGGCCATGCCGCCGCAGTACTCGTCGATCAGCTCCTGGATGGTCACGCCGGCCGGCGCCACCTTCACGCCCGGGTTGCGCACGCGGCCCGACACGGAGAAGGAGCGCAGCCCCTTGCGGCCGTTGGCGCCCTGCGAGGCGAACCATTCCGGGCCGCGCTCCAGCAGGTCGCGCACCCAGTACAGCGTCTCGAAGTTGTGCTCCAGCGTCGGCCGCCCGAACAGGCCCACCTGCGCCACGTAAGGCGGGCGCAGGCGCGGCATGCCGCGCTTGCCTTCGATGGATTCGATCATCGCGGACTCTTCGCCGCAGATGTAGGCACCGGCTCCGCGGCGCAGCTCGATCTCCGGCAGCTGCTTGCCCAGCGGGTCGGCCTTCAGGCGCGCGAGCTCCTGTTCCAGCAGCGAGCGGCAGCCGTGGTACTCGTCGCGCAGGTAGATGAAGATCTTGGCGATGCCCACCGCCCAGGCGGCGATCAGCATGCCTTCCAGGAAGCGGTGCGGATCGCGTTCGAGGTAGACGCGGTCCTTGAAGGTCCCCGGTTCGCCCTCGTCGATGTTCACCGCCATCAGGCGCGGCGCCGGCTCGTTGCGCACGATGCGCCACTTGCGGCCGGCCGGGAAGCCCGCGCCGCCGAGGCCGCGCAGGCCGGAGGCCTCCATCACCTTGATGACGGCTTCCACATCGCGCTCGCCCGCCAGGCACTGCTGCAGCGTCTTGTAGCCGCCTGCGGCGCGGTACTGCGACAGGCCGGTGTAGCCCTCCGGCTCGTGCCGGGTGGCGCCTTCCTTGACGCATTCGGCGACCTTCTGCGTCGTGGCGCACGGCACCGGGTTCTGGCCCACCACGGCGGCGGGCGCCTGCTCGCAGCGGCCGATGCAGGGCGCGGCGATCACGCGCACTTCGCGCCCGAGGATGGCGGGCAGCTTCTGCAGCAGCTGCTGCGCGCCCGCCAGCTCGCAGGACAGGCCGTCGCAGACGCGCACCGTCAGCGCCTGCGGCGCCTCCTCGCCTTCCTTGACGATGTCGAAGTGGTGGTAGAAGGACGCGACCTCGTACACCTCGCTCTGGGCGAGGCGCATCTCCTGCGCCAGGGCGGAGAGATGCGCGGCCGAGAGGTGGCCGAAATGGTCCTGCAGCTTGTGCAGGTGCTCGATCAGCAGGTCGCTCTGGCGCGACGCGTCACCGAGCAGCTGCCGCACTTCGGCCAGCGCCTGGTCCGAGGGCTGGCGGCCCTTGGGACCCTGGCGCTTGCGCTCCCGCAAGGGGAGCGCGGCGGCCGCGGCAATGGGGATGACGCGATGTCCAGCCATCTTGCCTCGCCTACTTCAGCAGGCCGGCGGAGCGGGCCCACTGGTACTTGGCGCCGAGCACTTCCACCGGCAGCTCCGTGGAGTAGGCGTAGGCCGGGATGCCGTTCTCGTACAGGTACTGCGCGGCTTCCTCGACTTCCACGTCGCCGGCCAGCGATGCCACCACCGGCTTGACCTTGCCCTTCTTCTTCATCTCGTTGACGACTTCGACCATGTTGCGGGCGAAGACCATGGGCGGCGTGACGATGGTGTGCCAGTAGCCCAGGATCAGCGCGTGGATGCGGTCGTCCTCCAGGCCCAGGCGCACCGTGTTCACGTAGGTGATGGGCGGCTCGCCGCCGGTGATGTCCACCGGGTTGCCGGCCGCGCCGAAGGGGGGGATGAACTTGCGGAAGGCGGCGTCCAGGTCGTCCGGCATCGGCTTGAACAGCTGCAGGCCGTTGTCGACGCAGGCGTCCGACAGCAGCACGCCCGAACCGCCGGCGCCGGTGATGATCACCACGTTCTCGCCCTTGGGCGTGGGCAGGATCGGCACGCCGCGCGACAGCTCCAGCATCTGGCGCAGGCTGCGGGCGCGGATCACGCCGGACTGCCTGAGCACGTCCTCGTAGATCTTGTCGGTGCCGGCGACGGCGCCGGTGTGCGAGGCGGCGGCTGCCGCGCCCATGGCGGTTCGGCCGGCCTTGAGCATGATCACCGGCTTCTTCTTCGAGACGCGCTTGGCGACCTCGGCGAAGGCGCGGCCGTCCTTCAGGTCCTCGCAGTGCTGGGCGATCACCTTGGTGTTGTCGTCCTGTTCGAAGAAGAGAAGCAGGTCGTCCTCGTCGATGTCCGACTTGTTGCCGAGACCCACGATGGCCGACACGCCCATCTTGGCGGAGCGCGAGAAGCCGATGATGGCCATGCCGATGCCGCCGGACTGCGAGGACAGGGCGGTGGAGCCCTTGACGTCGTAGGCCGTGCAGAAGGTGGCGCACAGGTTGGCCGGCGTGTAGTAGAAGCCGTAGATGTTCGGGCCCATCAGGCGGATGTTGTACTCGCGGCCGATGCGCTGCAGTTCTTCCTGGCCTTCGATGTTGCCGGTCTCGCCGAAGCCCGAGGGGATCAGGATCGCGCCGGCGATCTTCTTCTCGCCGCATTCCTTGAGCGCGCTGGCGACGAACTTGGCGGGCACCGCGAACACGGCCGTGTCGATCTCGTCCGGGACGTCCTTGACGCTCTTGTAGGCCTTCAGGCCCATCACTTCGGGGTCCTTCGGGTTGATCGGATAGATCTTGCCCTGGTAGCCGCCGTTGATCAGGTTCTTCATCACCGAGTTGCCGATCTTGCCGGACTCGTTGGAAGCGCCGACCACGGCCACCGCCTTCGGCTGCATGATCCGCTTCATCGAGGTGACGACCGCCTTCTCGTCCGGGCGGAAGCGCGCCGGCTTCTGGTCGAAGTTCAGCACGATGCGCACGTCGGCCGCGATCGCGCCTTCGTCCGAGGCGAACACCGGGTTCAGGTCCATCTCGGAGATTTCCGGGAAGTCGGTGACCAGCTGCGACACGCGCACGATGGTGTCCTGCAGCGCCTCGCGGTTGACCGGCTTGGCGCCGCGCACGCCCTTGAGGATCTCGGCGGCCTGGATGCCGTCCAGCATCGAGGCGGCGTCCTCGCGCGTGGCCGGGGCCAGGCGGAAGGTCACGTCCTTGAGCACTTCCACCAGCACGCCGCCCATGCCGAAGGCGACCAGCTTGCCGAAGCTGTCGTCGGTCATGGTGCCGATGATGGTTTCCTGGCCGCCCTTGATCATCTGCTGCACCTGCACGCCGACGACCTTGGCATCCGCCTTGTACTTCTTCGCGTTGGCGATGATGGTGTCGTACGCGGTGGCCGCGTCATCGGCGCTCTTGACGCCGACGATCACGCCGCCGGCCTCGGTCTTGTGCAGGATGTCCGGGGAGACGATCTTCATCACCACCGGGAAGCCCATGGACGAGGCCAGGCTCATCGCTTCCTTGGCGCTGGAGACCACGCCTTCCTTGGGCACGTTGATGCCGTAGGCATCGCACACCAGCTTGCCCTCGGGCGCGGTCAAGGAATCGCGGCCCTCTTTTTTCACCGCGTCCAGGATCGCGCGGACCTTGTTCTTGTCGCCTTGGAAGTTGGCCATGTGTGGCTCCTTGGTAAATGAAAGTTGTCTCTTCGGATCCGGCCGGGGTCAGATGACCTTGGCCGCGCGCAGTTCTGCGATCTGGTCCTTGCCGTAGCCCAGCTGGGCCAGCACTTCCTCGGTGTGCTCGCCCAGCAGGGGGGAGCGCTTCACCTCGGTCTCGCTGTCGGACATCTTGATCGGGTTGCCGACGGTCAGGTACTTGCCGCGGGTGGGGTGGTCGACTTCCACGACGGTGCCGGTGGCGCGCAGCGCGGGCTCCTCGGCGATCTCCTTCATGGACAGGATCGGGCCGCAGGGGATGTCGTACTTGTTGAGGATCTCCATCGCCTCGAACTTGGTCTTGGTCTTGGTCCACTCCTCGATGCGCGAGAAGATCGTCTTCAGGTGCGGCAGGCGCGCCTTGGGCGTGGCGTAGCTCGGGTCGGTGATCCAGGTCTCCTCGCCGATCACCTTGCAGATGGACGCCCACACGGGCGCCTGCGTGATGAAGTAGATGTAGGCATTGGGATCGTGCTGCCAGCCCTTGCACTTGAGGATCCAGCCCGGCTGGCCGCCGCCGGAAGCGTTGCCCGCGCGCGGCACGGCCTCGCCGAATTCCTGCTCGGGGTACTGCGGGTACTCCTCCAGCACCTTCTTGCGCTCCAGGCGCTGCTGGTCGCGCAGCTTCACGCGGCACAGGTTCAGCACGGCGTCCTGCATGGCCGCCAGCACCTTCTGGCCGCGGCCGGTCTTCTCGCGCTGGAACAGCGCGGTCACGATGCCCAGCGCCAGGTGCAGGCCGGTGCCGGAGTCGCCGATCTGCGCGCCGGTGACCAGCGGGGGGCCGTCGTCGAAGCCGGTGGTGGAGGCGGCGCCGCCCGCGCACTGGGCGACGTTCTCGTACACCTTGCAGTCCTCGTAGGGGCCGGGGCCGAAGCCCTTGACCGACGCCATGATCATGCGCGGGTTGATCTGCTGGATGCGTTCCCAGGAGAAGCCCATGCGGTCCAGCGCGCCGGGGGCGAAGTTCTCCACCAGCACGTCGCACTGCTTGATCAGCTCGATCAGCACTTCCTTGCCCTTGGGGTTCTTGGTGTCCAGGGTGATGGAGCGCTTGTTGTGGTTCAGCATCGTGAAGTAGAGGCTGTCCACGTCGGGGATGTCGCGCAGCTGCCCGCGCGTGGCATCGCCTTCACCCGCCTTCTCCACCTTGATCACGTCCGCGCCGAACCACGCCAGCAGCTGGGTGCAGGTGGGACCCGATTGCACGTGCGTGAAATCGAGGATCTTGACGCCGTCGAGTGCTTTGCCCATTTGTCTTCCTATCGCTTAAGTTTCGAAACTCGTCCCGCCGCGGATCACTTCTTCTTCGCGGCTGCCGGGTTCAGGCTGGTGATGCGGCCGCTCTCCGTGCCCGCGCTTTCGTCGATCAGCGCGTTGATCAGCGTCGGCTTGCGGGAAGCCACGGCTTCGTCCAGCGCCTTCTTCAGTTCCTCGGGGTTCTTCGCCACCACGCCGACGCCGCCGAAGGCCTGCATCATCATGTCGTAGCGCGCGTTCTTCACGAACTGCGTGGGGGCCATCGCGTCGCCGCGCGGGTTGACGTCGGTGCCCTTGTAGATGCCGTTGTTGTTCATCACGACGATGCACACCGGCAGGTTGTAGCGGCAGATCGTTTCCACTTCCATGCCGCTGAAGCCGAAGGCGCTGTCGCCTTCCACCGCGATCACCTGCTCGCCGGTGACGGCGGCGGCCGCGACGGCGAAGCCCATGCCGATGCCCATGATGCCCCAGGTGCCCACGTCCAGTCGCCGGCGCGGCTCGTACATGTCGACGATGGAGCGCGTGAAGTCCAGCGCGTTGGCGCCTTCGTTGACCAGGTAGGCCTTGGGGTTCTCCTTGACCGTGTTCCTGATGACGTTCAGGGCGCTGTGGAAGTTCATCACCGGCGGGTTCTTCGCCAGCGTCTCGGCCATCTTGGTGAGGTTCTTGTCCTTGCGCTCGGCGATCGCGCCGGTCCAGTCGGACGGCGGCTTGCTCCAGCCGGAGCCCATGGCCTGGTTGAAGGCGGCGATGCAGGAGCCGATGTCGCCGATCACCGGCGCGGCGATCGCGACGTTGCTGTCGGCTTCCGTCGGGGAGATGTCGACCTGGATGAACTGCTGCTTGCCGGCGGCCTTGGCGCCTTCGGCGCCCCAGGTCTTGCCCTTGCCGTGCGACAGCAGCCAGTTCAGGCGCGCGCCCACCAGCATCACCACGTCGGCCTCGGCCAGCACGTAGGAGCGCGCGGCGGAGGCGGACTGGCTGTGGTTGTCCGGCAGCAGGCCCTTGGCCATGGACATCGGCAGGTAGGGGATGCCGCTCTTCTCGACGAAGGCCTTGATCTCGGCATCGGCCTGCGCATAGGCGGCGCCCTTGCCCAGGATCACCAGCGGCTTCTTCGCGGACTTCAGCAGGTCGACGGCGCGTTTGACGGCGTCGGGGGCGGGAATCTGCTTCGGCGCCGGGTCGACGACCTTGATCAGCGACTTCCTGCCCGCTTCCTTGTCCATGCTCTGCGCGAACAGCTTGGCGGGCAGGTCCAGGTACACGCCGCCGGGGCGGCCGGACACGGCGGCACGGATCGCCCGCGCGATGCCCACGCCGATGTCTTCCGCGTGCAGCACGCGGAAGGCCGCCTTGCACAGCGGCTTGGCGATGGCCAGCTGGTCCATCTCCTCGTAGTCGCCCTGCTGCAGGTCGACGATCTCGCGCTCGCTGGAGCCGGAGACCAGGATCATGGGGAAGCAGTTGGTGGTGGCGTTCGCCAGCGCGGTCAGGCCGTTGAGGAAGCCCGGCGCGGACACCGTGAAGCAGATGCCGGGCTTGCCGGTGATGAAGCCGGCGGCCGCGGCGGCGTTGCCCGCGTGCTGTTCATGGCGGAACGAGATGACCTTCATGCCCTCGGCCTGCGAGATGCGCAGGAAGTCGGTGATCGGGATGCCGGGCAGGGCGAAGATCGTGTCGATGTCGTTCAGCTTCAGCGCGTCGATGACGAGGTGGAAGCCGTCGGTCTGCTCGCGATCCTGCGTGTCGGTGGTCATGGTCTGAAGGTCCTGGTTTGAGAGTGCGAGAATGGTAGGAGTCGCCTTGCGCAAACCCTCTTGACTGCGGTCAATTTTCGAAAAATTGCATGACCGCCTAGGTGGAATCCCCGCTCCCGAAAAAATGTCATCGATCGACCAGCACCCGGAACGCAACGTCATACGCGTGCAGTTGGCCCACAACGTGGCGCTGAAGGCCATGACCGCCGCCCAGATGGCGGAACTGGAACCCCTGCTGGTGGTGGTGGATTGCCAGAAGGGCGAGGCCCTGCTGAACCAGGGCGTGCACGAGATGGAGCAGTACTTCATCCTCGACGGCATCCTCAAGCGCGTGGTGAGCAACCAGGAAGCCAAGGAGATGATCCTGCGCTTCTCCGACGAGGGCCAGATG
>JALHLO010000065.1 GCA_022844525.1 Ramlibacter sp.
GGGTGTTGACCACCACGATCTCCAGCGGCTGCAGCGTGTGGCCCACGCGCTGGAGTTCCGCCGCGACGTCCGCCGCGCTGACCACGTAGCCGTCGGGGAAGTGGCGGAAGTCCAGCTTCACGCCCGGCTGGAAGCACCATTCCAGCGGCACCTCGTCGATGGCGATGGCGCGCTCCCGCTCCCCCAGCTTGCGGTTCATGGTGGAGTGGAAGTGGTAGGGCGCATCCAGGTGGGTGCCGTTGTGGGTGGAAAGCGTCACGCGCTCGACGGCCCAGCCTTCGCCGTCGGGGAGGTCGCCCTTCTGCAGTCCGGGGAAGAAGGATTCGATCTGCCCCACGGTGTTCTCGTGCGTGAAGTACTCGATCTTCGGCGCGAAGGCCGGCGGGTCCGACACCACGTCGTTCTCGAGGTAGATGGACAGGTCGACGAACTTCCTTGCCATGGGAAAACCTCCGTTGGGACGCGCAGGTGCCGATGCTAATCTGCCGCGCATGAGTGCCGCACCGTACGTTCCCCAGATCCGCCTGTACCAGCAGTGGCTGCGCGACACCCGCGGCCTGTCCTTCGACGACTACCAGGGCCTGTGGGAGTGGTCGGTGCGCGACCTGCCGGCCTTCTGGCAGAGCATCTGGGACTACTTCGGGCTGCAGTCGCCCACGCCGCACCGGCAGGTGCTCGACGAGACGAAGATGCCCGGCGCGAAATGGTTCGAGGGCGCCCGCTTCAACTACGCGCGCCAGGTGTTCCGGCACGTGGAGCCCGCGCATGCGGCGGGCTTCCCCGCCATCATCAGCCGCAACGAAAAGGGGCAGCAGCGCGAGCTGTCGTGGCCGGAGCTGCGGCGGCAGGTCGCCTCGCTGGCGCTGCACCTGCGCGAACAGGGCCTGCAGCCGGGCGACCGCGTGGCGGCCTACCTGCCGAACATCCCGGAAGCGATGGTGGCCTTCCTCGCGGTGGTGAGCCTGGGCGGCATCTGGAGCCTGTGCGCGCCGGACATGGGGACCCACGCGGTGCTGGATCGCTTCAAGCAGATCGAGCCGAAGATGCTGATCGCCTGCGACGGCGTCAGCTACGGCGGCCGCGACTTCGACCGCACCGGCGTGGTGGCGGAACTCGTGGCGGCACTGCCTTCGGTGAAGCACGTGGTGATCCACCGCAACCTGGGCCTGCCCGCGCAGTCGCTGCCGGCCGGCACCGACTGGAGCGCGACCATCGCGCGCAGCGGCCCCGAAGTCGATGCCTTCGAGCCGACGTGGCTGCCCTTCGACCACCCGCTGTGGATCGTCTATTCGAGCGGCACCACCGGCCTGCCCAAGCCGATCGTGCATGGCCACGGCGGCATCGTGCTGGTGATGCTGGGCGCGGGCACCCTGCACAACGACATCGGCTGCAGCTACGACCGCAACAGCTGGGGCGAGCGCTACCACTGGTACAGCTCCACCGGCTGGGTGATGTGGAACGCGCAGCTCGCCGGGCTGCTGAGCGGCACCACCTGCTGCCTCTACGACGGCAACCCGGGTGGCAGCAAGGAGAACCCGGACTGGGACGCGCTGTGGCGCTTCGCCGCCGACCTCGGCGTGACCTTCTTCGGCGCCGGCGCCGCCTTTTTCGCCAACTGCCTGAAGGCCGGCGTGGACCTGTCGCGATACCCGGGACTGAAGACGGTGCGCGCGCTGGGCACCACCGGCTCGCCGCTGTCGGAGGACGCGCAGCGCTGGGGCACGCGCGAGTTCGCCAGGCTGGGCACGCCGGACATCTGGTGGTGCAACATCTCCGGTGGCACCGACTTCGCCGGCGCCTTCATCGGCGGCAACCGCGAACTGCCGCAGGTGCCGGGGCAGATGCAGTGCCGCGAGCTGGGGGCGTCGGTCGAAGCCTGGAACGAGCAGGGGCAGCCGGTGATCGGCGAAGTGGGCGAGCTGGTGTGCACCAAGCCGATCCCGTCGATGCCCCTGTACTTCTGGAACGACGAGGGCAACAAGCGCTACCTCTCCAGCTACTTCGACATGTACCCGGGCGTCTGGCGCCACGGCGACTGGCTCAAGGTCACGCACGAGGGCGGCTGCATCATCTACGGCCGCAGCGACGCGACCATCAACCGCCACGGGCTGCGCATGGGCACCAGCGAGCTGTACAGCGCGGTGGAAGCGCTGCCCGAGGTGTTGGACTCCATGGTGGTGGACCTGGAGTACCTGGGACGCGAAAGCTACATGCCGCTGTTCGTGGTGCTGCGGCCGGGCCATGCGCTCGATGCGGCGATGAAGGCGAAGATCGCCGGCGCGATCCGCACCGCCCTGAGCCCGCGCTTCGTGCCCGATGCGATCCTGCAGGTGCCGGAGATCCCGCGCACGCTTTCCGGCAAGAAGCAGGAGCTGCCGATCAAGAAGCTGCTGCTGGGACAGCCGATCGAGAAGGTGGTGAACCGGGATGCGATGGCGAATCCGCAGAGCCTGGAGTGGTATGTGCGGTTCGCGACGGAGCGGGCGACGGCGTGAGCGCCGCGTGTCGCGGTTCGCCTGCGGGCTCACCACGACCTACGGGGATGCCCGCCTCGTAGGTCGTGGTGAGCGCGCGCAGCGCCGAACCGCGACACCTTCAGAGTCTCCCCTTCGCCTCCTCTTCCACCAGCTCCAGGAAAGCCCGCACCTTCGCCGCCACCAGCCTGCGCCCCGGCAGCAGCGCGTGGATCCGCAGCGGCGCACACGTCCACTGCGGCAACACCGGCACCAGCCTGCCCTCGGCCACCGCGCCGGCGCAGAAGGTCGACGTGATGCGCGCCACGCCGATCCCCGCGATCGCTGCCTTCAGCCGGATCTCCGCATTGCCGCTGCGCAGGCGCGGGTTGCGCACTTCCACTTCGGCACTCGCGCCATCGGCCTGGCTGAAGGACCAGCCCTGGTCCTCGCTGCCGGCCAGCAAGGGCAGGGCGTTCAGTTCCTCGGGATGCTCCGGCGGCGCGTGGCCGGCCAGCAAGTCGGGCGACGCGAACAGGCCGCGCTCCAGCGAGTAGACCCGCTTCGTCACCACCGTCGCCGGCGCGAAGCTGTGCTCCAGCGCCGAGAACACGAGGTCGTAGTTGCGCTCGAACAGCGCCACCCGCGCATGCTCCACGTCGATGTGCACCTTGAGGTGCGGATGCTCGCGCATCAGCCGGCAGGCGACCGACGCCAGGTGGTGCGCGCCGAACTCGTAGGGCGCGGCGACCCGCAGGGTGCCTTGCACCGCCGTGCCCTGTGCCAGCGCGTCGAGCGCGCTTTCCCGCAGCTGCGCGAAGGGCCTGGAGATGTCGCGATAGAGCGATTCGCCCGCTTCGGTCAGGCGCAGCTGGCGCGTGGTGCGCTCCAGCAACCGCGTGTTCAGTTCGGCCTCCAGCCGCGACACCGAAGCGCTGAGGCTGGACTTCGGGCGGTCGAGCGCGCGGGCCGCCGCGCTGAAGCCGCCGTGGTCGACCACCTGGCAGAAAGCGTCGAAGTCGTCCCAGTTCATCGTTCAGGATCCGGAACACAGCGGCCACGGCAGCCGGTTGATGCGCGCCCGGGTGTTTCCTAGGATTGTCCTTTCGCCCAGGGGCTGCCCGGCCCAGGAGAACCCCATGTTCCTGAAGAATTGCTGGTACGTCGCCGCCTGGGACCACGAGCTGGCCGACGGCCGCCTGTTCGCGCGCACCCTCCTCGAGGAGGCGGTGCTGCTGTACAAGTCCGAGTCCGGCAAGGTCGTGGCGTTGCGGGACCGCTGCTGCCACCGCGGCGTGCCGCTGCACCTGGGCCGGCGCGAAGGCGATTGCGTGCGCTGCATGTACCACGGGCTGAAGTTCGACCCGAGCGGCAAGTGCATCCAGATCCCCGGGCAGGACGTGGTGCCGGCCAGGCTGGGCGTGAAGAGCTATCCGGTGATCGAGAAGGACCACCTCGTATGGATCTGGATGGGCGACCCGGCCCTGGCCGACCCGGCGCAGATCATCGACTTCCCTTACCTGCGCGATCCGCAGTGGCAGGGCGTGCCCGGCTACATGCACTACCGGGCCAACTGGCTGCTGATCGTCGACAACCTGTCGGACTTCGCGCACCTGGCCTTCGTGCACACCAGGACGCTGGGCGGCTCCGAGGAGTACGCGTACAAGACCAGGCCGGTGGCCGTGGAGCGCCTGCCGCGCGGCTTCCGCGTGGAACGCTGGCACATGGACGCGCCGCCGCCGCCCTTCCACGACAAGGTGCTGCCGGCGGACCTGAAAGGGAAGAACGTGGACCGCCGCAACATCGGCCACATGCACATCCCCGGCATCTTCTTCCTGGAGTCGATGTTCTCGCCGGCCGGCAGCGGCTCGGAGCAGGGCAACCGGGAGGGGACCAAGGAATACCGCAACTGCCAGTTCATGACGCCGGAGACGCGCCGCACCACGCACTTCTTCTGGACCTACCTGAACAACTGGGAAGGCGAGGACCACGGGATCTCGCGTTCGCTGCACGGCAGCCTGATCGAGGGCTTCCTGGAAGACAAGCACCTGATCGAGGCGCAGCAGGGGGTGATCGACGCCGATCCCGCGTTCGAGCTGCAGGCGATCGCCTCCGATGCGGCGCTGTCGCACTTCCGCACGACGCTGGCCAAGCTGGTGGCGCAGGAACAGGCGCAGCTGGCCACGCAGCAGGCGGCGTCACCCGCCCCCGCCCGCAAACCCCACCAGATCGGACTGTAGGTCGTGGTGAGCCCGCAGGCGAACCGCGGCAAGAATCGCATGTCGCGGTTCGGCGCTGCGCGCGCTCACCGGCGACCTACGAGGAAGCCCCCTTTGGCAAGGCCTTGCGATTCACCAGCACGATCCCGGCGGCAACCGCCGTCAGCGCGACCAGCAGCTGGATCGTGAGGCGCTCATCGAGCAGCAGCACGCCGAACAGCAGCGCGAACAGCGGCGTGAGGAAGGTGAAGGAGGACAGCTGCGTGGCCGGGTAGTGCCGCAGCAACCACATCCAGGCGAGGTAGCTGGCGAAGGCGCCGATCACCGTCTGCAGCGCGATCGAGACCCAGGCCTGGCCCGAGTAGCGCAGCGACCAGGTCTCGCCCAGCGCCAGCGACAGCAGCGGCGCCACCGCGGCGGTGACCGCCACCTGGTAGAACAGCGTCTTCTCCGCCGAGGACGTGGCCATCTTCGATCCGCGGATCACCAGCGTGGTCAGGCCCCACAGGACCCCGGCCGCCAGCGCGAGCGCGTCGCCGCGCAGCTGGCGCGGCGTGCTGCTGCCGGTGAAGCCCTCGCTGAACGCCAGCGCCACGGCGGCAAAGGCGATCACCAGGCCTACCCATTGCACGCGGCGCAGCTTCTCCGAGGGCACCACCCGCGGCAGCAGCAGCGCCACCACGAAGGGCGAGGTGTAGAGGAACACCGTCAGGCGCGACGCGGCGGTGTCGCGCAACCCGAGGTAGATGCAGGTGAACTCGCCGGCGAACAGCGCGCCGGCCAGCAGTCCGGCCTGGAGCGTGCCGTCCCGCTCGAACAGGGGGATGCGCCGCACCATGCACCACAGCCACAGCAGCGCCGTCGCGCCGACGAAGCGGATCGCGGCCTGCCACAGAGGCGGCACTTCGGCCACGGTGGTCTTGATCAGGATCTGCTGGAAGCCCCAGAACAGGCAGCAGGCGACCAGCAGGGAAAGGGCGAGGGCGTCGAGGTGTTCTTTGCGTTCGCGCATCGGGCGATGGTAACGAGCGCGGCTGCGCCTCACCGGCCCGCCAGTTTCGCCAGCAGCTTCTTCAGCGCCGCCTGCTCCGATACCGCCAGCGTCCGCAGCATTTCGGACTCGTGCGCCCGCGCCTTTTCCAGCAGGGGCTTCACCAGCTTCTTGCCCGCCGTGCTGGCCGTCACCATGGTGCGGCGCTGGTCGGCCGGGTCCGCCAGCAACGTCACCCAGCCCTGTTCGGCCATGCGCTGCACCAGCTTGGTCACCGTGGGCTGCTTGGCGAGCACTTCGTGCGCGAGCTGGCTCACGGTCAGCGGCGCGCTGTCGTGCAGGGTGGCGAGCACGCGCCATTCGATCGAGCTCAGGCCCGCCGCCCGCACCTGGCGGTCGAAGTTCTTGTACAACGCGTGGTTGGCCTGTCCCAGCAGGTAGCCGAGGTAACCATCGACGAACCGGTCGTGGCTCACAACGGATGCTCCGTGAAGTAGCGCCCGCCGTGGAACAGCAGCGGCGACGCGCCGGCGCGATGGGCGCAGCGTTCCACCTCGCCGACGAAGATCACGTGGTCGCCTTCCTCGTAGCGGCTGCGGTTGAAGCATTCGAAGGTGGCGGCGGCGCCGTGCAGCAGCGGGGCGCCGCCGGCGCCGGTGTCGAAGGTCACGCCGTTCCAGCGGTCGGCGCCGCGGGCGGCGAACCGTTCGGCCAGCGCCTTCTGGTCGGCGGCCAGCACGTTGATCGCGTAATGCGAGCCGGCGCTGAACACCACCATGGAAGCGGCCGCGCGCGACAGGCTCCACAGCACCAGCGGCGGCGACAGCGACACCGAATTGAAGGAGTTTGCCGTGAGGCCGACGACCTGGCCTTCGGCCGTGCGCGCGGTGACGATGGTCACGCCGGTGGCGAACATGCCGAGCGCCGCCCGGAATTCCTGGACGGAGAAGCTCGGCGGCTGGGCCTGGCGCGGCGGGTTCATCGGGATCCGGATTGCATGAAATTTCATGTATTATGGTCCACAACCCAGGGACCGCCACGGACATGCTCCAGGAAACCATCGAACCCGCGTGGCTGGACGCTTTCGAAGCCGTGCTGGGCCGTTGTTCCGTGGGCAAGGGCGACACCGTCGCCGTCCTCGGCGAAAGCCAGAGCCGGCCGGTCCTGCCGGAACTCGCCCGCCTGGCCGCCGCCCGCCGCGGCGCCCAGGTCTTCAGCATCGTCCTCCCCAGCGTCTTCACCGCCGGCATGCCGGTGGCGCGCAGCACCGGCGCCTCGCCCGTGCTGCGGCAGATCGCGCCCGTGATCTCGGCCCTGGCCGGCAGCACGCTGGTGGTGGACTGCACGGTCGAAGGGCTGATGCATGCACCGGAACTGCCCGCCATCCTCAAGGGCGGCGCGCGCGTCCTCTACGTGAGCAACGAGCACCCCGAGGCGCTGGCGCGCCTGGTGCCCGACGACACGCTCGAGCCGCTGGTGAAGGACCACGTCAAGCGGCTGCGCGCGGCGCGCGAAATGCGCGTCACCTCGCCTGCCGGCACCGACCTCACCATTTCCCTGCAGGGCGCGGCGTGCGGCGGCAACTGGGGCTACACCAGCCGGCCCGGCACCATGACCCACTGGCCGGGCGGCATCGCGCTCGCCTTCCCCGCGGCCGGCAGCGTCAACGGCGCCCTGGTGCTGGCCGAGGGCGACGTCAACCTCACCTTCAAGCGCTACCTGGAAAAGCCCGTCACGCTGCGGGTGGAGAACGACTACGTCACGCGCATCGAAGGCAGCGGCCTCGACGCCGACCTGATGCGCAGCTACATCGCCGCCTGGGAGGGCCACGAGGCAGGACCAGGATCGCATTCCGGCCGGAATGCGTATGCGGTCAGCCACGTCGGCTACGGCCTGAACCACGCCGCGCGCTGGGACAGCATGGCGCTGTACGACAAGCGCGACTTCAACGGCACCGAGCTGCGCGCCTTTGCCGGCAACTTCCTCTACAGCACCGGCGCCAACGAGGTCGCGGGACGGCACACGCTCGGCCACTTCGACCTGCCCCTGCGCCAGTGCACGATCCGCCTGGACGGCGCCGTCGTCGTCGACGCGGGGAAGCTCCTGTGACCGCGACCCCCGCCTTCACCACGCTGGGCGGCGGCCCCACGGTGCTGATGCTGCACGGCATCGGCGGCGGCCACCTCGCCTTCGCGCCGCAGGTGGAGACGCTGGCCACCGCCGGCTTTCGCGCCGTGGCCTGGGACATGCCCGGCTACGGCCACAGCGCGCCGATCGAGCCCTACACCTTCAAGGGCCTGGCCGCCAGCTGCATCCGGCTGATCGAATCGCTCAAGTGCGAGCAGGTGATCCTGCTCGGGCACAGCATGGGCGGCATGGTGGCGCAGGAGGTGGTGGCGCGCCGGCCGGACCTGGTCAGGCGGCTGGTGCTGTGCGGCACCTCGCCGGCCTTCGGCAAGCCCGATGGCGACTGGCAGCGCGAGTTCATCGCGCAGCGCACCGCGCCGCTGGACGCCGGCAAGAGCATGGCGGAGCTCGCCGAAACACTGGTGCCGCAGATGGTCGGCCCCGGTTCGCTGCCGGAGGGCGTGCGGCTGGCGACCCACTGCATGGGCCTGGTGCCCGCGGCCACCTACCGGCGCGCGCTCGAGTGCATCCTCACCTTCGACCGCCGCGCCAACCTGGGCAACATCCTGGTGCCCACGCTGCTGCTGTCCGGGGAGCACGACCGGAACGCGCCGCCGGCGGTGATGAAGAAGATGGCCGAGGCCATTCCCAACAGCACCTACTACGAGATGAAGGGCGTGGGCCACCTGCAGAACCTCGAGGCGCCGGACGAGTTCGACGCTCTGCTGCTCAACTTCCTCGAGCTGCCCGAAGCCCTGCTGCACTGACGCACCCGACCAGGAGACCGCATGGACGCACCGCCCGGCCTGAGCTTCACACCCGCCGTCGGCGACCACGCCTTCACCGCGAAGCAGCGCTCGCTGCTGGCGCTGGCCCACGAACTCGGGCGCGACCGGTTCGCGGCGCGCGCCGCACAGTGGGACGAGGAGGCGAGCTTTCCCTTCCCCAACTACGAGGACCTGCGCAGCGCCGGCTTCCTGAAGCTGTGCGTGCCGGAGGGCGAGGGCGGCCTGGGCGCCGACTACGCGACCTACATGATGGTCGCCGCGGAGATCGGCCGCTTCTGCGGCGCCACCGCGCTCACCTACAACATGCACATCTGCTCCACGATGTGGACCGGCGTGCTGGCCGACGGCATCCCGATGACGGAGACGCAGCGCGCCGAACACGCGCAGCGCCGCAGGCTGCACTTCCGCCGGGTGGTGCGGGACGGCGCGATCTATGCGCAGCCCTTCTCCGAAGGCAGCGCCGCCGCCGCCGGCCGCGCGCCCTTCGGCACCACGGCGCGCAAGGTGGACGGCGGCTGGCTGGTCAATGGGCGCAAGATCTTCGCCTCGCTGTCCGGCGCCGCCGACTACTATGGCGTGCTGTGCACCGAGGACAAGGGCGACGAGAAGCCCGACGCGCGCGACACGCTGTACCTGGCCGTGCCCGCCACCAGCGCCGGCTTCGCCATCAGCGGCGACTGGAATCCGCTGGGCATGCGCGGCACGGTCAGCCGCAACCTGAGCTTCCAGGACGTCTTCGTCAGCGACGACGAGCAGCTCATGCCGCGCGGCGTCTACTTCAAGGGCGCGCAGACCTGGCCGGCCATGTTCTTCACCCTGGCACCCACCTACCTCGGCCTGGCCAACGCCGCTTACGATTTCACGGTGCGGTACCTGCGCGGCGAGGTGCCGGGCGAGCCGCCGGTCAAGCGCCGCATGTACCCCACCAAGCAGATCGCGGTGGCGCAGATGCGCATCCAGCTGGAGCAGATGCGTAGTATTTTCCTGCGCTCGGTGCTGGAAGCGCGGCCGAACCCGTCGAAGGACGAAAGGATGCGGCTTTATGCGGCACAGTACACCGTGATGGAAGGCGCGAACGACATCGCGAGGCTGGCCATCCGCACCTGCGGCGGCCAGAGCATGATGAAACATTTGCCGCTGGAGCGGCTCTATCGCGACAGCCGCTGCGGCTCGCTGATGCTGCCCTGGACGGCCGAACTGGTCCTGGACCGCATGGGGCGCGAGGCGCTGTACGAGGCAGGAGAGAAGGACGAGTGAAGAAGTACTGGTGCGCGGCGCTGCTGGCCGTCGCAGGGGGCGCGCAGGCCGCGGCGCCCACGCCCTGCGACCGCCTGGTCGGCAAGCTGCCGAACGTGACACGCCCCCTGTGCGAGGGCGCCAAGCTGGCCGACAGCGGCGCGAAGTCCGTGCAGGGCACCCCGATCTACACGCGCGACGTGGGCGCGCTCGACGGCAAGGTGCGGGTGCTGGTGATCGGCGGCATGCACGGCGACGAGCTGTCTTCCTCCGCCGTCGCGCTGCACTGGATCCGGCTGGCGAGCGACGAGCAGATGGCGATGCCGCAGCCCATGCACTGGCGCTTCCTGCCGGTGCTCAATCCGGACGGCCTCGTGGCCCGTCCGCCCAAGCGGGTGAACGCCAACGGCGTCGACCTGAACCGCAACTTCCCCACGCCGAACTGGCAGCGTGACGCCGCCGTCTACTGGCAAAAGCGCACCGGCAAGGACCCGCGCCGCTGGCCCGGGCCCAGGCCCCTGTCCGAGCCGGAGACGCGCTTCCTGCACGACCAGATGGAGAAGTTCAAGCCCCACCTGATCGTCTCCATCCACGCGCCCTACGGCGTGCTCGACTTCGACGGGCCCTCGGTGCCGCCTTCGCGGCTGGGCCGGCTGTACCTGGACCAGGTAGGGATCTTCCCCGGGTCGCTCGGCAACTACGGCGGCGTGCACAAGGGCGTGCCGGTGGTGACCATCGAACTTTCGAATGCATTGCGCACGCCGCTGGACGCGGAGATGCGCCAGATGTGGATCGACCTGCTGCGCTGGACGGCGGCCAAGATCACCGGAGACAGCCAGCGTTAGCGGGCTTGGCTGCAGTCGCGCCGGAAATCGGCGAGACTTCGCCACCATGAGCACAGCCACCCTGGACAACCCCAACAAGTTCGGCAGCGGCCGGTCGGTCAAGCGCATCGAGGACGAGGGCCTGCTCAAGGGCCTGGGGCAGTACACCGACGACGTCGTGCCGGCCGGCGAATTGCGCGCGGTGTTCGTGCGCTCGCCCTATCCGCACGCGCGCATCGTCTCGATCGACACCGGCAACGCCGCGGCCCTGCCCGGCGTGGTCAAGGTGGTCACCGGCGCCGAGCTGGTGCAGGCCGGCGTGCAGGCCATCCCCACCAATCCCGCCTTCAAGCGCGGCGACGGCTCTCCCGTGGCCACCGCGCCGCGCCGGCCGCTGGCGCACGAGCGCGTGCGCTACGTCGGCGAGCCGGTCGCGCTGGTGGTCGCCGAAACGCTGCAGGCCGCGCGCGACGCCGCCGAAGCCGTCTGGGTGGAATACGAGGAACTGCCGCACGTGGTCGACCTGCAGGCGGCGGTGGCGGGCGGCGGGGCCGTGCTGTGCGACGCGGCGCCCGACAATGTGGCGGCCGAGATGCGCTTCGGCGATGCCGCCGCCAGCGACCAGGCCTTCAAGGCCGCGGCGCACGTCGTGCAGCTCACAGTCGTCAACCAGCGGGTGGCGGCGGTGTCGATCGAGCCGCGCTCGGTGCTGGCCTGGGTCGCGGACGACGGCCGGCTCACGCTGCGCATGAGCAGCCAGATGCCGTCCGGCGTGCGCAACTCGCTGGGCACCGACATCCTGGGCATCGGCGCCGACAAGGTGCGCGTGCTGGTGGGCGACGTCGGCGGCGGCTTCGGCATGAAGACCGGCATCTACCCCGAGGACGCCGCCGCGGCCTGGGCCGCCTGGACGCTCAAGCGCCCGGTGAAGTGGATCGCCGACCGCAGCGAGGAATTCCTCTCGTCCTTCCACGGCCGCGACCAGCGCGCCGAGGCCGAACTCGCGCTCGACGCCACCGGCCGCATCCTCGCGCTGCGCTTGCGCACGCTGGCCAACGTCGGCGCCTATGCGACCGCCACCGGCATGGTGATCCCGATGGTGGTGGGCCCCTGGGTGCAGACCAGCGTGTACGACGTGCCGGTGATCGACTTCCACATCCGCTGCGTGATGACCAACACCGCATCGACCGCCGCCTACCGCGGCGCCGGGCGGCCGGAAGCGATCTTCATCATGGAGCGGCTGATGGACGAGGCGGCGCGCCAGACCGGCATCGACCGGATCGCGCTGCGCCGGCGCAACTTCGTGCGGCCGCAGCAGATGCCCTACAAGAACGCGATGGGGCAGGTGTACGACGTGGGCGAGTTCGAGAAGATCATGGACGAGGGCCTGGACCTGGCGGACTGGAGCGGCTTCGAGCAGCGCTACGCGCAGAGCAAGGCGGCGGGCAAGCTGCGCGGGCTGGGCATCTCGACCTTCCTGGAGTGGACCAGCGGCAACGTCTACGAGGAACGCGTGACGGTGGACGTGAAGGCCGACGGCGTGATCGAGGTCTTCTCCGCCGTCAACCAGATGGGGCAGGGCATCGCCACCACGCTGGCGCAGCTGGTGGTGGACGTGTTCGGCGTGCCCATCGAGAAGGTGCGCGTGGTGCTGGGCGACACCGACCGCGCCAACGGCTTCGGCAGCGCGGGCTCCCGTTCGCTGTTCACCGGCGGCTCGGCGCTGCACCTGGGCGCGGAGAAGACGCTGGACGCCGCGCGCGAACTGGCCGCGAAGTCGCTGGAAGCCTCAGCCGCGGACCTGGAGTACGCCGCCGGCCGCTTCAGCGTGAAGGGCACCGACCTCGGCGTCGACCTGTTCGAACTGGCCGCGCAGCAGCCGGGGCAGCACATCTTCACCGACCACACCAGCGCGGTGGCGGGGCCGAGCTGGCCCAACGGCTGCCACGTGAGCGAGGTGGAGATCGATCCGCAGACCGGCGCGGTGCAGGTGGTGCGCTATTCCAGCGTCAACGACGTCGGCCGGGTGGTGAACCCGATGATCGTGCGCGGCCAGCTCGATGGCGGCGCGGTGCAAGGCATGGGCCAGGCGCTGATGGAATACATGGCCTACGACCCGCAGAGCGGCCAGCCGGTGACCGGCAGCCTGATGGACTATGCGGCGCCGCGGGCGGACGTGGTGGGCTGCGAGTTCGTCACGGAGATGAACGAGACGGTGCCGTGCAAGAACAATCCGTTGGGGGTGAAAGGTGTCGGCGAGCTGGGGACGATCGGCGCGGCGCCCAGCGTGGTGAATGCGGTGGCGGATGCCCTGGCGCGGGCGGGGCGGAAGGACGCGGCGCGGCAGGCGCAGATGCCGCTGACGCCGGCGAAGGTCTGGGGGATGTTGAACGGGTGAGGGGCCGCGGATGCGCCGTGCAGCCGTGTCGCGGTTCGCCTTCGGGCTCACCACGACCTACCGGCCCGTGTAGGTCGTGGTGAGCGGCGCAGCCCGAACCGCGACACAAGGGCCGCTCAGCGCAGCGACAACTCGCCTTCCGCCTCGTACCCGCGCGCCGGCGGCTCGAACCCGTAGAAGCCGAACTTCATCCGCGGCATCCTTCCCCCGATCAGCTCCGCCATCGCCTTGCCCGAACCGGCGCCGTGCGTCCATCCGAGCGTCCCGTGGCCGGCGTTCACCCACAGTCCCGCCACCTTCGTGCGGCCGATGTAGGGGATGTTGGTCGGCGTCGCCGGCCGCAGCCCGGTCCAGAACTGCGGGTCGCCGCCTTCTTCCGGCGGCCGGGTGTCGCACACGCCAGGCAGCACGCGCTCGATGCGCTGCGCCAGCATGCGGCAGCGGTCCTGCGCCAGCCGCGAATCCAGCGTGGCGTCGTAGCCGGACACTTCGATCGTCCCCGCCACGCGCAGCTCGTCGCCCAGGCGGCTCATCGCAACCTTCACTTCGTCGTCGATGCTGCTCACGAAGGGCGCGTCGGCCGGCTTCTTCAGCTTGAAGGTCGCGCTGTAGCCCTTGCCGGGATAGATCGGCAGGTCCACGCCCACCTGGCGCAGCAGCGGCGCCGTCCAGGAACCGCAGGCCACGACCACGTCGTCGGCCTGCAGGCGCTGCACGATGCCGGTGTCGCGGTCGCGGATGCGCACCGCCTGGATCGCGCCGCCGGCGGATTCCAGCCGCTCGATGTCCTGGCCGTAGAGGAACTGCACCCCGCGCGCGGCGCACAGCCGGGCCAGCTGCTGCGTGAACACGCGGGCGTCGCCGCTCTCGTCGCTGGCGGTGTAGGTGCCGCCGACGATGCCGTCGAAGTGGCGGAAGGCCGGCTCGAGCGCGAACAGCTCCTCGCGGCTGACCACCTTGCGGTCCACGCCGTAGCGCTGCATCAGCCCGGCGGCGGCGCCGGCGTCGTCGAAGGCCTTCTGGTCGGTGTAGAAGTGGGCGATGCCGCGCTCGAGACGGTTGTACTCGATGCCGGTCGCCGCGACCACGTCCTTCAGCGCGGCGTGGCTGTACGCGCCCAGCGCCACCAGTTGCTGCACGTTGCGTTCGAAGGCCGCGTCATGGCACTGGGCCAGGAACTGCAGGCCCCAGCGCCATTGCCGCCAGTCGAGCCGCGGGCGGAACAGCAGCGGCGCATCGTTGCGGAAGATCCACTTGATCAGCTTGGCCGGCGCGTGGCGGTTGGCCCAGGGCTCGCAATAGCTCACCGAGATCTGCGCGGCGTTGGCGAAACTCGTTTCCAGGGCGGCGTCGCGCTGGCGGTCCACCACGATCACCTCATGGCCGCGTTCGGCGAGATGCCAGGCGGTGCTGATGCCGATGATGCCGGCGCCGAGAACGAGTGTCTTCATAGGGACCGGAGTTTGCGGCGGGTGGCCCGAAACCAAAAGCCAAATTAAACTGTCTGCGGCAGCATCAGGATTGCTTATATGACGACCTTCGACCCGGCCGCCCTGGAGGCGCTTGCCGCCATCGTGGAGGAAGGCGGCTTCGAGCGGGCCGCGCAGCGCCTCAACGTCACGCAGTCGGCGGTATCGCAGAGGTTGCGGGCCCTCGAAGCCATGGTGGGCACCGTGCTGGTGGTGCGCAGCCGGCCGCTCAGGCCGACCTCCGCCGGCCACCTGCTGCTGAAGCACACCAAGCAGCTGAGGCTGCTGCGCGCGGACCTGGAGCGCGACCTGCGCGATCTCGCGCCCAGCTCGACCGGCGGCACGCGCGAGGAAGAGCGCATCTCGCTGGCCATCAACGCCGACAGCATCGCGACCTGGGCGTTGCCGGCCCTGAACCAGCTCGCGCGGCAAGGCCTGCCGCTGGAGATCATCACCGACGACCAGGACTTCACGCACGAATGGCTGCGCGAAGGGCAGGTGCTGGGCTGCGTGACCACGGTCAAGCAGGCGCTGCGCGGCTGCAAGGTGGTGGCGCTGGGCGCGATGCCCTACGTGTGCGTCGCGCAGGCCGGTTTCGCGCAGGAGCGCCTGGGCGGCGCGCTGACGGCCCACAACTTCCGCGACACGCCCTTCGTCGCGTTCAACCGGAAGGACGACATGCAGGCGGAGTTCGTCGGCAAGGCCTTCGGGCTCAAGCGCGTCTCCCTGCACCAGCTGTTCGTGCCGAGCTCGGAAGGGCAGGTGCGCGCGGTGCTGGCGGGCTGGGGCGTCAGCGTGGTGCCCGAGCTGCTGGTGCGCGGCCTGGTGGCGCAAGGCGAGCTGGTGAACGTCGCGCCCACGGCCAGCGTGCCGGTGCGGCTGTACTGGCACTGCTGGAACCTGGAGTCCGTCGTGCTGGACCAGTTGACCGCCGCCTTGACGCAGGCGGCGGGCGAGGCGCTCAGCCCCGCGTGAGCGCGCTCAGCGCGGCGCGGTGCCGCCGTGCGGGAAGTGGCCGTCGACCAGGAAGCCCAGGCCGTCGGGATTCGCCAGCGCTAGCAGGACCGCGGCCAGGACGGCGACGATCCACGCGAGGGTCTGGGTCCAGAGCGGCTTCATGGCGGACTCCTTGCGCACGGTGTGTGCGCTTGCAAAGAGTGTGCGCGCTCCACGCGAAGCGCAGGCGTCGGACATGTAAAGCCCCTGACGCAAATGTGCCGGAATGCTGGCGAGGCCCTGTCCTCGAGAAGCGCTGGCCTGGCGTGCGCCAGGGCCGCGACTCAGGTGCGCGCCGGGCCGCGCGCCGCGCCCACTTCCACCAGCAGCTGCGGCCGGAAGAAGTCCTGCTCGCCCTTGGCCGCATAGCCGAGCGGATTGCAGATGATGCGGCAGGCGTGCCCCTCGCCGTCCTCCACGATGTAGTCGTTCGCGTAGTGCAGGTGCCCGTGCATCCAGACATCGGCCTTGGGCAGCAGGTGGTCCAGCGCGTTGCAGAAACCGGCCGTCCCCGGCACCAGGCCGTAGCGCGGATCGGCGCTGCGCAGCGTCGGCGCGAAATGGGTGATGGCGACCGTCGTGCCGTCGAACGGTTCGTCCAGCGCGCGCGCCAGCCAGGCCTGGCAGGACAGCGCCTCCTCGCGGATCTCCGCGGCCAGGAAGGGCGCGCCCTTGCGCGTGGCCTCGGTCTTGCGCAGGTAGAAGTTGGCCGCGCGGAAGGCCTTGGCGCGCAGCGCCTGGCGCCGCGCCGGGTCGGCTTCCTGCACCGCCAGCGCGTCGAAGTCCGACCACAGCGTGGTGCCGACGAAGCGCACGCCCTGGTGCACCAGCACCTCGCGGTCGAGCCAGACGATGCCGAAGGATGCGACGGCCGCGCGCAGCTCGGCGTCGAGCTCGTCGAAGTCGCCGTTGTCGTACTCGTGGTTGCCCGGAACGTACAGGACCATGGGCCAGGCGCCGCCCTTGGCGGCCGACGCGAACTGCGCCAGGCCGAAGTCGCGCGGGCGCGCCTGCGGCAGGCGCGAGCTGCGCTGGTAGGAACCCACGTCCCCCGCCAGGACCAGCAGGTCCGCACCGGGAGCGGGAGAAGCACGAAAGCCGGGTTGCGACTCCAGGTGCAGGTCGGACATCAGCTGGATCTTCACCCGTCCGATGGTACGGGCGCGCCGCCACGGCAGGGCGGCGCCCGCGGCCGCGGCCTACAGCTTGACGCCCGCGCCCCTGACCGCCGGGGCGAGCTGCCCCACCTGCTCGCGCACGAAGGCCGCGAACGCGGGCTGGGTCATCGGTGCCGTGGTGATGCCCAGGTCCACCATGCGCCTGCGCACGTCGGCACTGGCCAGGATCTCGTTGACCAGGGTGTTCAGGCGCGCGACCACGTCGGCCGGCATGCGCGCCGGGCCCGACAGGCCGAAGAAGTTGTCCAGCACCAGCTTGCGGTGGCCGGTCTCCACCACGCTCGGCACCTCGGGCGCCAGCGGCGAGCGGGTCGCGGAGGTCAC
>JALHLO010000066.1 GCA_022844525.1 Ramlibacter sp.
CGGCGTCGCGCCCGCCGTTCCGGCGCGGCCGCAAGCGCTGCCGCCCGCGCCGCAGATCCTGCCGCCGGACCGGCGCGTGATCGTCCCCGGCCCCTGGAACACGCAGCGGCGCAGCCTGGCCGACATGGCCAACGAGCAATTGCGGCGCGGCAGGCCCAAGGACCCGCTGGCCGAAGGGATGGAAGGCGCGGCGCGCGAGGACTGCCTGCGCCCGAGCGAGCGGGAAAGCAGCGTGGGCGGGCTGCTCAACGCGCCCGCGGTGATCGGCCGCGCGCTGTCGGGCAACTGCCCCAGGTGAGCGGCGGACTAGAGCCCTTCGCCGTCGCCGGTCGGCGGGTCGCGTTCCTGCCCCGGCCCGCGCACGCTCGGGTCGCAATACACCGCCGACAGCGGGTGGCGCACGCCGGCCAGGTAGTCCTCCAGGCAGCGCAGCACCAGCGGGCTGCGGTGGCGCTCGGCGGTGGCGCGCAACTCGTCGGGCGTCATCCACAGCGTGCGCACGATGCCGACGTCCAGCGGCCGGTCGGGCACGTGGTCGCCCAGTTCGCCGGTGAAGGCGAAGCGCAGGTAGGTGATGTCCTCGCCGGTGGTGGAGCGCTGGAAGCGCGAGATGTACACGCCCAGCAGCTGGGTCGGCCGGAAGTGCCAGGCTGTCTCCTCCAGGGCCTCGCGCGCGCAACCCTCGGCCGGCGTCTCGCCCGGGTCCAGGTGGCCGGCCGGGTTGTTGATGCGCAGGCCCTCGGACGTTTCCTCTTCGATCATGAGGAAGCGGCCGTCGCGCTCGATCACGGCGGCCACGGTGACGCTCGGTCGCCAACGGTTGTCCATGGCGCATTATGTTGTTCTTCAGCAGAATGGTGGCCTCCCCGACCCGCCGACTCCATGCTCCGACTCCCCGCCGCGTTGATCCTGTCCCTGGCCGCCGCGCTCCCGGCGCTCGCGCAACCGACCCTCCCCGCCATCCAGGCCCCGCCGGCCGTCGGCAACCCCTATGGCCTGGGGGCGCTCTGGGCGCAGGGCGACGTCGTCTCGCGCGCCACCATCGCCATCCTGGTGGTCATGTCGCTGGCCAGCTGGTACGTGCTGGTGTCCAAGCTGCTGGCGCAGTCGCGCATGGGCGGGCAGGGCAAGGCCGCCAACGAGAGCTTCTGGAAGGCCGACAGCGTGCAGCAGGGCGCCGCGGCGCTGCAGCCGGGCAGCCCCTACCGCTTCATCGCGGAGTCGGCGCTGGAGGCCACGCGCAAGCACGACGGCCTGATCGGCAAGGTGGACCTGAACACCTGGGTGGCGCAAAGCATCGAGCGGGCGGTCGGCACCGTGCACAGCCGCACGCAGGAGGGGCTGGCGGTGCTGGCCACCGTGGGTTCGACCGCGCCCTTCGTCGGCCTGTTCGGCACGGTCTGGGGCATCTACAACGCGCTGGTGCGCATCGGCGCTTCCGGCCAGGCCTCGATCGACAAGGTGGCGGGTCCGGTGGGCGAGGCGCTGATCATGACGGCGATCGGCCTGGCCGTCGCCGTCCCCGCCGTGCTGGGCTACAACTGGCTGGTCCGCCGCAACAAGGTGGCGATGGACACGGTGCGCTCCTTCGGCTCGGACCTGCACACCGTGTTGCTGGCCACCGGCGGCAAGGGGGCCTGAGTTGGCCATCCGCTACGCGTCGCAGCAGGAGGGGGAGGATGCGCTGATCGCCGACATCAACACCACGCCGCTGGTCGACGTGATGCTGGTGCTGCTGATCATCTTCCTGATCACCATCCCGGTGGTGAACAGCTCGATCGCCGTGGCGCTGCCGCGCGAGCAGAACGTCCAGCGCGACGCGCAGCAGGAGAACGTGATCGTCACCGTGGACGCGCAGGGCGCGACCTACTGGTTCGACACCCGCCTGCCCGACCAGCCGGCGCTGGCCGAGCTGCTGGTGAAGATCGCCGCCATGGACCCGCAGCCCGAGCTGCACATCCGCGGCGACGTGCGCGCCGATTACGAGGCGGTCGGGCGCGTGGTGCTGGCGGCGCAGCAGGCCGGCATCGCCCGCATCGGCTTCCTCACCGAGCCGCCGGCCCGCTAGACCATGCACATCCGCGCCGGCACCGAACCCGATCCCGAACCGATGGTGGACATCAACACCACGCCGCTGGTGGACGTGCTGCTGGTGCTGCTGGTGATGCTGATC
The DNA here is from genome assembly GCA_022844525.1 of Ramlibacter sp. Classification (GTDB taxonomy): domain Bacteria; phylum Pseudomonadota; class Gammaproteobacteria; order Burkholderiales; family Burkholderiaceae_C; genus Ramlibacter. The sequence continues at coordinate 2,174 of JALHLO010000066.1, forward strand.
ATCACCATCCCGATTCAGCTGCACTCGGTGGGCCTGGAGATGCCGGGCCGCAACGCGCCGAGACCCGAGGTCCCCCCGCAGGTGGTGCAACTGGAGGTGAACCCGGCCGGCCAGGTGCTGTGGAACGGCGAGCCGCTGGCCGACCGCGCCGCGCTGGACGCGCGCCTGCGCGAAGCGGCGGCGCAGCCGGACCCGCCGGAGATCCACGTGCGGGCCGACCGGCGCGCCAAGTACGAGCCGGTGGCCGCCGTGCTCACCAGCGCGCAGCGCGCCGGCCTGGTGAAGATCGGGCTGGTCGGGACGGAGCAGTTCGCGCAGTGAACCCCCAGGACGCCGCCCAGCTGTTGCTGATGTACGTGGTGGTGCCGCTGTGGGTCGCCGCCGGGACCGTGGACTGGTGGTGCCACCGCCGCACGGGCATCGGGCGCACCAGCGGCCTGCCCGAGAACCTTTTCCACTGGGTGCTGTTCGCCGAAGGTGGGGTGGCCCTGCTGGCCGTGGGCCTGCTGGAGCTGAATGCCGGGGTGCTGCTGCTGGTGTTCGCCGCCTTCCTCGCGCACGAGGCCACCACCTTCGTCGAACTCCGGTACACGGTGCCCCTGCGCGACGTCCGCCCCTTCGAGCAGATGGTGCACAGCTTCATGGAGCTCCTGCCGCTGATGGTGCTGGCCCTCCTGGCCGTGATGGCCTGGGACCAGGCGCTGGCGCTGTTCGGCGCCGGCACGCCGGACTGGAGCCTGCAGGCGAAGCTGGTGCCCTGGCCTGCCCCCTACCTGCTGGGGGTGGCCGCGGCAGTGGCGCTGCTGAACGTCCTGCCGATCGCCGAGGAAAGCCTGCGCTGCCTGCGGCGGCAGTAAGTCCACGCTCAGCGCTTCGATCCTAGGGTTAACCCGCAGGCGGGTATGCACTGATTCGCTCCGGGCTCTCCACCCTTAGAGTCCCTCCTGTCCGGTGGCCTGACCACCTAGCCACCGAGCCTCCATGCCAATCGAAGCAGTCACCTCCAAGCGCCTTTATCGCCAGATCGCCGACCAGCTGGCCGAGCTGGTCCGCAAGGGCGAGTTCAAGCCCGGCGACCGCCTGCCTTCCGAACGCGACCTGTCGCAGCAGTTCAACGTGAGCCGCGCCTCGGTGCGCGAAGCGCTGATCGCGCTGGAGATCGACGGGCTGGTCGACGTGCGCGTCGGCCTCGGGGTGTTCGTCAACGCGGCGCCGGCCGCCAACTCGCAGACGGCCGCGCTCGGGGAGCCGGGTCCGTTCGAGGTGCTGTCGGCCCGCTACCTGATCGAAGGCGAGACCGCCGCCCTGGCCGCGCGCGACGGCAGCGCCAGGGACCATGCGCGCATCCGCGAGACCCTGCAGCTGATGGCGGAGGAGATCGGCAGCACCGGCGCCGGCCTCGATGCCGACGCGCTGTTCCACCTGCGCATCGCCGAGGCTTCCGGCAACAGCGCGCTGGTGCACCTGGTGCACCAGCTCTGGAGCTTCCGCTACAGCGCCATGTTCCGCAAGCTCGACGAGCATTTCGACAGCCCGGCGCGCCACCAGGAGGCGATCGAGGAGCACCGCCAGCTGGTGGAGGCGATCGAGCGGCGCGACGTGGAAGGCGCGCGCGCCGCCATGGTCTCGCACCTCGACGCCGTGCGCGCCGCCCTGGAGCGTGGCTGGGAGCTGGCCAACGTGGGCGGCAGCACGGCCGCCCCGCCGCCGCGCCCCAACGGCACCACCGCCTGGTCCTGAGCGCGCACCGCGCCGGACCCTTCCCGCCTTCCGAACCAAGGAATCCCCTTGCAGTCATCGCGTTCCCTTTCCCTGGAAGCCAGCCGCTTCCTGCCCGACGACGGCTACGCCGGCACCCTGGTCGGCCGCGTCTGGCGCCCCGACGTGCAAGGCCCTTCCGTGGTCGCGATCCGCCAGCACGGCGTCTACGACCTGAGCGCGGAGTTCCCCACCGTCAGCACGCTGCTGGACTTCGACGAGCCGGCGCGCCGCGTGCGCGAGGCCACTGGCGAACGCCTGGGCAGCCTGGAAGAGATCCTGGCCAACAGCGACGAGGCCGTGCGCGACCCGCGCAAGCCCTTCTTTCTGGCCCCCTGCGACCTGCAGGTGGTCAAGGCCGCCGGCGTCACCTTCGCCACCAGCCTGATCGAGCGCGTGATCGAGGAGCAGGCCGACGGCGACCCGGCCAAGGCACAGGCCGTGCGCGCCCGCGTGGTCGCGCAGATCGGCACCGACCTCTCCGCCGTGAAGCCCGGCTCCCCGCAGGCGATGCAGCTGAAGAAGCTGCTGCAGGAGCAGGGCCTGTGGTCGCAGTACCTGGAAGTCGGCATCGGGCCCGACGCCGAGGTGTTCTCCAAAGCGCCCGTGCTGTCCTCCGTGGGCACCGGCGCCGACATCGGCATCCGCTCCGATTCCTCCTGGAACAACCCCGAGCCGGAAGTCGTGCTGGCGGTCAACAGCCGCGGCGAGATCGTCGGCGCGACGCTGGGCAACGACGTCAACCTGCGCGACCTGGAAGGCCGCAGCGCGCTGCTGCTGTCCAAGGCCAAGGACAACAACGCGTCCTGCGCCATCGGCCCCTTCATCCGCCTGTTCGACGCCACCTTCGGCGCCGCCGAGATGCGGCGCGAACGGCTCGACCTGCGCGTGGAAGGCCCGGAAGGCTTCGTGCTGGAAGGCGTCAACTCCATGGAATTCATCAGCCGCGAGCCGCAGGACATCGTGGCGCAGGCGATCGCCGCCCACCAGTATCCCGACGGCTTCATGCTGTTCCTGGGCACCTTGTTCGCGCCGACGCAGGACCGCGATGCGCCCGGCGGCGGCTTCACCCACAAGGTGGGCGACCGCGTGAGCATCCGCAGCGCCCGCCTGGGCGAGCTGTGCAACCGCGTGCGCTACAGCGAGCGGGCCGCGCCCTGGACTTTCGGCCTGCGCGCCTTCATGGCCAACCTCGCGCAGCGCGGCCTGCTGGGCAAGGGGCTCTGATGGACGCCTCCACTTCCGGCGCGACGCCGTCGCGCACCCTGCGCCTGCACGCCGACGACGACGTGGTGATCGCGCGCCAGCAGCTGATGGCCGGGACCTTCCTCGCCGACGAGCAGGTCGCCGTGATCGGCCTGGTGCCGCCCGGCCACAAGCTGGCGACGCGCGACATCGCGCAGGGCGAGCCGGTGCGCCGCTATGGCCAGATCATCGGCTTCGCCTCGCAGGCGATCCGCGCCGGCCAGCACGTGCACGTGCACAACCTGGCCATGGGCAGCTTCGAGCGCGACGCCGCCGCGGTGGCGGGCATCGATGCCAGGCCGACGGTGCCGGCCGGACAGCCGGCGACCTTCATGGGCATCGTGCGCGCCGACGGCCGCATCGCCACCCGCAACTACATCGGCGTGCTGACCTCGGTGAACTGCTCGGCCACCGCGGCGCGGGCGATCGCCGACCAGTTCCGGCGCGACATCCGGCCGGAAGCGCTGGCCGACTTCCCCAACGTCGACGGCGTGGTCGCGCTCACCCACGGCGCCGGCTGCGCGGTGGACTCCGAAGGCGAGGGCCTGCGGGTGCTGCGCCGCACGCTGGCGGGCTACGCGCGCCATCCCAACTTCGCCGCCGTGCTGGTGATCGGCCTGGGCTGCGAGACCAACCAGATTTCCAGCTGGATCGAACACGAAGGCCTGCAACCCGGCGCGGCGCTGCAGACCTTCAACATCCAGGACGCGGGCGGCACGGCGCTGGCGGTGCAGCGCGGCGTCGAAGCCGTGCGCGGCCTGCTGGCCGAAGCGAACAAGGTCGAGCGGGTGACGGTGCCGGCGCGCCACCTGGTGGTGGGCCTGCAATGCGGCGGCTCCGACAGCTACTCCGGCATGACGGCCAACCCGGCGCTGGGCGCGGCGATGGACCGGCTGGTGCGCCACGGCGGCACCGCCATCCTGTCGGAAACGCCGGAGATCTACGGCGCCGAACACCTGTTGACACGCCGCGCGCAGAGCCGCGAGGTCGCCGACAAGCTGCTCGAGCGCATCCGCTGGTGGGAAAGCTATTGCGAGCGCATGGGCGCCGACATGAACAACAACCCCTCGGCCGGCAACAAGGCGGGCGGCCTCACCACCATCCTGGAGAAATCGCTGGGCGCGGTGGCCAAGGGCGGCAGTAGCAACCTGGTCGACGTGCTCGAGTACGCCCAGCCGGTGCGCAGTGCCGGCCTGGTGTTCATGGACACCCCGGGCTACGACCCGGTCAGCGCCACCGGCCAGGTCGCCGGCGGCGCCAACCTGATCTGCTTCACCACCGGCCGCGGCTCGGCCTACGGCTGCGCGCCTTCGCCGTCGATGAAGCTCGCCACCAACAACGCCTTGTGGCAGCGCCAGCAGGCCGACATGGACATCAACTGCGGGCCCATCGCCGACGGCGAGGTCTCGGTCGATGCCATGGGCGAACAGATCTTCCAGCAGATCCTGCGCATCGCATCGGGCGAAAAGACCAAGAGCGAGCTGCACGGCTACGGCCAGAACGAATTCGTGCCCTGGCAGCTCGGCGCGATCACCTGACGCATTCCTTCCCGCTTCACCCCACCCGTTCCCCCAGGAGACAAACCATGACCCTCGCCACCCGACGCCACCTTCTCGGCCTGCTCTGCGCCGCCGCCCTTCCCGTGTCCGCACTCGCGCAGGGCCCGAACTTCCCGGCCAAGCCGGTCGAACTGGTCGTTCCCTATCCGGCGGGCGGCGGCACCGACGTCCTCGGCCGCGCCTTCGCGTTGGCCGCGGTCAAGCACCTGCCGCAGCCGCTGATCGTGATGAACAAGCCCGGTGCCGCCGGCGCGATCGGCTGGGCCGACGTGCTGAACGGCAAGGAGCCGGGCTACAAGGTGGCGCTGCTGGCGACCGACCTGATGACGCAGCCGAACATGGGCCTGACCAGGATCACCCACCAGGACTTCACGCCGATCGCGCGCCTGAACTACGACCCGGCCGCGATCACCGTGCGCGCCGACGCGCCCTGGAAGACGGTCGAGGAATTCCTCGCCGCCGCGAAGAAGGGCGACTTCCGCATCGGCAACGGCGGCAACGGCTCCACCTGGCACCTGGCGGCCGCGGCGATCGAGGACAAGACCGGCGCCAAGTTCAACCACATCCCCTTCGCCGGCGCCAACCCCGCGGCGCTGTCGCTGCTGGGCGGCCACATCGAAGCCATCACGGTCAGTGCCGCCGAAGTCTTCCCGCACGTGGCCGGCGGCAAGCTGCGCCTGCTGGCGGTGATGTCCGACCAGCGCATCAAGGGCTTCGAGAACGTGCCCACGCTCAAGGAGAAGGGCCTGGACATCTCCATCGGCACCTGGCGCGGCCTGGCCGTGCCCAAGGGCACGCCGCCGGAGATCGTGGCCACCCTGCGCGCCGCCACCGCCAAGACGATGCAGGAGCCCAGCATGCGCGAGGCGCTGGAGAAGCAGAACATGGGCTATGCCTACGCCGACGGTGACGTGTTCGGCGCGGTGATGGCGCGGGACCACGAATTCTTCCGCGGCCTGATCCAGAAGCTGGGCCTCAAGGGCCAGTGATGCATTGCTCCCTCCCCCGGAGGGGGAAGGGGCAAGACCAGACTCCTGCATCATGAGCAACGAAGCATCCGGCGCCGGCCGCATCGCCGCCACCGCCCTGACCCGATTCGCGCAGGCCCTGCTGGTCCGCGCCGGCCTGCCGGACGACCAGGCGCAGGCCGTCGCGGCCGTGCTGGTCGACGGCGACCTCATGGGACACACCACGCACGGGCTGCAGCTGCTCGCGGGCTACCTCGGCGAGATCGAGAAGCGCGGCATGGCCGTGGAGGGCGAGCCCGAAGTGCTGTCCTCGCGGCCCGCCGCGCAGCTGTGGGACGGCCGGCGGCTGCCCGGTCCCTGGCTGGTGCTGCGCGCGCTCGATCGCGCCGCCGCCCTGGCCAAGGCGCAGGGCACGGGCACGATCGTGATCCGCCGCAGCCACCACATCGCCAGCCTGGCGAGCTACCACCGCCGCGCGGCGGAGCAGGGGCTCGTGCTGCTGCTCGCCTGCTCCGATCCCAACACCGCCAGCGTCGCGCCCTTCGGCGGCCTGGACCCGGTGTTCACGCCCAACCCGGTGTCGGCCGGCTTCCCCACCGGCGGCACGCCGGTGTCGGTCGACATCTCGACTTCCACCACCACCAACGGCCTGACCAACCGCCTGCACCAGCAAGGCGGCAAGCTGCCGGCGCCCTGGCTGATCGACGGCCACGGCCAGCCTTCCGACGACCCCGCGGTGCTGTTCAACGAACCGAAGGGCACCATCCTGCCGCTGGGCGGGCTGGACTCGGGGCACAAGGGCTATGGGCTGTCGCTACTGGTCGAGGCGCTGACCGGCGGCCTCGCGGGCCACGGCCGCGCGGATCCGCGCGAGGGCTGGGGCGCCACGGTGTTCCTGCAGGTGCTCGACCCGCAGGCCTTCGCCGGTCTCGCCGCCTTCGAGCGGCAGGTCGGCGAGGTGGCGCGCCAGTGCCGGGCTTCGAAGCCGGCCACCGCAGGGCGGCCGGTGCGGCTGCCCGGGGAACGCGGCTACCGGCAGGCGGCGAGCCAGGCGGACAGCGGCGTGGCGCTGCACGCGGGCATCCTCGAAAGCCTCGTGCCCTGGGCGCGCAAGTACGGGGTGGCGGTGCCGTAGATCAGGGCTGGTATTCCGGCGCGCCCTGCACCCACATGAAGGACTGCAGGTCGATCATGTCGCGCGCCTTGAAGCCGTGCTTGCGATCCAGGTCGCGCCGGATCACCGCCGCGAAGGTCAGCAGGTCCTGGTAGTGCGGCCAGGAAGGCGTCGGGCTGTACGTGAGCGCGTAGCCGTAGTCGTGCGCGGCCTTGCGGGTGGCGCGTGGCTTGCAGAACAGGTGGCGGTCCGGGCGGGCGATGAAGCCGAACACCGTGGCCACCGGCCAGGTCAGCACCTTGCTCTGGCGCTGGGGCAGGTCGGCCAGCGCCTCCACCCAGTCGTTGAAGCGGCGCTGCAGCGCACCCGGCCCGTACAGGAAGGCGTAGAGCTCGGTGGCGAACAGCCGCGCGCCGGCGGGCGTCTTCACCGCGTCGCGCAGGGCCATCCGCTCGAACGAGAACAGCAGGTTGGAGCGCGACTCGATGCGCACCGCCGCGTCCGCGATGGCGCGGAACTCGCCGCGCGCCAGCAGCTTGCGGAAGGACGCCGGAGCCAGCTCGGTTTCCCACTCGAGGTGGGCGCGCTCCTTGTGCGAGCGCTCGGCCACGAGGTAGGTCTCGTCCTCGAAGCCGTCGGGATAGAACAGTTCGAACTTGCGGCGGCACAGGGCCGCGCCGAGGTAGATGACGTTCGATGCCGAGGCACCGGCAAGGGAGAAGGGGAGGAAAGCTGCGCGTGCCATCCGGCCAGTGTTCGGTACGCGTCTAGCTCAGCCGCGTCAGACAGCACCTCGCCGGCCTGTAGGACTCAGACGGACGGCGCCAGGCGAAGGTCCGAAATTTCAGATGGTGCACCCAGACGCTTGGGCGGACCCCAATAACCGGTCCCACGGCTGACGTAGACCTGCAAACGGCCGAGCTGGTGCAGCCCGGCCGTGTAGGGCTGCTGCATCGGCACGAAGAAGGTCCAGGGCAGGAACTGCCCGCCGTGCGTGTGGCCGGAGAGCTGCAGGTCGAAGCCCGCGGCCGCCGCCGCCGTGGCGCTGCGCGGCTGGTGCGCGAGCAGCACGCGCACGGCGTCTTCCGGTGCGCCGCGCAGGGCCGCCGCCGGGTCGCTGCCGTGCGCGGGATCGAAGTGGTGGCCGGTGAAATCGGGCACGCCGGCCAGCACCAGCGCCGCCCCTTCGTGCCGCAGCACCACGTGCTCGTTGTGCAGCACGCGGATGCCCAGGCGCTGCAGTTCCGCCACCCAGCCGTGCACGCCGGAGTAGTACTCGTGGTTGCCGGTGACGAAGAAGACGCCGTGGCGGGCGCGCAGCGCGGCCAGCGGCGCCACGTGGGCGCGCAGCTCGGGCACGGAACCGTCGACCAGGTCGCCGGTGATGGCGACCACGTCGGCGTCCAGCGCGTTCACGCGCTCCACGATCGCCTGCAGGTAGTCGCGCTTGATGGTGGGCCCGACGTGGATGTCGCTGATCTGCACGATGCGAAAGCCGGCCAGGGCCGGGTCCAGCCGGGGCAGGCGGATGGTCACGCGCTTGACTTGCGCCGGCCGCCGCGCATTGAAGTAGCCGACGGCCGTGAGGGCGAGCGACAGCAGGGGAACCGCGATGCCCGTGGCCTGCGCCAGGTCCGGCCCGCCCGCGACGTGCAGGGCCAGCAGCAGCAGGTCGCGCAGGAAGGTGAGCACCAGCAGCGAGGAGAACATGCCCATGCACAGCATGCCGATCCAGGTCAGGCGGTCGGCGGCGGGCGGGTGCAGCAGCCGGCGAGCCAGCAGGCCGGCCGGCACCAGGACTGCGGACGCCAGCAGAAGCACGGCCAGCGCGACGCCGGCGGGCGTCGGCAGCACGGCCACGAGGCGCGCGGCTATGTACAGGTGCAGGGCGGCGGAGAGGGCAAGGACGGAGGTCAGGGACATGGGAGCTTGACGCGCATCATGCGCATGGGAGTCTTCGGCCTGCGTGAGCGCGCGGAGCTCGACAGGGTTTCATGTAAGCTTGCGTTCAGGCTCGAAACAAGCAACAAGCAACAAATCGCTAGCGAGGAGAAGCCATGCAGATTGGCGTCCCCGCCGAAACCACGGCGGGCGAAACCCGTGTGGCCGTCACCCCCGAGACGGCCAAGAAACTGAAAGCACAGGGCCACACGATCCGTGTGGCCTCCGGCGCGGGCCTTGCGGCCAGCGTCACCGACGAGGCCTACCAGGCGGCCGGAGCCGAGATCACCGACCAGGTCGGCGCGCTCGGCTGCGAGCTGGTGCTCAAGGTGCGGCCGCCGCAGGAGAACGAGTTGGTGGCGTTCCGTCCAGGTTCAACCCTGGTCGGCATGCTCAATCCGTTCGACGCGGCCGGTTTGCAGCGCATGGCGCAGGCCGGCATCACCGGCTTCGCGCTGGAAGCGGCCCCCCGCACCACGCGCGCGCAGAGCATGGACGTGCTGAGTTCGCAGGCCAACATCGCCGGCTACAAGGCCGTGATGATCGCGGCCAACGTCTACCAGCGCTTCTTCCCGATGCTGATGACGGCCGCCGGCACCGTGAAGGCGGCGCGGGTGGTGATCCTGGGGGTCGGCGTCGCCGGCCTGCAGGCGATCGCCACCGCCAAGCGCCTGGGCGCGGTGATCGAGGCGTCCGACGTGCGGCCTTCCGTGAAGGAGCAGGTCGAGTCGCTGGGCGCCAAGTTCATCGACGTGCCCTACGAGACGGACGAAGAGAAGGAAGCGGCGGTGGGGGTGGGCGGCTATGCGCGCCCCATGCCGCAAAGCTGGCTCGACCGGCAGAAGGCCGAAGTGGCCAAGCGGGTCGCGCAGGCGGACATCGTGATCACCACCGCGCTGATCCCGGGCCGCCCGGCGCCGGTGCTGGTCACCGAGGAGATGGTCCGTTCCATGAAGCCGGGCTCGGTGATCGTCGACCTGGCCGCGCCGCAGGGCGGCAACTGCCCGCTGACCGAGCCGGGCCGCACCGTGGCCAGGCACGGCGTGACGCTGGTGGGCGAAACCAACCTGCCGGCGCTGGTCGCGGCCGATGCCTCGGCGCTCTACGCGCGCAACGTGCTCGACTTCCTCAAGCTGGTGCTGCCCAAGGAGGGCGGGCTGAAGGTCGACATGGAAGACGACATCGTGGCCGCGTGCCTGGTCACCCAGAACGGCGAAGTCCGCCGCAAATAAGAAAAGGAGGAGGACCATGGAAGTCAGCCACACCGTCATCAACCTCATCATCTTCGTGCTGGCCATCTATGTCGGCTACCACGTCGTGTGGAACGTCACGCCCGCGCTGCACACGCCGCTGATGGCCGTGACCAACGCGATCTCGGCGATCGTGATCGTCGGCGCCATGCTCGCGGCCGCGCAGACCGAAACCTGGGCCGGCCGCACCATGGGCGTGCTGGCCGTGGCCCTGGCCGCGGTGAACATCTTCGGCGGCTTCCTGGTCACGCGCCGCATGCTGGAGATGTTCCGCAAGAAGGAAAAGAAGGCGCCGGCCGTGGAGGCCAAGCCATGAGCATGAACCTCGTCGTTCTGCTGTACCTGGCGGCGTCCGTCTGCTTCATCCAGGCGCTCAAGGGCCTGTCGCACCCGACCACGTCGATCCGCGGCAACCTGTTCGGCATGATCGGCATGGGCGTGGCGGTGCTGACCACCGCGGCGCTGATCGTCGAACTGTCCGGCGGCAAGGGAGCGGGCCTCGTGTGGGTGCTGCTGGGCCTGGTGGTCGGCGGCGGCTACGGCGCCTACCGCGCCAAGACCGTCGAGATGACCAAGATGCCGGAGCTGGTGGCCTTCTTCCACAGCATGATCGGCCTGGCCGCGGTGTTCATCGCGGTGGCCGCGGTGCTGGAGCCCTCGGCGCTGCTGCAGGACCTGCGCGCCGGCGACCCGATCCCGGCGGGCAACCGGCTGGAGCTGTTCCTGGGGGCGGCCATCGGCGCGATCACCTTCAGCGGCTCGGTGATCGCCTTCGGCAAGCTCTCGGGCACCTACAAGTTCCGCCTGTTCAAGGGCGCGCCGGTGGTGTTCTCCGGCCAGCACATGCTGAACCTGGTGCTCGGGCTGGTGACCATCGCGCTGGGGCTGGTCTTCACCTTCACGGGGAGCTGGGCCGCCTTCTTCGCGATGGTGGCGCTGTCCTTCGTGCTGGGCGTGCTGATCATCATCCCGATCGGAGGCGCCGACATGCCGGTGGTGGTGTCGATGCTGAACAGCTACTCGGGCTGGGCGGCCGCCGGCATCGGCTTCTCGCTCAATAACAGCATGCTGATCATCGCCGGTTCGCTGGTCGGCTCCTCGGGCGCCATCCTCTCGTACATCATGTGCAAGGCGATGAACCGCTCGTTCTTCAACGTGATCCTGGGCGGTTTCGGCGGCGAGGGCGCGACGGCGGCCGCCGGCGACGCGGTGCAGCGCAGCGTCAAGAGCGGCAGCGCCGACGACGCGGCCTTCATCCTGGGCAACGCGGAAACGGTGGTGATCGTCCCCGGCTACGGCCTGGCGGTCGCGCGCGCGCAGCACGCGGTGAAGGAACTGGCCGAGAAGCTCACCCACAAGGGCATCACGGTGAAGTACGCGATCCACCCCGTGGCCGGCCGCATGCCGGGCCACATGAACGTGCTGCTGGCCGAAGCAGAGGTGCCCTACGACCAGGTGTTCGAGATGGAGGACATCAACGGCGAGTTCGGCCAGGTCGACGTGGCCATCGTGCTGGGCGCCAACGACGTGGTGAACCCGGCCGCGCTGACCAAGGGCAGCCCGATCTACGGCATGCCGATCCTGGAGGCCTACAAGGCCAAGACGGTGATCGTGAACAAGCGCTCCATGGCCGCCGGCTACGCGGGCCTGGACAATGAACTGTTCTACATGGACAAGACCATGATGGTCTTCGGCGACGCCAAGAAGGTGGTCGAGGACATGGTCAAGGCAATCGAATAAGAAAAGGAGACTGGAATGAACAACCGCCCCTGGCTCTCGGCCTATCCGCAAGGCGTGCCCGCCGACATAGACCCGTCGCAGTACGGGTCCCTGGTGCAGCTGATGGAGGAGAGCTTCCAGAAGTTCGCCGCCCGCACCGCCTACAGCTTCATGGGCAAGGAGCTCACCTTCGGCGAGACCGACTCGCTCAGCCGCGCCTTCGCGGCCTACCTGCAGGGCCTGGGCCTGGCCAAGGGCGACCGCGTCGCGATCATGATGCCCAACGTGCCGCAGTACCCGGTGGCGGTGGCCGCCATCCTGCGCGCCGGCTTCGTGGTGGTGAACGTGAACCCGCTGTACACGCCGCGCGAGCTGGAGCACCAGCTCAAGGACTCGGGCTCCAAGGTCATCGTCATCATCGAGAACTTCGCCAACACGCTGCAGCAGTGCATCGCCGCCACGCCGGTCAAGCACGTGGTGCTGGCGTCCATGGGCGACATGCTCGGCGGCCTCAAGGGCGCGCTGGTCAACTACGTGGTGCGCAAGGTCAAGAAGATGGTGCCGGCCTATTCGCTCCCCGGGGCCGTGAAGTTCAAGGAAGCGATCGACCGCGGCACCCGCGGCACGCTGCGCAAGCCCGAGATCCGGCCGGACGACGTGGCGGTGCTGCAGTACACCGGCGGCACCACGGGCGTGTCCAAGGGCGCGGTGCTGCTGCATCGCAACGTGATCGCCAACGTGCTGCAGTCGGAAGCCTGGAACCAGCCGATGATGGGCAAGGTGCCGGCAAGCGAGCAGCCGACCTCGATCTGCGCGCTGCCGCTGTACCACATCTTCGCCTTCACGGTCGGCATGATGCTGAACCTGCGCACCGGCGGCAAGCTGATCCTGATCCCGAATCCGCGCGACCTGCCGGCGGTGCTCAAGGAGCTGTCCAAGCACAAGTTCCACAGCTTCCCGGCGGTCAACACGCTGTTCAACGGCCTGGCCAACCACCCCGACTTCGGCAAGGTGGACTGGTCCAACCTGAAGGTGTCGGTGGGCGGGGGCATGGCGGTGCAGGGCGCCGTGGCCAAGCTGTGGCTGGAGAAGACCGCCTGCCCGATCTGCGAGGGCTATGGCCTGTCGGAAACCTCGCCCTCGGCCAGTTGCAACCCCGTCACCAGCACCGAGTTCACCGGCACCATCGGCGTGCCGCTGCCCTCGACCTACATGAAGTGCATCGATGACGAGGGCAACGAGGTGCCGATGGGCCAGCCGGGCGAGATCGCGATCAAGGGACCGCAGGTGATGGCCGGCTACTGGCAGCGCCCGGACGAGACGGCCAAGGTCATGACCGCCGACGGCTACTTCAAGAGCGGCGACATCGGCGTGATGGACGAACGCGGCTACTTCAAGATCGTCGACCGCAAGAAGGACATGGTGCTGGTCTCCGGCTTCAACGTGTACCCGAACGAGGTCGAGGACGTCGTGATGCAGCTGCCGGGCGTGGCCGAATGCGCGGTGGTGGGCGTGGCGGACGAGAAGACCGGCGAGGCGGTGAAGCTGGTGATCGTCAAGCGCGACCCGGCGCTGACCGAGGAGCAGGTGCGCGAGTACTGCCGCGCCAACCTCACCGGCTACAAGCAGCCGCGCGTGGTCGAGTTCCGCACCGACCTGCCGAAGACGCCGGTGGGCAAGATCCTGCGGCGGGAACTGCGGGACAAGAAGTAGGCCGTTCCTCCTGTCCCCAGAGGCGGAGGGAGCAGAATCCCCCCATGCGCACCGCCATCGTCGCCGCCATGCACGAGGAACTGTCCGCCGTCCTGGCGCTGCTGCCGGACGAGCGCAAGCAGGTGGCGGGGGGCCGCGAATTCTGGGTCGGACACCTGCACGGGCAGGAAGTGGTGACGGTGCTCTCGCGCATCGGCAAGGTGGCGGCGGCCACCACCGCCACCGCGCTCATCGAGCGCTTCCACGTCGACCGCATCCTCTTCACGGGTGTCGCCGGGGGGATCGCGCCGGGCGTGAACCGCGGCGACGTGGTCGTCGCCGACGCCTTCGTGCAGCACGACCTGGATGCGTCGCCCCTGTTTCCCCGCTACGAGGTTCCGCTGTACGGTAGTGACCGCTTCGCCACCGACGAGGCGCTCACCGCGCAACTCGCGGCCGCCGTGCGGCAGGCGCTGCACGGAACCCACGTGCACCGCGGCCTGGTGGCCAGCGGCGACCGCTTCGTCTCCAGCGCGGCCGAGAGCCAGGCGCTGCAGCGGGCGCTGCCCGAGGCGCTGGCGGTGGAGATGGAAGGCGCGGCCTTCGCGCAGGTGTGCCACGACTACGGTGTGCCCTTCGCCGCCGTGCGCACGGTTTCGGACCGCGCCGACGACGAGGCGCACGGCGACTTCCTGAGCTTCATCGACCAGGTGGCCAGCCGCCATTCGGCGGCCATCGTCGAGGCCTTCCTGCGGGCCGGCTGATTACTTCCGGTCGAAGGCCCAGGTGGCACCCAGGGTCCAGGCGGAGGCCCCAGGCCCGCTGAGGCGGTGCGAGCGGCTCAGGTCGACGCTCCAGTGCTCGCCGCCCAGGAAGCGCACGCCGCCGCGCACGAAGTGCGTGCCGCCTTCCTTGTAGCGCTCGCCGACCAGCGACCAGGCCGGCACCGGCGCCCATTCCACCGAGGCGCCGTAGCGGCTCTCGTCCTCGCCTTCGTGGGCGAAGTCGCGCCCCAGGTTCGCGTGGACGGCCAGGTTGTCGCGTGCCTGCCAGGTCGCCAGCGCGGAGGCCGAGACGCCCTGGTAGCGCGGACGGACGTGCGCCGCCCAGGCCGGGCCGGCCTTGGCGCCGACGCTGAAACCCGGCGCGAGCTCGGCCGCCCACTTGGCCTCCAGCCCCCAGGCGGTCTGCGACTCGCCCTGGAAGCGGGCGTACTCGCTGGCGACGCCGAGTTCCACGGGGCCCACGCGGCAGTTGGCGCCGGCGTGCACCAGGCGTTCGCCGCCGCGGACGCGGCTGAACCAGCCTTCCAGCTCGCATTCGTTCGCCAGCAGGATGGCGGCATCGTCCACCGCGTGGTGACCTCCTGCCGCCCAGGTCGATCCGCAGGCCAGCAGCAGCATCGCGAGCGAGGTGAGCCGCCCAAGTTTCGTCTTCTCCATGGCACCTCCTGTAGCGCGATGATGCACCGCCGGACCGGATGCGTCCGCGGCGGGCGCCGGGCGGCGACGACCGCGGGGGGCTGCGCGATGGCCGGCGCGCGTG
>JALHLO010000067.1 GCA_022844525.1 Ramlibacter sp.
GGGCGGCGGGCGTGGCGCTGCGGCGGACGCTGGCCGCCGGCCGGACGGCCCGACGGCGCGTCGTTGCCCATGCGGATCTGGCGCTGCGGCTCGTAGCCTTCCACCACCACCATCTCGATGTCGGCCTTGAGCACGCGCTGGATGGCGCGCAGCAGGCCGCCCTCATCGGACGACACCAGCGAAATGGCTTCACCCGACGCACCGGCGCGGCCGGTGCGGCCGATGCGGTGCACGTAGTCTTCGGCCACCATCGGCAGGTCGAAGTTGATCACCATCGGCAGCAGCGGGATGTCGAGGCCGCGGGCGGCCACGTCGGTGGCGACCAGCACGCGGGCCTTGCCCGACTTGAAGTCGCGCAGGGCCTTCAGGCGCTGGGCCTGGCTCTTGTTGCCGTGGATGGCCACCGAGTTGATGCCGGCGTTGTCGAGCTGCTCCGAAAGACGGTTGCAGCCGTGCTTGGTGCGGCCGAACACCAGCACCTGGTCCTGGTAGCGCTTGGACAGGATTTCCAGCAGCAGGTCGCGCTTGCGGCTCGCGTCCACCGGATGGACGATGTGGGTGACGTTGGTGGCCACGGCGTTGCGCACCGAGACCTGCACTTCCTTGGGCTCGCGCAGGAATTCCATCGCCAGCTTCTTGATCGCGTCCTCGAAGGTGGCCGAGAACAGCAGGGTCTGGCGGCGCGACGGGATCTTGGCCATCACGCGCTTGATCGCGGGCAGGAAGCCCATGTCGAGCATGCGGTCGGCTTCGTCCAGCACCAGGATCTCCACGTGCGAGAGGTCCACGCTGCGGCGCTCGAGATGGTCGAGCAGGCGGCCCGGGGTGGCCACCAGGATGTCCACGCCGCGGCGCAGGGCATCAATCTGCGGCTGCATGCCGGCGCCACCGTAGATGGTGGTGCTGGCCAGGCGCAGGTGCTTGCCGTAGGCGCGCAGGCTGTCGTGCACCTGCACGGCCAGTTCGCGGGTGGGGGTCAGCACCAGCGCGCGCGGCTTGCGCGGGCCGGACTGCGGGCCGGCCTGGGCCAGGCGGTGCAGCAGGGGCAGCGAGAACGCCGCGGTCTTGCCGGTGCCGGTCTGGGCGCCGCCCATCAGGTCGTGGCCGGCCATGACCAGCGGGATCGCTTCGGCCTGGATCGGGGTGGGGTTGGCGTAGCCGAGTTCGGCAAGCGCACGGTTCAGCTCGGGCGCGAGCCCAAGGGTTTCAAAAGACATGGATGTACTCCGTTGCGTAACCCGGAGCGTTCCCTGAAACCGCGCTGCGAGCTGGTGAAGCTGGTTTTACGGCAGGGCCCAAGTCGGGCCTGACGGGTTTGCGCAGCGAAAGGCGTGCGGAGTGGGGCCAGACGCAGGACGAGCGGACTCGAGACCTGGGTGGCGGGCATACCGGGGGAAAACGGTCAGCCGTGCAGCAAACAGGGCAGAGATTACGCGAAACCGGCCCCGGCGGCCAGCGGTACCTCTGGCACTGTGAAGGAAGTGTTCAGGCAGGCGTACGATGCGGGCCGATGAAGATCACCTTCGAACTCGAGCCCGGCGACATCGAACGCTTCCACGAGGCCCTGGCCCGTGCGGAGCGGCGGGTGGCCTGCGCCGAGGAGTGCGACATCGTGGACGCGGCACGCCACGCCCTGGACACCCTGCCGATCGCCTGCGCGCCGGGCTACATCCGCCGCCAGATCCAGGAAGTCGCCGGGCTGCTGGACATGCTCGAGGACGAGGCCTGGGCGCTGCCGCAGGTGGAGCGTGCGCAGGTGCTGCGGCTGTTGGCCTACTTCAGCGACCCCGAGGACCTGGTCCCGGACGAGGTGGCCGTGATCGGCCTGCTGGACGACGCCATCATGCTCGAACTGCTGATGAAGCACCTGCGCCACGTGCTGGCGGCCTACGGCGACTTCGTCCAGGCCCGCGCCCGGCTGCCGGTGGCCATGGACAGCGCCGCCCGCATCGCGCTGGCCCGCGCCCTGGCGCGGCACCGCGACCGCCTCCAGGCCCGCATGCGCCGGCGCTCGGTGCGCGACGCGATGGCCGGCATCGCCGGCGCGCCCGCGCTTCAGGGCTAGAATCCCCCCGGACGCCGCGCGACGCGGCAACGGGATGGCCGCATGAGTGGCGCACAGCGTGAACTGACTTTCCGCTTCCTGGCCGAGCCCACCGACGTGAACTACGGCGGCAAGGTGCACGGCGGGGTGGTGATGAAGTGGATCGACCAGGTGGGCTACGCCGCCGCCGTCGGCTGGAGCGGCCGCTACAGCGTGACCGTGGCCGTGGGCGGCATCCGCTTCGTCGCGCCCATCCGCACCAGCGACCTGGTGACGGTGACGGCCAAGCTGGTCTACACCGGCACCAGCAGCATGCACTTCGCCATTGACGTGCGCGCCCGCGACCCGATGCAGGACGGCGGCGACCGCCTGTGCACGCACTGCGTGATCGTGTTCGTGGCCCTGGACGGCGTCGAGGGCAAGCCCACCGCGGTACCGGCGTGGAAGCCCGAGGACCCCGACGACCAGCGCCTGGCCGACTACGCGCTCAAGGTGATGGCCCTGAGCAAGGACATCGAACAGGCCGTGGCGAGCCTGCGCCAGGCATGAGCCTGGGCCGGCACGCCAAGCGCTGGCTGTGGCTGTGCCTGGCCTACGTCGCGCTGGGCCTGGGCATCGTCGGCATCTTCGTGCCGGGGCTGCCGACCACGCCGTTCGTGCTGCTGGCCGCGTGGGCGGCGGCGAACGGTTCGGAAAAACTGCACGCCTGGCTGCTGGCGCATCGGCTGTATGGCCCGATGATCCGCGACTGGCAGGCCAGCGGCGCGGTGAGCCGATCGGCCAAGCGCTGGTCCATCGGCACCATGGCCGTGTGTTCGCTGATCTTCTTCGCCACCGCGCCGCGCTGGTGGATGGCCGCCATCGGCACCGCCATCATGGCCATCGTCGGCACTTGGCTGTGGCTCCGGCCGGAGCCAAGACCCGCGGCAGAAAGGCTCTAGTCCAGGACCCGGCGGGCGCCGGCGTAGTGGTCGCGCCAGTAGGGGCCGTCCACGCGGTCCAGTCGCACGGTGCCACCGGTGCTGGGCGCGTGCACGAAGCGGCCCTCGCCGACGTAGATGCCCACGTGGAAGACCTTCCTGCCCTTGCCGAACAGCACCAGGTCGCCCGAGGCCAGGCGGTCGCGGGCGGGCGTGCTGGCGTCCACCTGCGCGATTTCACCGGTGGTGCGCGGCAGGTTCACGTTGGCCGCGTCGCGGAACACGTAGCCCACCAGGCCGCTGCAGTCGAAGCCGCCCTCGGGGGTGTTGCCGCCCCAGCGGTAGGGCGTGCCCACCAGCCCCAGCGCCCGGATGAGCACGTTGTTGGCGCGGAAAGGGTCGGCGGGCGTGACGTCGCGGATGGCCAGGCCCGGCCCGGCGGCGGGCGCCGGTGCGCGCTTGGGCGCCGACGAACACGCACCCAGCCCCAGCACCAGCAGCGCCAGCAGCGCAGGGCCCAGCACGGGCCGTGCGCCCGGAACTGGCGCCGGAAGGGTGGGGCCCGGATAATGCGCGCTCGCTTTCACGGGCCGAGTCTGCCCGATCCCGCCGGTCGCGTCACCGGCCCTTTCCCGGAAACCCCATGAAGATCGAAAAGAACCGCGTCGTCCGCTTCCACTACACCGTCTCCGAGCCCGGCCAGCCGCCGGTGGAAACCTCGAAGGACCGCGAGCCGCTGGCCGTGCTGATCGGCCACGGCAACATCATCCCGGGCCTGGAAGACGCCATGCTCGACCACGTGGCCGGCGACAGCTTCGAAGCCACGGTGGGTTCGGACCAGGCCTACGGCGAGCGCCGCGAAGGTCTGATCCAGCGCGTGCCCAAGAAGCACTTCCGCGAAACCCGCCTGCAGCCCGGCCAGCAGGTCGTGCTCAACAGCTCGATGGGCCCGCGTGCGGTGACGGTGGTGAAGGTGGGCGGCACGGTGGTGGACGTGGACCTCAACCACCCGATGGCCGGCAAGACCCTGCAGTTCCAGGTTGAAATCGTCGACGTGCGCGAAGCCGAGCAGGTCGAGATCGACCACGGCCACGTGCACGGCGAGGGCGGCACCCAGCACTGAAACGCGCCCGCAGCCGCTTACCGGACGGCCCGCTTCGGCGGGCCGTTTTGATTCGGCGCCGCGCTTGCGGTGCCCGCCGCGCCCGACCATCATCGAAGTCCAACGGGCGGGGAGGCCTGGATCCATGACCGACGCCACCATGCTGTCGCCCGTGCAGGGCGACGAACGCATTGACGCCCTCGACGTGCTGCGCGGCTTCGCGCTGCTGGGCATCCTGCTGATGAACATCGAGGGCATGGTCGGCCCGTTGAATGGGTCGATATCCGGCATCGACCCCGCGCTGCAAGGTGCCGACCGCTGGGCCGACGGGCTGGTCTACTTATTCGTGCAGGGCAAGTTCTACCCGCTGTTCTCGCTGCTGTTCGGCATGGGCTTCGCGGTGATGATGCAGCGCGCCGCCGACGCCGGCCGGCCGTTCGTGCGCCTGTACCTGCGCCGCGTGCTGGCGCTGCTGGCCATCGGCCTGGCGCACGCGCTGCTGGTGTGGTCGGGCGACATCCTCACCACGTACGCGCTGGTGGCGCTGGTGCTGCTGCTGTTCTTCCGCGACACGCCGCAGTCTCGCCTGCCCAAGTGGGGCATTGCCTTGATGCTGCTGCCGATCGCGCTGGTGCTGTTTTTTGGCCTGTTGGTGGAAGCGGCGGGCATGACGGCCGAAGGCGCGAAGCAGATGGCCCAAATGCAGCTCGAGTCGGAGGCTGCGATGACGGCCCAAGTCGAAGGGCAGCGGCAGGCGCAGGGTTCGGGCAGCTATGTCCAGGCGGTGGCGCAGCGCTGGAGCGACTTCACGATGATGATGGGCTACCTGGTGTTCTGGGCCGGGCAGTTGCTGGGCCTGTTCCTGCTGGGCGCCTGGTTCGTGCGCAGCGGCGCCATCGCGCGGCCCGCACAGCACGCCGCGCTGCACGCCTGGCTGCGCTGGGCGTCGCTGCCGGCGGGCATGGCGATGATGGCGGTTTCGATGTGGCTGGAGCCGACCGTGGAAATGGGCGTCGCGGGCCTGCGGGCCAGCGCGGCGATGGGCCTGGCCATGGCCGGCGGCGTGCTGATGTGCCTGGGCTACCTGGCGTGGATCGTGCGCGGGCTGCAGTCAGGGCCGCTGGCGGGCGGGCTTGGGGCACTGGCGCCGGCAGGGCGCATGGCGCTCACCAATTACCTGGTCCAGTCCATCGTCTGCACCTTCATTTTCTCGGGCTACGGCCTGGGCTATTTCGAGCAGCTGCCGCGGGCCTGGCAGGTGCCGTTCGTTTTCGGCTTCTATTCGCTGCAGGTGCTGGCCAGCCACTGGTGGCTGGGCCGCTTCCGCTTCGGCCCGATGGAATGGCTGTGGCGTGCCGCCACCTACCTGCAGTGGCCGCCGATGCGCCGCGGCTGAGCCGGGGCGCGGCCCGGGCCGGCGGTACAATGGCCGCATGAGCGACGACGCGGAAATCCTGATCCTGGGCGGCGGTGTGATCGGCCTGGCCTGCGCCCACTACCTGCTGGCCGAGGGCCGCTCGGTGCGCCTGCTTGAACAGGGCCGGGTGGGCGGCGCGGCGTCGCACGGCAACTGCGGCACGCTCACGCCCAGCCATGCGCCGCCGCTCGCGGCCCCGGGCATGGTGGGGCAGGCGCTGCGCTGGATGCTGAGCCAGTCGGCGCCGCTGTACATCAAGCCGCGCTGGGACCCGGCGCTGATGCGCTGGCTGCTGGCGAGCGCGCGCCGCTGCAACGCCGGCGACTGGCGCGCCAGCGGCCTGGCCAAGGGCGCCCTGCTGAACCTGTCGCGCGCGCTCACCGAAGACCTGGTGTTCGGCCAGGACCTCGACTGCGGCTTCCAGGCCAGCGGCTTCCACTACGTGTTCCGCAGCGCCAGGGCCCTGGAAAAGCAGCAGCGCGACCTGCCGCTGCTGGCCGAGATGGGCATCCGCGCGAACGTGCTGGACGCCGCCGCCCTGGCCGCTGACGAGCCCGCGCTGCTGCCGGGCATGGCCGGCGCCATCCATTTCCCTGGCGACGCGCAGCTGCGCCCCGACCGCTACACCGCCGAACTGGCGCGCGTGGTGCGCGAGGCCGGCGGCGTGATCGAGGAAGGCGTCAGCATCACCGGCTTCGAAAGCGGCCGCCGCGGCATCGACGCCGTGCGTACCAACGAAGGGCGACGCACCGGCGGCAAGGTGCTGATGGCCCTGGGCGCGTGGTCGCCGCAGTTCGCGCGCAGCCTGGGCCTCACCATTCCGATCCAGCCGGGCAAGGGCTATTCGATCACCTACGACCGGCCAGCGCTGGCGCCGCGCCGGCCACTGGTGCTCAAGGAGCGCAGCGTCTGCGTCACCGCCTGGGACGACGGCTTCCGGCTGGGCAGCACGATGGAGTTCAGCGGCTACGACGACCGACTCAACCGTACCCGCCTGGCGGCGCTGGAGCGCGGCGCGGCCGAGTACCTGGCCGAGCCGGTCGGGCCGGTGAAGCGCGAGGAGTGGTGCGGCTGGCGCCCGATGGTGGTGGACGACCTGCCGCTGCTGGGGCGCTCGCCCCGCCACAGCAACCTCTGGCTGGCCACCGGGCACGGCATGATGGGCATGGGCATGTCGGCCGGCACCGGGCGGCTGCTGGCCGACCTGATGCTGGGCCGGGCACCGCCCATTGATCCGGCGCCGTATGCGCCCTCACGTTTTGCTGCGCAGGCCTGACCCATGGAAGTCTTCACCCTGCACCAAGGTCACGCACCCCTGCTGGTGAGCCTTCCGCACGACGGCATTGCGCTGCCCGAAGACCTGGCCAACCGGATGACGCCCGAGGCCCGCGGCGTGCCGGACACCGACTGGTTCGTGGGGCGGCTTTACGACTTCGCCCGGCGGCTGGGCGCGTCGCTTCTGGTGCCCGTGCAGTCGCGCTACGTGATTGACCTCAACCGGCCGCCGGACGATCTGTCGCTGTACCCCGGGCAGAACACCACCGGGCTGTGCCCCGTGCAGCGATTCACTGGCGGGCCGGTGTACCTGCCGGGTGAGGAACCGTCGCCGAAGGAAGTGGCCGAGCGCGTGCAGCGCTACTGGCGCCCCTACCACGACGCGCTGGCGGGCGAGCTGGCGCGGCTGCGCGCGGTGCACGGGCGTGCGTTGCTGTGGGAAGGCCACTCCATCCGCAGCAACGTGCCGTTCCTGTTCGACGGCCGGCTTCCTGATTTCAATCTGGGCACGGCGGCCGGCACCAGTTGTTCGCCCGCACTGCAGGCACGCATCGAAGCCGTGCTGGCCGCGCAGTCGGACTACACCTGGGTGGCCAACGGCCGCTTCAAGGGCGGCTACATCACGCGCCACCACGGTCGCCCGGCCGAAGGCGTGGACGCGGTGCAGCTGGAACTCGCGCAGTGCACCTACATGGACGAAAGCACCGGCCGCTACCAGTACGAGCGCGCGGCAAAGGTGCAGGCGCTGGTCGAAAGAATGCTCGACGCCGCCCTGGCCTGACGACCCGTCGCGCGATCAGCCGCGCGGGCGCGTGCCGGCCACCGTGGCGGCCGGCGCGTGGCGCGGGTCGAAGAAGCAGATTGACTGGCGCGGGGTGCGGCGCCTGGACGAATTGCAGCTGGCTTCGCGCGCCGTACGGCCGTCGAAGCCCTGCAGGCCGATGGTGGCCGTGGCGGCGCGGCTGTCGTCCATGCTGGCGTACTGCAGCGCGATTTCGTGGCTGGCGTGGTAAAGCACCGCCTGTGCGCGCAGCGGCTGGGTGCTGGGCACGGGGCCCGCACGTTCGAAGCCGTCCCATTCGACCACCGTGCAGGCTTCGTCCGCGCCCAGGGCGCTGGGCCGGGGGCAGCGGGCGAAGAAGGCCTGGCGCACCGCGCCTCCTGCCCGCGGGCGCAGGTCGTCGTGGTAGACGTAGATGCGGTTCTGCGTGGACGCGGGGTTGTCCCCGCGCGCCGGCAGGTCGCAGTCGTTGCTGAAGTCGGAGCCGTCTTCGACGGCCAGCGAATCGGCCGTGGCCAGGTAGCCGTTGCCCGACACCACCAGGGAAAGCGCCGGCAATTGGTAGAACTCGAATGGCTGCCGCAGTTTCAGCAGCGCGGCGCCGTCATCGTCGTCGGCCTTGGCATGGCCGGGCACCAGGGGGACGGGAACGCCGGCCTGCCCCAGGGGAATGTAGTCGAAGCCGCAGGTGCCGCCGGCCGGACTTTCCGCCACGGTGTAGGCGTACAGGTTGTCCGACAGCGTGGCCCGCTCCCGCGCCTGCAGGCCCAGCGCGATGGCGGTGGCCAGGACCAGGCCGCCGAGTTTCAGCAGCAGGCCTGTGGGATTGTGATTCATGCCGGGCATCTGGCTTCACATGCACGGAACATGCCATTCCCGACTTTTCCTGCAGCGTTCGCCAGGTAGCGCGGCTATCTACCCGCCGCGCTTGGAGTTGTTGACGATGGCTTGGCCCAGGCGGGGCCCGGACGGGGCTCGGGCGCCCCACGGGCCGTGGCTGGCAATGACGCACTACGTCACAGTTCCGTCGCCCGTGACAGGTGCGATGGGGTGCGAATGGGGGGCGCGCGGGTCAGCGGCGCAGCGCTCCTGGCGGCCCCGCCGAAGCAGGGCTGCAGGCAGGTCAGCGAGGTCGGCGCGCGCCGATGTCCAGCCGGGCCGCGGTACGCACCTGTACCCGGACGGAGTTGTCCGACTTGCCGCCCTCGAACGACCAGGGCAGGGGCAGGTTGTCGGACACCACCACCACCTGGTGTTCGCCCACGGCCACGCGGTCGAAGCGGAATCGGCCTTCGTCGTCGGTGCGCACCACGAAGCTGCCGTCCAGGGTCACCGTGACGTTGCGGGCGGGCAGTTCGGACGCCGAGCGCACGCCGTCGCCGTTTTCGTCCAGGAACACGCTGCCTTCCACCGACCCGAACGCGGTGCCCGGCGCGCCGCCCAGCACCTGCTGCGGGCGGCCGTCGCTGAATTCGTAGCGCAGGCTGACGTAGACCGTGCGGTCGGTGGGCAGGTTGAGCTGCACCAGCTGGTTGGTGAGCGGGTCGAGCACGAACGGCGAGCGCTGCGGGCCACGGTTTTCATACCACTGGCCCGTCAGCGACCACTGCCTGGCGATGCGCCAGCGCAGGCCCACGCTCAGGTCCAGGCCGCTGCCGGCGTCGTCGCCGCGGATGCGGGTCCAGCGGGCGGAGCCGTCCAGGGTGACCGTATCACCCAGGCTCAGGCCACCGTACGCGGCCAAGGTCAGCAGCGGCGACACGGCCACCGGACCCACGCCGCGTTCGCCGTAGCCCGCGGCCAGCGACATGCGGGTGCCTTCGCGGGTGCGCAGGGCGTGGTCGAGCGTCAGCTCCCAGCTGTCGGCGGTGGCGTCGGCCGTGGCGTGGTCGTACTGCACGCGCGTCTGGCCGGCGCGGCTGCGCAGGTCGGTGAACAGCTGGAAGGCCCGGGCGCTGGCGTTCGCGGCGCCGCCCACGTCGTCGCGCGCGGACACCGAGCCGCCGTAGGAAAGCGATGAGCTGTACTGGTAGCGCAGCGCGCCGGTGCCGTACCAGCCGTCGAAGCCGTTGCCGGAAATCGAGGCGATGCGGTCAAGGCCGCCGTTCCAGCTCCAGCGGGCGCGGTTGTAGTCAATGCGGTAATAGGCGCCGCGCACGTCGTTGTTGATGGGCCAGATGCCCCAGGCCAGGTCGTCGCCCAGGTTGAAGACGCCGGCGCGGTGGGTGGCGCGGCCGCGCTGGGATCGGGCATCCATCCAGGCGCCGGCGGCGGAGCCGTCCACCGCGTCGCTGGCCTGCAGCTGCAGCGACACCTGGTCGCGCGGGCCCGTCCAGCGCGCGCCGAACACGGCGGCGGTGGTGCGGCCGCGGTCCACCGACGGCAGCCCGGGGTTCAGGGGCAGGATGTCGCCGTCGGTGCTGAGCAAGGACACGGCGCCGGTCCAGGCGGGCGACCACTGCCAGCCCGCGCCGCCGCTCAGCGCCAGCCCGTCGCCGGCTTCGAAGCCGTTGAGCACGCCGCCGTTGAACGATCCGCCCTGGCCCACGGCCGCCTGCCATTCCAGGCCCCGCTCGCGCTGCTGCCATTCGGTGTTCAGGCCCAGCAGCGGCACGCTGGGCAGGAAGAACCGGTACTGGTCGCGCAGCAGGCCGGGCAGGGTGGTGTTGAGTGCGCCCAGGCCGTTGTTCACCGTCCAGCCGCCGGGCATCGCCAGGCCGCGCTGCCAGAGCGTGGCCCGGCCGCGCCAGCCCGCGTCGCCGTCGCGCGCGCGGTCGCTGCGGAACAGCAGGCCCTCGGCCGACAGCGTGCCCAGGCCGTTGGTTTCGCGCATGGCGCCAAACGCCAGGCCGAATTCGTTGGTGCTTTCGCCGGAAATGCGGCTGCGGCTGGCGATCATCTCCACGTGCGCGGCGCGTGGCGCGCCCAGGGACGCGCTGGAGTCGGACTCCTCCACCAACGGCTGCAGGGCATCCGGCGCGATGATGCGGTCGCGATAGGGCTCGCCGGCGGTTTCGGACTCTTCGCCGGGCGCCTGCAGGCCCAGGTCACGGAAGGGGTTGTAGTCCGGGTCGGGGCTGGGGGCGGGGCCGGCCAGCGCGCCCATCGCGTGCAGGCAGGCGATGGCAACCGCCAGCCTGGTCTTGCGCAAATGACGCCGCGAACGGGCTCCCCGCGACTGTCCCTTCATTGGGCCACGGTGGTGTCTACGTCAACCCGTTGGCCGTCGGTGTCCAGGCGGCCCTTGATGCGGATCGGGAAGGTGAGCGGCGGCGCGGCCTCGGTGCCCTCTTCGGGCTGCGGGTAGAGCGCGATGTCGCGCGTGGCGCCCACCAGGATGGGGCTGTTGTCGGGAACCAGCACCACGCGCTTGCCGGCCGCATCCACGCCGGCCAGGAAGCCCTCCAGCCGGCCGTGCATGTCGCCGCTGTTGCGGATGCTGAGCGCCGGCACCACGACGCCAGGCTGCAGGGTGGCTGCGCGCGCCTGCATGATTTCAAGGCGCGGCGCGGCGTCACCGACCGCCAGGTAAACGATGACGCCGATGCGGCCGCTCATCGGCAGCGGCATGCCCTGGCGCGGCGCCTGCGGCTCGCCCTCGAACATGATGGCAAAGCGGCACTCGCCCTTCGGTGCATCGGCCGGCACGGCGACTTCGAAGCGGAAGCGGCGGCGTTCGCCGGCAGGCACGGTGATTTCGCTGGCCTCGATGCCCACCCAGGTGCGGCAGCTGCCCGGCACCAGTGCTTCGCTGAAAACCGGGGTGAAGCTGGCGTCCAGGCCCCAGTCGGCCGTGCTCACGCCGAAGCGTGCACTGCGGCTGCTGGGGTTCATCACTTCGATGACGTTGCGGTAGGTCTGGCCCGGCTTGGAGCGCTCCTCGAAGCGGGGCGGCGAAATGATGGCCGAGAACTCCTGCGCGGCGGCGGTGGCGCACACCAGCGAAAGCGCCACCGGCAGCAGCGCCGTGAACAGACGGGTCATGCGGCCGGCTCCAGCTCGATCTCGAATGAGAATTCCAGGTTCTGCGGGCGCACCACGCGGCCGCCGTCGGCTTCGATGGTCATGCGGAAGGTGTCTTCCAGGCGCGGCCAGAGGATGGGGCCCGAATACACCAGGGTGCGCTCGCCGTCGCGCACGCTGCCGGGCAGCAGCGGGCCCTGCGCGGTCCAGCTGGCGGTGACGGGGCTGCCGGGCTGCGGCGCCAGGCGCTGGTAGATGCGGCCCTGGCGGCCCTGCCAGCTGGACAGGTCAAGGCGGACCACGATCACCACCTGGCCGGTGATGCGGTCGCTCTTGCCCGGGCCGGGCACCAGCGAATCCCATTTCATGGCCACTTCGCTGGGCGTCATCACCTGGCTGGCGCTGTCGTCCACCGGCAGCGCGGCGGATGACTGTGCGGAGGCCGGCGCGGCGTGCGCCAGGGCGATCAGCAGCAGGGTGGCGAGGGCGGGCAGGCGGGTCATGGGTTGGAGAACGTGTAGGTGACGATGGCGCTGTAGGTGCCGGCCGCGACGATGGCGTCGTTGCCATACGAGAAGCTGTGGCAGCTTTCAACCCAGGTGTTGCGGTTGATGGTGGCCAGGGTGACCGTGCCCGCGGCGAAGGTGCCGGCGGGAATGGGCTGGGCACCGGCGTCGCCATTGCCCGTGCTGGTCCAGGTGATCTGGCTGATCGGGATGGTGTCGCCGCCGGCCGTGGTCAGGTTGGCAGGCGCGGTGTAGCGCAGCGTGGCGGTAGCCGCGGCGCTGTCGGGTGTGCGGTAAAAGCCGCCGATGTAGGTCTGGCCGGCGTTGCAGAAGGCAAAGCCGTCCAGGTCGCTGCTTACGCGGCCGGTGCCGGTCATTGCCTGGTTGGTCGTGTTGCCCACCACGGCGGCCGGCACCGTGACGCTGACCAGATTGACCGTGGGGTTGGCAGCGGGGGAGCCGCCGGTGTTGTACGTGGCTCCGCCGCTCAGGCTGCCGTCGCCGACGCGCAGGTAGATGGCGCGCGTGCCCGTGCCGATGGTGACCGAGTAGGCCGAGGCGGGCGCGGCGTGGGGCAGGGCCATCAGGACGGCCAGCAGGCCGGCGATGCGGCGGCCCGGCGAAGTGCGGTTGCGGTGCAGGCTCATCTTGGTTTTCTTCCTGGCAATGGCGCCGGAACGGGTCCGGCGCCATTCAAGCAGCTTAGATGACGCCGGTGGATCAGGGCAGCGCGGCGGTGTAGGTCACGCGGCCGTTGTTCACGTTCACGCCACCGTAGCTGCCGGCGCCGACCGTGTTGGTGTTGCTGTACGCGAAGGTCCAGTTGGCGGTGCGGTTGATCACGCGGGTGCCCACGTTCGGGGTCACGGTGATCGCGGCGCTGGTGCCGCCGTCAACCAGGGTCGGGACGTTGAAGAGCGGGTCCGAGCTGGTGGACAGGATTTCGGCGAACGAGATGTTCTCGCCGGCGCCGTTGTTCAGCTGGCCCAGGGTGGTGCCGGTCAGGGACACGTTGCCGCTGTTGCTCTGCAGGAGCACCGGGACCGCGCCGCCGTTGGTGCGGGCGATGTCGGTGCCGTCACCCACGTTGGCCGCCGGGACGGTGAATTCAACCAGGTCCACCGTGGCGCCGGCCGAGCCGACCTGGAAGCGGATGAACTTGGGCACCACCACGCGGAAGTCGAGGCGGGCGCTGGCGTTCAGCGGGCCGGCGCCGGTCTGGAAGTTGGACTCGGCCACGGCCGGGGTCATGACGAGGAGGCCGAGGGCCGCCACGCCGAAGAAGGCGAGGCCTCGGATGCTGCGGACGTTCTTCATGGATATCTTCCTAAAGGTTGGGTGAGGAATGCGGAGCAACGCTGAAGAGCTTCCACCGGCTGTTCCCTTGGCCGGGAACCTGTTTAGGCGGACACGGAGCACCAAGCAGGATCCATGCCAAAGCGGTCCAGGTCCGGGTCCGGGGGGTGAAACCGGGATGCAGCGCACACTATGGCAAGCCGGCCGCGCACGCAATCCGGGGCCAAAGCCGGCCAACCCGCCCTGGCGGCCCCACGGGCACCGGCGGCCCGGGCGGGCAGGAGGCGCCGGCCAAACGGCAGGAATGTGACGCAGCGCGTCAGGTTTCCGTGGCGCGGGTCACACTTCCAGGGAAGCCAGGTCGCCCTTGGCCTCGAGCCAGGCCTTGCGGTCGCCAGCGCGCTTCTTGGCCAGCAGCATGTCCATCAGCGACCGGGTGGCCTCGGCGTCATCCACCGTAAGCTGCACCAGGCGGCGCGTGTCGGGATGGATGGTGGACTCGCGCAGCTGTACCGGGTTCATCTCGCCCAGGCCCTTGAAGCGCGTGACGTTGACCTGGCCGCGGATCTTTTCCTTCTCGATGCGGTCGAGCAGGATGCGTTTTTCCTCTTCGTCCAGCGCGTAGAACACCTGCTTGCCCACGTCCACGCGGAACAGCGGCGGCATGGCCACGAAGATGTTGCCCGCGCGCACCAGCGCCGGGAAATGGCGCAGGAACAGCGCCGAGAGCAGGGTGGCGATGTGCAGGCCGTCGGAGTCGGCGTCGGCCAGGATGATCACCTTGCCGTAGCGCAGGCCGTCGATGGCCTCCACGCCCGGGTCGCAGCCGATGGCCACGGCCAGGTCGTGCACTTCGTTCGAGGCCAGCACGCCGCTGGACTCCACTTCCCAGGTGTTGAGGATCTTGCCGCGCAGCGGCAGGATGGCCTGGAATTCCTTGTCGCGGGCCTGCCGGGCGCTGCCGCCGGCCGAGTCGCCTTCCACCAGGAACAGTTCGGTGCGGCCCAGGTCCTGGCTGATGCAGTCGGCCAGCTTGCCGGGCAGGGCGGGGCCCTGGGTGATCTTCTTGCGGGTGACCTGCTTTTCGGTCTTGAGCCGGGCCGAGGCGCGGTCAATGGCCAGCTGGGCGATCTGCAGGCCGGTCTCGACGTGCTGGTTGAGCCACAGCGAGAACGCGTCGTGCGAGGCGTTCTCGACGAAGGCCGCGGCCTGGCGCGAGCTCAGCCTTTCCTTGGTCTGGCCGCTGAACTGCGGGTCGGTGAGCTTGATGCTGAGGACGTAGCTGACGCGGTCCCAGACGTCCTCGGGCGCCAGCTTCACGCCGCGCGGCAACAGGTTGCGGAAGTCGCAGAACTCGCGCAGCGCGTCGGTGAAGCCCGAGCGCAGGCCGTTCACGTGCGTGCCGCCCTGCGCGGTGGGGATCAGGTTGACGTAGCTTTCCTGCACCAGCTCGCCGTCGGGCACCCAGGCCACGGCCCAGTCCACCACCTCGGTGTCCTTGTTGACGTGGCCGACGAACAGTTCGGCCGGCAGCAGGTCGCGGCCCACGAGTTCGCCGCGCAGGTAGTCGCGCAGGCCGTTCTCGTAGAACCATTCATTCCGCTCGCCGGTGGCTTCGTCGTACAGCTTCACCGTGAGGCCAGGGCAAAGCACGGCTTTCGCGCGCAGCAGGTGGCGCAGCGACTTGGCGTGGATCTTCGGGGTGTCGAAGTACTTCGGGTCGGGCCAGAAGCGCAGGCGGGTGCCGGTGTTGCGCTTGCCCACCGTGCCCACCACTTCCAGCGGCGAGCTGCGGTCGCCGTCGCGGAACTCCATGCGGTGTTCCTGGCCCTCGCGGCGGATCACCACTTCCACCTTCTTCGACAGCGCGTTCACCACGCTCACGCCGACGCCGTGCAGGCCACCGGAGAAGGTGTAGTTCTTGCCGCTGAACTTACCGCCGGCGTGCAGCCGGGTCATGATCAGCTCGATGCCCGGGATCTTTTCCTCGGGGTGGATGTCCACCGGCATGCCGCGGCCGTCGTCGATCACCTCGCAGCTGCCGTCGGCGAAGATCGTCACCTCGACCGATTTCGCGTGGCCACCCAGCGCCTCGTCCACGGAGTTGTCGATGACCTCCTGGGCCAGGTGGTTTGGCCGGGTGGTGTCGGTGTACATGCCGGGGCGACGCTTGACCGGGTCCAGGCCCGACAGGACTTCGATGTCGGCGGCGTTGTAGCGGGTGTTCATTCGGGAGGCGGGCCTGGGGGCTGCGGGGCAGTGGGGCGCCCAGAATGGCGACCACGCGGCTTTTCATCAAGGCCGGATCGTGCCGGCCGTCACGACGCCATCGCCGCGGGCGCATCGATTTGAGTTCGATCAACGGGTTGGGCTGGCGGGAACGTCAAGCTGGCGCCCCACTCCGACCCACCGGGACACGAACCGCATGCGTGACGAATTCAACGACCTGCAGCAAAGCTACGGCCGCTGCCTGCGCGGCAAGGGCTTCATAGAGCGCTTCTACGAGATATTCCTGGCCAGCCATCCCGACATCGGGCCGATGTTCTCCCACACCGATTTCCAGAAGCAGCGGCTGGCGCTGCGCCGGGGCATCAGCATCGCCGTTTCCCACGCCGCGGGCGGCAGCCTGGTCCGGCAGTCGATGGAGCACATGGCCGACGTGCATTCCCGCAAGGGCCATGCGCCGGTCGCGCCGAAGTACTACGCGCTGTGGGTGGACAGCCTGGTCCAGGCGATTTCGGAACGGGACCCGGAGTTCAGCCCGCGGCTGGGCGAACGCTGGCGCACGGGCATGGGCATGGTGGTGGACACCTTTACCGCGCGCTACTGAGCGGGCACCTGCGCCGGGGTGCCCGCGTCCACGAACTCGTTGCCGTCCCAGCGCAGCTTCAGCGGTGCGCAGCCGGCGGACTCGCCTGCCACCAGCGGCCGGTAGTCCAGCGACACGTAGAACAGTGGGCCGACCCGGGCCGGCAACAGTTCCAGCGGGCCGGTCATCCGGTTGGGCAGCGGTGACAGGGCGGCGGGGGTGGCGCCCGCCGGCCCGACGATGGCCGACCACGGCATCGGCTGGGTGACCACGAGGCTGTCGATGGCGCGGTGGCCGCGCGGCAGGTGGGCCTTGGCGATGTGGTCGGCGAAGCCGGGCAGGTTGGCGCTGGCTGCCCCTTCGAACACCAGCTTGCAGCCCGCGCCCCCCGCCATCGTGCGGAACCGATGCGCCAGCGACGCCTCCATCCGCAGGGCCTGCGGGTTGCCGGTGTCGGCCATCCAGGCCTGCGACCGCTGCCTGGCATGGACGGCCACCGGCACCGCCACCAGCGCCGCCAGCGCCAGCACCGCCGCGCTGCGCGGTGCGAAGCGGCGGCCGATCACGTCGCCCTGGCCCAGCGCCAAGTCGAGCGCAACCGACAGCAGCAGCGCCGCGCCGCACAGCGAAAGGAAATAGAAGCGCAGGCTGACGCTGATGCCCAGCGCGTCGGGCATCCCCAGGGCGACATGGGTGATCGGCCACTGCAGCAGCGGCGGCAGCAGCAGCAGCGCCAGGCCCAGCCAGGACCGCCGGGATCGGAAGTCCGGGCGCCCC
>JALHLO010000068.1 GCA_022844525.1 Ramlibacter sp.
CGCCGCCGCGCCCGCCATCCGCATGGCCACGCCGGTGGCCGCCGCCGCCGTGCGGTTCGCCTCGCACGAAGCCGTGCGCGCCCGGATCAAGTTCGAAACCGTTCGCTACGCCGGCAAGCCGGTGAAGACGCTGGACGAGGCGTCCCGCCTCCTGCTGACCCAGGCGGCCGCGGCACGCGCCGGCCTGCACAAGGTCGGGCTGTCCTACCAGGACGTGTACGGCGTCATCGATGCCGAAACCGACTGGATCCCGCGCACGGGCATGGGCCGCAACGGCGTGGCCAGCATCGGCCTGGCGCAGTTCGAGCCGCGCACCGCCCGCGGCCTGGGCCTGAAGGACCCCAACGACCCGGTGCAGGCCGTGTTCGCCGCCGCCGTGAACATGAAGCACGGCGCCGAGTGGGCCGAGGACAAGATCTCCCACCTGAAGCTCAGCCCCGAGCAGCGCGCGCAGAAGATCCGCGAAGGCGTGTCGATCTACTACAACCTGTCGATCAAGGGCCGCAACAAGTGGGACGGCTTCAACACCGCCCAGCTGCCGATCGAGACCCAGCGCCACATCCGGAAC
This sequence comes from Ramlibacter sp., assembly GCA_022844525.1. Lineage (GTDB taxonomy): Bacteria > Pseudomonadota > Gammaproteobacteria > Burkholderiales > Burkholderiaceae_C > Ramlibacter. Next base: position 569 of record JALHLO010000068.1, read on the forward strand.
GTGCGGCAGGGCGCGGCCGAAGCCACGCAGCTGGCCGAGAAGTTCGACGTCTGACGAGACGCCAGCGCCGGCGACAACGCCCCCTCCGGACCTCCGGGTGGCATCCTGCAGCGCATTCCCCGGAGTCAGTCCAGGTCGTTCGCCAGCACCAGGTCCGCGAAGGCCTGGCCGCCGACGTTGATGTGCTCCCGCATCGCGCGCGCGGCGGCCTCGGCATCCCCCGCGAGGATGGCTTCCGCGACCTTGACGTGCTCGCGCTGCGAGGCGTCCAGCCGCCCGGGCTTTTCGAACAGCATGCCCCGGTAGGCCGAAATGCGCAGGCGCACGGCCTGCGCCTGCTCCACGATGAAGGGGTTGCCGCTGGCCCGGTAGATCACGTCGTGCAGGGCTGCGTTGGCCTCCTGGTAGGCCTCGGGGTCGTTCGCCTCCGCCGCCCGGCGCGTGCCGTCCAGGGCCGAGCGCAGTCCCTCGCGTTGCGTGGCGCCGATGCGGCGCGCGGCGAGCCGCGCGAGCACGCCCTCGAGTTCCTCCAGGGCTTCCATCATCGCCACCAGCTCCGTCGCGCGGAGCTTGCGCACGTAGATCCCGGCGCGCGGAACGATTTCGACCAGCCCCTGCGCGCTCAGCAGCAGCAGCGCTTCGCGTACCGGGGTGCGGGAAGCGTTGAAGTCGGCCGCCAGGGTCTTTTCGTCGATGGCGGCGCCCGGCGGCAGCTGGCCACTCTGGATGTGGTGCTGGACCCGCACGCGGATCCGCTCCTGCAAGCTCGTGCCGTCTAGGGTTTTCACGGATGCGTCGTCGTTTGCATATCAACAACAATGATAGATATATCAGAAGCGACCGTCAACCTCGATGCTCCCCACGCTCCACATTGAAGGCCACATTGCCACCCTCACGCTGCGCCGCCCCAAAGCAGCCAACAAGCTGACGCCGGAAGACCTGCCCCAGATCCGCCGCCACGTGCAGACGGTCAACGAGGCGTCGGACGTGCTGGTCCTGCTGCTCCGTGCCGAAGGCAAGTCGTTTTGCAGCGGTTTTGATATATCAGCAGTGGCCACCGAAAGCCAGAACGAAGGCAGCAGTTTCGGCGAAATGGTGGATGAGGTCGAGGCATGTCGCGCCGTCACCATCGCTGCCGTGCAGGGCGGTGTCTACGGCGGCGCCACCGACATGGTGCTCGCCTGCGACTTCCGCGTCGGGTGCGAAGCCACCGAGATGTTCATGCCGGCCGCTCGCCTGGGCCTGCACTACTACCAGTCGGGCATGGAACGCTACGTGTCGCGCCTGGGTCTCGACATGGCCAAGCGCCTGTTCCTCACGGCGGAAAAGCTCGACGCCCAGGCCATGCGCGCCTGCGGCTTCCTGACGCACCTGGTCGACAGCGCCGGCTTCGAGGCCGAAGTGCAACGCCTGTCCGCCACGCTCGGCGCGATGGCGCCCATCGCCCTGCTGGGGATGAAGAAGCACCTGAACCTGATCGCTCGCGGCGCGGCCGACCCGGCCGCGATCCGCGCCGACGTCGAGCGCTCGACCGCCTCGCAGGACCTCGCCGAAGGAGGCCGCGCCTGGCAGGAAAAGCGATCGCCCGTCTTCAAGGGGCGCTGAGAGCCCGCCCCTTCCATCCAACCTTCCGGAGACAAGTCTTGAAAGCATTCCCCTCCCTCGCCCTTGCCGTCGCCTCGGTGCTCGCCTGTTCCGGCGCAGCGCTGGCCGATACCTACCCCTCCCGTCCCATCACGCTGGTGGTCGGCTTCCCGGCGGGAGGCGGCGCCGACGCGGTGGCGCGCATCGTCACCGAGAAGATGGCCAAGCTGCTCAACCAGCCGATCGTCATCGACAACCGCCCGGGCGCGGGCACGACGATCGCCTCCGATGCCGTCGCCCGGGCCGCACCGGACGGCTACACGCTGCTGCTGGGAAGCGGCAACATCTACGGCAGCGACCAGCTTCTGTACAAGAACGTGAAGTACGAGGGCGCGAAGAGCTTCGCGCCGATCTCGCGCTGGAGTTCCGCGCCCATGCTGCTGGCAGTCAACAAGGACTTCAGTGCGAAGTCCGTGCCGGAGCTGATCGCGGCGGCGAAGAAGGAGCCGGGCAAGCTGGCCTATTCGTCCTCGGGCGCCGGCGTGGTGACCCACCTGGCGGGGCTGTCCTTCGAGAAGGCCGCGAACGTGTCCATGCTGCACGTTCCATTCAAGGGCGGCGCGCCCTCCCTGATGGCGGTGGCCAGCGGCGATGTCCAGCTCACCTTCGGCACGCCGCCCTCGGTGCTGCCGCTGGTGCAGGCCGGCAAGCTGCGCGTGCTGGCCGTGACCTCCGGCAAGCGCTCGCCCCTGTTCCCGGACACGCCGAGCGTGGCCGAAGCGGGCGTGAAGGGCTACGACTTCACCTTCTGGTTCGGCCTGTTCGGCCCGGCGGGACTGCCGCCCGACGTGCGCCAGAAGCTGTTCGACGCCAGCGTCGCCGCGCTGAAGGATCCGGAGGTGAAGGCCAAGCTGGAGAAATCCGGCAACGAGGCCGCGCCCTCCGCGTCGCTCGCCGAGTTCGCGGAATGGGCCGTGCTCGAAGGCCGCAGGTCGAAGGAACTGACCCTGAGCTCCGGGGCCTCCCTGCAATGAGCAGCCACACCCGATCTCCGGCCGGGCCGCTGCAGGGCTTCACGGTCATCGACCTGACGCGCGTGCTGGCCGGCCCCTACTGCACCCTGCTGCTGGCCGACCTGGGCGCGCGCGTGATCAAGGTGGAGCAGCCGGGCTGCGGCGACGATGCGCGCCAGATCGGCCCCTTCGTCGACGGCGAATCAGCCTACTTCATGTCCGTGAACCGGAACAAGGAGTCCATCGCGCTCGACCTGAAGGCGCCTGCCGACCGGGAAGTGTTCGAGTCGCTGCTGGAGACGGCCGACGTGCTGGTCGAGAATTTCCGGCCCGGCACCATGGAAAAACTCGGCTACGGCTGGGAGGCGCTGCACGCGCGCTTCCCGCGCCTGGTCTTCACCTCCGTGTCCGGCTTCGGGCAGACCGGGCCGTACAGCCGGCGCCCCGCGTACGACATGGTGGTGCAGGCCATGGGCGGCATCATGAGCCTGACAGGCCATCCCGGTGCGCCTCCCACGCGGGTCGGCGTCTCGATCGGCGACCTGAGCGCGGGCCTGTATGCGGCCATCGGCACCCAGGCCGCGCTGCTGCAGCGCGGGCGCACCGGCCGGGGCGATCGCGTGGACGTCGCCATGCTGGATTGCCAGGTTGCGCTGCTGGAAAACGCGATCTCGCGCATGCAGGTGGACGCGCGCACGCCCGGGCCGATCGGCTCGCGCCATCCTTCCATCACGCCCTTCGACGTGTTCGCCGCCTCGGACGGCTGGTTCGTGATCGCGGCCGGCAACGACGCGCTGTTCCGGCAGCTGTGCGTCGCGCTCGAACTGCAGCAGCTGCAGGCCGATCCGCGCTTCGCGACCAACGAGCAGCGCTGCGTTCATCACGAAGCGCTCAAGGACCTGCTCGAGCAGCGCCTGCGCACCGCTTCCTGCGCGCACTGGCAGGACTTGCTGATGCGCCACAACATCCCGACCGGCGAGTACAACGACCTGGCGGCCGTGATGCAGGACCCGCAGGTGCATGCACGCGAAATGCTCGTGCAGGTGCGCACGCAGGGCGGGCGCAGCCTCACGGTCGCGGGCAACCCCGTGCACGTCGGCGGCCATCGCACGCGGATCAGCCGCGAACCCCCGCGGCTGGACCAGGACCGCGAGGCGATCGTGCGGGAGTTCGGCAAGGGCCGGGTCTGCGCGACCGGGGTCGCCTGACCCCCGGACATCTTCCAGGCCCAAAGACAAACGGCACCCGAGGGTGCCGTTTGCGTCTTTGTCGCTGGTGGGTGATACATGGATCGAACATGTGACCCCTGCCGTGTGAAGGCAGTGCTCTACCGCTGAGCTAATCACCCGTTTCCCTGTCCGGGAAGCCCGCAATTATGCCATAGGCGAAAAAGGGACCTGACGCCAGACTGTCTTGCCGCCCGAGGCCTTGTCCAGTTGCTTGAGCACTTCCTCGTGCGCGGCCGCCTCCTGGTCGTTCGCCAGCAGCACCGGCAGCGTGAACTGCCGCAGGTCCACCCGCGTGAGGATCGCGCCGACGGCGTGGGCATCGCCCTCGTCGATCAGCAGCGCGTCCTGGCCGCGCGTGAGGTTGATGTAGACGTCCGCCAGCAGCTCGGCGTCCAGCAGCGCGCCGTGCAGCGTGCGGCCGGAGTTGTCCACGCCCAGGCGGTCGCACAGGGCGTCCAGGCTGTTGCGCTTGCCGGGATACATTTCCTTGGCCATGGCCAGGGTGTCCGTCACCTTGGCCACGTGGCCGGTGAAGGGCTGGCGGCCCAGGAGCTCCAGCTCCTTGTTCAGGAAGCCGATGTCGAAGGCGGCGTTGTGGATGATGATCTCGGCGCCGGCCACGTATTCCATCAGCTCGTCCACCACCGCCGCGAACTTCGGCTTGTCGCGCAGGAACTCGTTGCTGATGCCGTGGACCTTGAGGGCGTCCTCGTGCGAGTCGCGTTCCGGGTTCAGGTACCAGTGCTTGTTGTGGCCCGTGAGCTTGCGCGCGACCAGCTCGACGCAGCCGATCTCGATGATCCGGTCCCCCGCTTCTGCGGACAAACCCGTGGTTTCGGTGTCGAGAACGATCTGGCGCATCGCCGGGATTATGCTTGAGCGCATGTTCGGGCTGAAGGACAAGATCGCCCTGGTGACGGGGGGCAACGGCGGCATCGGCCTCGGGATGGCGCGGGGCCTCGGGCAGGCCGGCTCGACGGTGATCATCGTGGGCCGCAACGCGGAAAAATCCGCGGCGGCGTTGCGCGAACTGCAGTCGCTGGGGGTGCGCGCGGAGTCGCTCGCCTGCGACGTGTCACGCGAGGACGCGGTGCAGGAGCTGTTCGCCCAGGTGCAGGCGCGGCACGGCCGGCTCGACATCCTGGTCAACAACGCCGGCAGCACCATCCGCAAGCCGCCCCAGGACTTCACGCTGGACGACTGGCACCAGGTCATGGACGTGAACCTGACCAGCGCCTTCCTCTGCTCACGCGCCGCCTACCCGCTGATGAAGGCGGCCGGCGCCGGCAAGATCATCAACATCGGCTCCATCCTCTCGATCTTCGGCGCGCCGTATGCGCCGGCCTATTGCGCGAGCAAAGGCGGGATCGTGCAGTTCACGAAGTCGCTGGCGACCGCCTGGGCGAAGGACGGGATCCAGGCGAATGCCGTGCTGCCGGGGTGGATCGACACCGAACTGACCGTCGGCGCCCGCAACCAGGTGGCGGGCCTGAACGAGCGCGTGCTGGCGCGTACGCCGGCCGGGCGCTGGGGCACGCCGCAGGACCTGGCCGGCATCGCGGTGTTCCTGGCGAGCGCGGCGAGCGACTTCGTCACGGGGGCGGCGATTCCGGTGGACGGCGGGTACTCGGTTTCCTGAGCCCGCGGAAGGGTGCCCTGGGCTCCCGCGTCCGCGGGAACGACGGTCCGGCACTTGTCCCATCAAATGTCCCATTGACAGGACAATAGAACGGTTCGACCATGCGCGCCATGGCGGACGCCCTTCCCCTGCCCAAGTACCACCAGGTCTACCTGGTGCTGCGCGAGCAGCTGCACGAGGGCCTGTTCGCCCAGGGCCTGCCCGGTGAACTGGCGCTGATGCGCCAGTTCAACGTGGCGCGCGTCACCGTGCGCCGCGCGCTGCAGGAGCTGGCCGGCGAAGGGCTGATCGCCCGCGAGCGGGGCCGAGGCACCCGGCCCGTGGCGGCGGCCGAAGCCGCCACGCCGGCGGCGCGAGCCGCGCAGCCGCGCACCAAGACCACCCGCCTCACCGGCCTGCTGGAAAACCTGGTCAGCACCAGCCTCAACACCACGGTGCGCGTCGTCGAAGTGAGTCTCGTGGGGGCGACCAGCGAGGTCGCGCAGGCCCTGCAGCTCGCCCCCGGCGAGCGGGTGCAGAAGGCCGTGCGCGTGCGCTCCACCAAGGAAGGGCCGCTGTCGCACATCACCACCTGGGTGCCGGGCGACCTGGCGCGGAGCTTCGGCAAGCGCGAGCTGGCGAAGAAGCCGATCCTGGTGCTGCTGGAGGAATCCGGCGTGCGCGTGGGCGGCGCCCGCCAGACCATCTCCGCCCGCCTGGCCGACGGCCAGGTCGCCGCCCACCTGGGCGTCGCCGTGGGCTCGGCGCTGCTGGCGGTGCGCCGCCTGATCCACGACGAACAGGGGCGGCCGGTGCAATGGCTGCACGGCCTCTACCGCCCCGACCGCTACGAGTACCAGATGCAGCTGTCCCGCGTCGGCGACATCGACGCCAAGGTGTGGGTCAGCCGCGAGATGTCCGCGCAGTTCCACTGAAGAAACCCAGGAGAACGAACGATGAGTGCACCCGTGTCGAATCGCCGCCGCTTCATCGCCCAGGCCGGCGCCGCCGCGTCCGCCATGGCCTTCCCGCTGGTGGGCGGCGCGCAGCCGCGCGCCGTGCGCGTCGGCGTGCTGCACCCGGTGACCGGGGCGCTGGCCTATTCGGGCCAGCAGTGCCGCGAAGGCGCGCTGCTGGCCATCGAGGACATCAACAAGGCCGGCGGCATCCGCTCGCTGGGCGGCGCGAAGCTCGAGGCGCTGCTGGGCGACGCGCAGTCCACGCCGGCCGCCGGCACGGCGGAAATCGAGAAGATGAACGAGGCGGACGTGAGCGCCGTGGTCGGCGCCTACGCCTCGGCGATCTGCCTGGCGACGACGCAGGCGGCCGCCAAGTACAACCTGCCGCACGTGGTGGACGTGGGCGTGGCCGACCAGATCGTCGAGCGCGGCCTGAAGAACACCTTCCGCTTCTCGCCCGGCTACAAGAAATGCGCCGACATCGCGCTGGCCAACCTCCACGTGCTGAACACGGCGGCGGGCAAGCCGGCGAAGACCGTGATGATCATCCACGAGGAGTCGCTGTTCGGCACCGGCACGGCCAACCTGCTGGCGCGCGAGCTGCCCGGGTACGGCTACGAGGTCAAGGAGGTGGTCAAGCACGCCAATCCCACGCGCGACTTCAACAACATCGTGCTGCGGATGAAGGCGCTGAACCCGGACATCGTCATCCCCGCGAACTACTACAACGAGTACGCCCTGCTGGTGCGCACGATGCAGCAGCAGAAGGTGACGCCCAAGGCGATCTACTCGGTGCTGGGCGGCGCGGCCTCCAGCTACAAGTTCGTCAAGGAGTTCCCGCAGGCGGCCGACGGCATCATCGACTGCAACCACTGGTTCAACCCGAAGGACAAGCGCGCCTTCGACCTGAAGAAGCGGGTGGAGGCGAAGAACCTGTTCTACAGCTACGAGGTGTTCCTGACCTATACGGCGATGCGCCTGCTGGCCGACGCGCTGGAGCGCGCCAAGTCCACCGACCGGGCGGCGATCATCAACGCGCTGGAAACGAGCACCTTCTCGGACCACTTCCTGCCCTACGGCCCCACGAAGTTCGTGAACGGCCAGAACGCGGGCGCGCAGCCGCTGATGACGCAGGTGTCCAACAACGACATCAAGGTGATCGTGCCGCGCGAGTACCGCCAGGCCGAGCCGGTCTTCCCGCTCAAGGCGTGAGCCCGCACCACCGGGACGCGGCATGTTCGACTTCGGCATCCTGTTCCCGGCGGTCCTGAACGGCCTGACCACCGGCGCGGTGTACGCGCTGGTGGCGCTGGGCCTGACGCTGATCTACGGCGTGCTGCACATCATCAACTTCGCCCACGGCGCGGCGCTGATGATGGCGCTGTACGGCGTCTATTTCCTCAAGCAGGCCTTCGGCCTCGATCCCTACCTCGCGCTGCTGCCCATGGTGGCCGTGATGTTCGTGGCCGGCTACGCCCTGCAGCGGGGCATCGTCAACCGCGCGAGCCATGGCCGCGACGAGAACATCCTGCTGGTCACGCTCGGCCTGGCGATCGTGCTGGAGAACATCGCCCTGCTCGCCTTCAAGTCGGACACGCGCACGATCGAGACCCCCTACACACTGGCGACCGTGGCGATCGGCCCGGCCATGATCTCGGTGACCAAGCTGGTGGCCTTAGTCGGCGCGCTGGTGACCTCCGCCGTGCTGCTGTGGATCGTGCGCCGCACCGACCTGGGCCGCGCCATCCGCGCGGTGGCGCGCGAGAAGCACGGCGCACGGCTGGTCGGCATCGACGTGGACCACGTGTACGCCATGAGCTTCGGCATCGGCCTGGCCTGCCTGGGGGCGGCCGCCTGCTTCCTGCTGCCCGCGTACTACGTGAATCCGCAGGTGGGCAACGGCTTCGTGCTGGTCGCTTTCACCATCGTGGTGCTGGGCGGCATGGGCAGCTTCGCCGGCGCGCTGCTGGGCGGGTTGCTGATCGGCGTGGTGGAGTCGCTGGGGGGGGCTGTGGTTCGGTGAGTCGCTGGGGCAGATCGGGATCTTCCTGCTGTTCATCGCGGTGCTGCTGTTCCGGCCGCAGGGCCTGTTCGGGGCCAAGGCATGAACACGCTCTCGCCGCGGCGCGACCTGCTGCAGATCGCCGTGTTCGTGCTGGCGGTCGCCGTGCTGGCGGGGACATCGCGCTCCGGCGTGGTCCTGAACTTCACCATGATGGCGCTCTACGGCTGCCTGATGGCGCAGTCCTGGAACCTGCTGGGCGGCTACGGCGGCCAGTTCTCCTTCGGGCACGCCCTCTTCTTCGGCACCGGCGCCTACGTGCAGGCGATCGCGCAGCTGCAGGGCGGCATCAACCCGTGGTTCGCGCTGGTGCTGGCGGTCGCGGCCGCCGCGCTGGTCGGCCTGTTCTTCGGCGCCCTGTCCTTCCGCTACGGCCTCAAGGGGTCCTACTTCGCGCTGGTGACGCTGGCCTTCGCCGAGGTGTTCCGCATCCTGTCGCTGTCCGTGCCCTTCACCGGCGCGGGCGTCGGGCTGATGGTGCCGCTGCGCGAAGGCGCGGCCAACATGCAGTTCGGCGACCGGCGCGGCTACGTCTGGCTGGTCCTGGCGCTGGTGACGCTGGGCCTGCTGGCCACCACCTGGCTGCGGCACTCGCGCTTCGGCGCCTGGCTGCAGGCGGTGCGCGACAACGAGGATGCCGCGCGCGCCATCGGTGTCGATCCCTTCCGCGTGAAGCTGGGCGCCATCGGCCTGTCGGGCGCCTTCATGGGCGCCGCCGGTGCCTTCTACGTGCAGGTCTTCCAGTACATCGACCCGGGCATCGCCTACGGCCCGCACACCTCGGTGGAGGCACTGGTGGCGGCGATCGTCGGCGGCCTCGGCACGCTCTGGGGGCCGGTGCTGGGCGCGCTGGTGCTGCACCTGCTGGCCGACCTCACGCGCGGCCTGTTCGGCGCCCTGCCCGGCATCAACATGATCATCTACGGCGCGGTCCTGATCGCCATCGTGATGTTCGCGCCGCGCGGCGTGCTGGGGATCGGCATGTCGGTGCGGCGGCTGTGGGCGCGCCCTCCCCCCGTGCCGGCGGCGGAACCGCGGGAGGCGCACGGTGGCTGAGCCGCTGCTGCGCCTGCAGGGCGTCTCCAAGTCCTTCGGCGGGCTGGCCGCGGTGCAGTCCGTGTCGCTGGACGTGCCGGCGGGCAGCCTGAGCGCGCTGATCGGGCCCAACGGCGCGGGCAAGACCACGCTGTTCGCGCTGATGGCCGGTTTCCTGAAGCCCGACGCCGGCCGCATCGCCTTCGATGGCCAGGACATCACGGGGCAGCCGCCGCACCTGAACGCGCGGCGCGGCATGACGCGCACCTTCCAGATCGTGCAGCCCTTCGCGGCGCAGACCGTGCGCGAGAACATCGCGGTCGGCGCCCACCTGCACTGCGCCGGACGCAGCGAAGCGCTGGCGCAGGCGGAGACCGTGGCCCGGCGCGTGGGGCTGGCCGAGCAGCTGGACCAGCCCGCGGGAGAACTCACCGTCGCCGGGCGCAAGCGGCTCGAACTGGCGCGCACCCTGGCCACGCGGCCGCGCCTGCTGCTGCTGGACGAAGTGCTGGCCGGACTCAATCCGCAGGAAGTGGCCGAGATGGTGCCGGTGGTGCGCGACATCGCCGCCGGCGGCGTCACCGTGCTGATGATCGAGCACGTGATGCAGGCCGTGATGCACCTGGCCTCGCACGTGTGGGTGCTGGCGCAGGGCCAGCTGATCGCTTCCGGCACGCCCGGCGAAGTGACGCGCGATCCGCGCGTGATCGAGGCCTACCTGGGCCACGGCACCGCCGAACGCCTGGGCCGCATCGCCAAGGCGGAGGCCGCATGAGCGACACGCTGCTGTCCGTGCGGGGCCTGCGCAGCGGCTACGGCGCCGTCGAAGTGCTGCGCGGCGTCGACCTGGACGTCGCGGCCGGCGAGATCGTCGCCCTGCTGGGAAGCAACGGCGCCGGCAAGAGCACCTTCAACCAGACGGTCAGCGCCCTGCTGCCCAAGCGCGCCGGCAGCGTGCGCTTCGACGGCCGCGACATCACGCGCGCCCATTACCGCGAGGTGGTGGCGGCGGGCCTGATCCACGTGCCGGAAGGCCGCCGCATCTTCCCCAACCTGTCGGTGCTGGAGAACCTGGAGCTCGGCTCGTTCACGCGCGCCCGCGCCAACCGCGCGGCCAACCTGGAGCGCGTGTTCGCGATCTTCCCGCGCCTGAAGGAACGCGTCACGCAACTCGCCGGCACCATGAGCGGGGGCGAGCAGCAGATGCTGGCGATCGGCCGCGGGCTGATGGGCGAGCCGCGCCTGCTGATCCTGGACGAGCCTTCGCTCGGTCTTTCCCCCCTGCTGGTGGAGGAGCTGTTCGGCCTCATCAGCCGCCTGCATGCGCAGGGCCTGGCCATCCTGCTCGTGGAACAGAACGTCGCGCAGTCGCTGGAGATCGCGCAACGGGCGTACGTGATGGAGAACGGCGCGATCCAGTTCTACGGCACTTCCGCCGAGCTGCTGGCGACCGACCGCCTGCGCCAGGCCTACCTCGGTGTCTGAAACGATGGAACCCGACTCTTTCCTCACGCGCCGCCGGCTGATCGCCGCGGCCCTCCTCGCCGCGGCCAGCGGCACGCGTGCCCAGGGCACGCAACAACCCGTGCGCATCCTGGTCGGCGCGCCCGCCGGCGGCACCACCGACACGATGGCGCGTGCCCTGGCGGCCGAACTCGGTCGCGCGCTGGGCCGCGTCGTCGTGGTGGAAAACCGCCCGGGCGCCGGCGGCAACATCGCCGCCGAACTGGTGGCCAAGGCAGCGCCGGACGGCAACACGCTGCTCATGAGCTTCACCAGCCACGCGATCAACGCCAGCCTGTATCCCTCGCTGCCCTTCGACCCCGAGAAGGACTTCACGCCGCTGACGATGGTGTCCACGACGCCGGCGCTGCTGGTCGCGCACCCCTCCCTGCCGGCAAACAGCCTGCGCGAACTGCTGGCGCTGGCGAAGGCCAGGCCGGGCAAGCTCAATTTCGCCATCGGCGCGCTCGGCTCCTCGGTGCACCTTGCGGGCGAAGCCTTCAAGATGATGTCGGGCACCTACATCGTCAACATCCCCTACAAGGGCACGGCACCGGCGATCCAGGACGTGCTGGCCGGCCAGGTGGAACTGATGTTCGCCAACGTCGGCAACGCGCAGGCACACGTGCGCGCCGGCAAGCTGAAGGCGCTCGGCGTGACCAGCCCGCGCCGGCTGGCGGCCTTCCCCGACGTGCCCGCGATCGCCGAACTGCTGCCCGGCTACCAGTCGAGCGCCTGGTTCGGGCTGTTCGCCCCCGCGCGCATGCCGCCCGAGCTGGTGAAGCGCCTGAGCGACGCGGCGCGGCAGGCGATCGCCTCGCCGGAGGTGAAGAAGCGCATCGAATCCGAGGGCGCGACGCCGGCGGGCAACGCACCCGAGGAGTTCGCGCGTTTCGTGCACGAGGAGATCGCGCGCTGGGCGAAGGTGGTGAAGTACTCGGGAGCCAAGCCGGAATGAAGCCCGCCCAGTCCCTCGCGCAGAAGCTCATCGCCCGCGCCGCCGGCCGGACGGAGGTGCGCGTCGGCGAGATCGTCACCTGCAAGGTGGACCTGGCGATGTTCCACGACTCCTCCGGGCCGCGCCGCCTGCAGCCGATGCTGGAGCAGCTGGGTGCGCAGATCTGGGACAAGTCGCGCGTGGTGCTGGTCATGGACCACTATGTGCCGGAGCGCAACGAGGATGCCCGGCGCATCGTGCGCATCGCCCGCGACTGGGCCCGCGACCAGCAGCTGCCGCACGTGTACGACTCGATCGGCATCTGCCACGTGGTGGTGCCGCAGCACGGGCACATCCGCCCCGGGATGTTCTGCGTCGGCGGCGACTCGCATTCGCCCACCGGCGGTGCCTTCGGTTCCTACATGTTCGGCATAGGCAGCACCGAGATGCTGGGCGTGGTCACCACCGGCGAGATCTGGGTGCAGGTGCCGCGCACGATCCGCATGCGCTGGTACGGGCGGCTCGGGCGGGCCGTGACCGCCAAGGACATGATGCTGGCCATGATCGGCCGCTTCGGCATGAACGGCGGCGGCTACCAGGCGGTGGAGTTCGCCGGCGAAGCGGTGCGCGCGCTGCCGATGGAGGAGCGCATGACCTTGTCGAACATGAGCGCCGAGCTCGGCGCGCAGGTCGGCCTGATCGCGCCGGACGACGTCACCCGCGAATGGCTGGAGGCGCACGGCAGCGGCCCGGTGGAGATCACGCCCTGGTTCTCGGACCAGGGCAGCGTCACCGAGGAGCACCGCTTCGAAGGCAGCGCGCTGGCCCCGCAGGTCGCGGCGCCCTTCAGCCCGGCGAACACGGCCGACGCTTCCGACTTCGGCAGCACGGCGATCCAGGCCGCGTACATCGGTGCCTGCACCGGCGCCAAGCTGGAGGACCTGCGCTTCGCGGCACGTGTGCTGCGCGGCAAGCGCGTAGCAGCCGGCGTGCGGCTGCTCGTGGCCCCGGCCAGCCATGCGGACCGCGACGCGGCACAGCGCGAAGGCGCGATGAAGGTGCTGGAGGATGCGGGCGCCCAGTTGCTGCCCAGTGCCTGCGGCGTCTGCGCCGGCTACGGCGACAGCTTCGCGGCGAACGAGACGGTCATCTCCAGCACGGCGCGCAACTTCCGCGGCCGCATGGGGCCGCCGAGCACCCGGGTGTACCTGGCCTCGGCCTACACGGTGGCCGCGTCCGCCGTGGTCGGGCGCATCGTCGACCCGCGCGAGGTGTGGGATGGGCGCTGAACTGCACCGCGTCTGGCGGGTCGGCCCCGACGTCGACACCGACGCGCTGGCGCCGGGCGCGTGGATGCAGCATGGCGTGGAGGTGATCGCGCAGCATTGCCTGGAGTCGCTGCTGCCCCCCTTCGCCACCGGCGTGCGGCCCGGCGACGTGCTGGTGGCCGGCCGCAACTTCGGCATCGGCTCCTCGCGCGAACAGGCGGCCGCGGCCCTGCGCCACCTGGGCATCGCTGCGGTGATCGCCCCCTCCTACTCGGGCCTGTTCTTCCGCAATGCCTTCAACCTCGGGCTGCTGCTGCTCACCTGCCCGGGCTGCGACGTGATCCACGAGGGCGAGCGCATCGCCTTCGACGCCCGCGCCGGCACCGTCACCCGCCCCGGCGACCAGGTGCTGAAGGCCGAACCGATCCCCGGCTTCCTGCTCGACATGATCGAGGCGGGCGGCCTGCTTCCCCAGTTGCAGCAACGCTTCCAGTCGAGGACGAACCCGTGAACGCTCCCCTCTACGACCTCCTGATCAAGAACGTGCGCGTGGTGCGCCCGCAAGGCAACGCAGTGCATGCCGGCGACATCGCCATCCGCGACGGCAGGTTCGCGCGGGTGGCACCGGGCATCGATCCCGCGCAGGCGAAGCACGTGCAGGACGGCCGCGGCCTGCTGGCCTTCCCCGGCGTGGTGGACGCGCACATGCATTCGGGCATCTATTCGCCGCTGGGCGAGGACGCGGTGACGGAGTCGAAGGCCGCGGCCATGGGCGGCGTCACCTCCAGCCTGAACTACTTCCGCACCGGCCAGTACTACCTGAACAAGGGCGGGCCGTACGCGGAGTTCTACCCCGAGGTGCTGGCGATCTCGAAGGACCGCTTCCACGTCGACTACGGCTTCCACCTGGCGCCCATGGACCGTACGCACATCGAGGAGATCCCGATGCTGATCGAGAAGCACGGCGTGGCCAGCTTCAAGATCTTCATGTTCTACGGCTCGCACGGCCTGCACGGCGCCAGCGACTCGCAGCGCCAGTTCCTGATGATCGACGAGGACGAGCGCTACGACTTCGCGCATTTCGAATTCATCATGCGCGGCATCCAGGCGGCGCGCGAGCGCATGCCTGAGCGCGCCCACCAGATCTCGCTGTCGCTGCATTGCGAGACGGCGGAAATCATGACCGCGTACACCAAGCTGGTCGAGAAGGATTCCTCGCTGTCCGGGCTGGCCGCCTACAGCGCCTCGCGGCCGCAGCACTCGGAAGGCCTGGCGGTGTTCATCGCCAGCTACCTGGCCAATGAAGCCGCGTTGCCCAACATCAACCTGCTGCACCTGAGCTCGCGCAAGGCGGTGCAGGCGGCGCTGCTGATGGCCGACGCCTTCCCGCACATCGACTTCAAGCGCGAGGTGACCATCGGCCACCTGATGCTGGACATAGCTTCGCCGGCGGCCGAACTGGCCAAGGTGAACCCGCCGATCCGCCCGCGCGCGGACGTCGAGTTCCTCTGGCAGGCGCTGCTGGCCGGCGAGCTGGACTGGGTGGTGTCCGACCACGCCTGCTGCCGGCACGAGACCAAGGTGCCGAAACACTACTTCGGCAACATCTGGATGGCCAAGAGCGGCTTCGGCGGCACCGAGTACCTGCTGCCCTCGCTGGTGAACGAAGGCACGCGGCGCGGCATGGACTACCACCACATGGCGCGCGTGACCAGCTGGACGCCGGCGCAGCGCTTCGGCCTGAACCGCAAGGGCGACATCGCGGAAGGCTACGACGCCGACCTGGCGCTGGTCGACCCGGCGAAGACCTGGACCATCCACGCCAAGGATTCGCCCTCCACGCAGGGCTACACGCCCTTCGAGGGCCTGGAGCTGTCGGCGCGGGTGGAGGCCACCTACCTGCGCGGCGAGCAGATCTACGCGCAGGACCGCGGCGTGATCGGCCCGCCGCGCGGGCAGTACCTGTTCCGCCCGACCGCCTGAATGCATGGCCGACGCCGCTGCCCGCATCGTCCGCACCGAGCGCCTGGAGGCGCCGGTGCGCGTGCCGGTGGCCATCGTCGGCGGCGGCGCCTGCGGGCTGATGGCGGCGATCGCGCTGGCCGATGACGGCGTGGAATGCGTGGTGCTGGAGCGCGATGCGACGCCCAGCGGCTCCACGGCGCTGTCTTCCGGCTTCATTCCGGCGGCAGGTACACGCGCGCAGGCGGCGCAAGGCATCACCGACAGCGTCGAGGTGTTCGCACAGGACATCGTCCGCAAGAACAAGGCAACCGGGGCGTTGCACCTCGTGAACGCCTACGCGGAGGCCGCCGCGCCGGCGCTGGACCGGCTGGCGGACCACGGCCTGGCGTTCGAGGTGCTGGACAACTTCCTGTATCCCGGCCACCGCGTGCACCGGATGCACACGCTGCCGCAGCGCACCGGCGCCGCGCTGGTCGCGGCCCTGCTGGAGGCCGCGACCCGGGCCGGCGTGGACGTGCTGGCGTCCGCGCGCGTCACCGAGCTCTGGGCGGACGCGCAGGACCGCATCCTCGGCGTCGGCATCGAGCGTCCCGGCGGCGCGCTGGAACACATCGCCTGCGACACGCTGCTGCTCGCCTGCAACGGCTTCGGCGGCAATGCGGCACTCGTGCGCGACCTGCTGCCGGAAATGCGCCACGCCACCTTTGCCGGCCACGCCGGCAACGACGGCAGCGCCATCCTGTGGGGCCAGGCGCTCGGCGCGGCGCTCGCGGACCTGGGCGGCTACCAGGGCCACGGCTCCTGGGTCGTGCCCCAGGGCGCGCTGATGACCTGGGCCGTGATGATGGAAGGCGGCGTGCAGCTCAATGCGCGCGGCGAACGCTTCCACGACGAGAAACAGGGCTATTCGGAAGCGGCGGTGGACGTGCTGGCGCAACCCGGGGGCACGGCCTGGAACGTCTTCGGCGCGGCGCAGCTGGCGCTGGCGCGCGAGTTCCCGGACTTCCGCGCGGCGGAAGCGGCGGGCGCGCTGCGCACGGCAGCGGACCGTGATGC
>JALHLO010000069.1 GCA_022844525.1 Ramlibacter sp.
GCGCAGCCCGCGACGGCGGCAGCGCACAGGGCGGCCGCGCCGCGCAGCAGCCGGCGGCGCGCAGGTGAGGCAGGGCTGGTGAAGACCATGGGAGCGGCAGTTTAGTGCCATGCGGTACGCTGCGCCCCCATGAAATACGTCTTGGCCCTGGACCAGGGAACCACCAGTTCGCGCGCGATCGTGTTCGACCGGGAGGCGCGCGTGGTCTCGGTCGCGCAGCGCGAGTTCCGGCAGATCTTCCCGCAGCCCGGCTGGGTGGAGCACGACGCGCGCGAGATCTGGGCCACGCAGCATTCGGTGGCGCTGGAAGCGATGGAACGCGCGGGCGCGGACGCCAGCGCCTTCGTCGCGCTGGGGATCACCAACCAGCGCGAAACCACGCTGCTGTGGGACCGCGCCACCGGCCTGCCGGTGGCCAACGCCATCGTCTGGCAGGACCGCCGCACCGCGCCGCGCTGCGACGCCTTGCGCCGGCAGGGGCGCGCCGCCCGCATCCAGCGCAAGACCGGGCTGGTGGTCGATGCCTATTTCTCCGGCACCAAGCTGGAGTGGCTGCTGGACAACGTGCCCGGCGCCCGGGCGCGGGCCGAAGCCGGCGACCTGGCCTTCGGCACCATCGACAGCTGGCTGGTCTGGAACCTCACCGGCGGCCGCGTGCACGCCACCGATGCGAGCAATGCCTCGCGCACCATGCTGTTCAACCTGCACACCCAGGACTGGGACGACGAGCTGCTGGCGCTGCTGGACATCCCCCGCGCCGTGCTGCCGGACGTGCTGCCTTCCAGCGGCGTGATCGCGCAGACCGAGTCCTCGCTGTTCGGGGCGGCGCTGCCGATCGCCGGCATCGCGGGCGACCAGCAGGCGGCCACCTTCGGGCAGGCCTGCTTCGCGCCCGGCATGGCCAAGAACACCTACGGCACGGGCTGCTTCATGCTGATGAACACGGGCGCGCAGCCCGTGGCCAGCCGCAACCGGCTGCTCACCACCGTGGGCTGGCAGGGGCCGGCCGGCCCGAACCGCACCGCCTACTGCCTCGAAGGCAGTGTCTTCATGGCCGGCGCGACGGTGCAGTGGCTGCGCGACGGCCTGCAGGTGATCCAGTCGGCCGCCGAAGTCGAATCGTTGGCGGCGCAGGTGGACGACACCGGCGACGTCTACCTGGTGCCTGCCTTCGCCGGGCTGGGCACGCCCGACTGGGACGGCTATGCGCGCGGCACGCTGGTCGGCATGACGCGCGGCACCACGCGGGCCCACATGGCGCGTGCCGCCCTGGAGGCGATCGCGTTGCAGTCGGCCGACGTCTTCGGGGCGATGACGCGGGATGCGCGCATCCCGCTGCGCGAATTGCGCGTGGACGGCGGCGCTTCGCGCAACAATCTGCTCATGCAGATGCAGGCGGATTTTCTGGGCGTGCCCGTGGTGCGGCCGCAAGTGACGGAGACGACGGCGCTGGGCGCCGCCTACCTGGCGGGGCTGGCCACCGGCTTCTGGAGCGGGGCGGACCAGATCTCGTCCCAGTGGCAGGCCGAGCGCCGCTTTGAGCCGCGGCTGGGCGAGGCCGAACGGGTCGCCAAGCTCGCGCGCTGGCGCGAGGCGGTCGAACGCGCCAAGGGCTGGGCCCGTCCTTGACCACCGCTGCGACGACGCGCGCCGTCCCCGCCCGGCGCGAAGACCTGTTGGCGCGCCTGGCCGAAGGCGGCACCTGGGACCTGGCCATCGTCGGCGGTGGCGCCACCGGCCTGGGCGTCGCGCTCGATGCGGCCGCGCGCGGGCTGCGCGTGGTGCTGCTGGAAGCCGATGATTTCGCCAAGGGCACGTCCTCGCGCGCCACCAAGCTGGTGCACGGCGGCGTGCGCTACTTGGCGCAGGGCAACATCGCGCTGGTGCGCGAGGCCCTGCAGGAGCGCACCACGCTGCTGAAGAACGCGCCCCACCTGGCGCAGCCGCTGCCCTTCGTCATGCCCTCGTACAAGCTGTGGGAGACGCCCTTCTACGGCGTCGGCCTGAAGATGTACGACGCGCTGGCCGGCGCGGCGGGCCTGGGCGCCACCGAATTCCTGAGCCGCGGCCAGACCCTGGCCTGCCTGCCGACGGCCCGGCCCGAGGGGCTCAAGGGCGGCGTGAAGTACTGGGACGGCCAGTTCGACGACGCGCGCCTGGCGCTGGCCCTGGCGCGCACCGCCGCGGCGCGCGGCGCCCTGGTGGTGAACTACTGCCGCGTCACTTCGCTGCTGCACAGTGGTGGCAAGCTGACCGGGCTGAGCTGCCGCGACACGGAAACGGGCCGGGACTACACCGTCCGGGCGACCTGCGTGGTGAACGCCACCGGCGTCTGGGTCGACGAACTGCGGCGCCAGGACGCGGAAGCGCTCGGGCGCCAGGTCAAGCCGCTGGTGGCGCCCAGCCAGGGCGTGCATGCCGTGGTGGACCGCGAGTTCCTGCCCGGCTCGCACGCGCTGATGGTTCCCAAGACGGCAGACGGGCGTGTGCTGTTCGGCGTGCCCTGGATGGGCAAGCTCATCCTGGGAACCACCGACACGCCCCGGGGCGACCTGCCCAAGGAGCCGCGGCCCTTCCGCGAGGAACTGGAGTTCATCCTGAGTGAGGCGGGCCGGTACCTGGTCCGCGCGCCGCGGGCGCAGGACGTCCGCAGCCTCTGGGTTGGCCTGCGGCCCCTGGTGAAGCCAATGGGCGAGGACGGCGAATCGACCAAGTCCCTCAGCCGCGAGCACACCGTGCTGGTGAGCCGCAGCGGCCTGGTCACCGTGACCGGCGGCAAGTGGACCACCTACCGCGCCATGGCCGAAGACGTGCTGGAAAAATGCTACGAGGCGCGATTGCTGGCGCGGTCGCCGGCGGGAGTGACTGCCGACTTGCCCCTGGTCGGCGCGCCCGCCCCCGGCGCGGTGGCGACCTCGATCAGCGCCGCCCCCGGCCTGCACCTGTACGGGACCGAAGCGGGCGAGGTCGGCGCGCTTGCGGGCAGCAACCGCCACCTGGGCGGTGGCCTGACGGCCGCCATGGTGCGCTTCGCCGCCCACCATGAATATGCGCGGACGGTGGAGGACGTGCTGGCCCGGCGCACGCGCCTGCTGTTCCTGGACGCCGCGCTGGCCGGCTCGCTGGCCGCCGAAGTGGGCGAACTGCTGCGCCAGGAAACCGGGGTCGATCCGCAGGAGGAGGCCTTCCGCGAACTGGCCGCGAGCTACCTCCGCATGCCTTCCTGATCTGGCGCAATGTAGGACCCGTTGACAAAGCCCGTGCATCTGCCATAATCGCGGGCTCGCCTTTTTGGAGGCGAGGTGGCTATGGCTAATCCAGCTGTTTCCTCTCAAGGGAGGCAGCGTCGCCCACACGGAGCCCTTCGGGGTGACGGCGGGCCCAAGACTGCCCCGATGTCCTGCCGGATCGTCCTGCAGGGTGCGTTCGGGACAAGTTGGGAATAAACGAAATGATCCAGACTGAATCTCGGCTCGAAGTCGCCGACAACACCGGCGCGAAGTCCGTCCTGTGCATCAAGGTGCTGGGCGGCTCCAAGCGTCGCTACGCCAGCGTCGGCGACGTCATCAAGGTGAGCATCAAGGAAGCCGCTCCGCGGGGTCGCGTCAAGAAGGGCGAGATCTACAGCGCAGTGGTGGTCCGCACCGCCAAGGGCATCCGCCGCGGCGACGGCTCCCTCATCAAGTTCGACGGCAATGCCGCCGTGCTGCTCAACAACAAGCTGGAGCCGATCGGCACCCGCATCTTCGGACCCGTGACGCGCGAACTGCGTACCGAGAAGTTCATGAAGATCGTGTCGCTGGCCCCGGAAGTCCTGTAAGGAACCCCGCCATGAACAAGATCCGCAAGGGTGACGAAGTCATCGTCCTGGCCGGCAAGGACAAGGGCAAGCGCGGCCGCGTGGCCCTGCGCAAGGACGACCAGTACCTGATCGTCGACGGCATCAACCTGGTGAAGAAGCACACCAAGCCGAATCCCATGAAGGGCACCACCGGCGGCATCGTGGAGAAGGCCATGCCGATCCACCAGTCCAACGTGGCGATCTTCAATTCCGCCACCGGCAAGGCTGACCGCGTGGGCATCAAGGTCGACGGCGACAACCGCTCCCGCGTGTTCAAGTCGTCCGGCGCAGAAATCAAGGTGGCCTGACCATGTCCCGACTGCAACAACACTACCGCGAGAAGGTCGTCCCGCAGCTGACCGAGAAGTTCGGCTACAAGTCGCCGATGCAGGTCCCGCGCATCACCAAGATCACGCTGAACATGGGCGTGAGCGAGGCGGTGGCGGACAAGAAGGTCATGGAACACGCCGTGGGCGACCTGACCAAGATCGCCGGCCAGAAGCCCGTGGTGACCAAGGCCAAGAAGGCCATCGCCGGCTTCAAGATCCGCGAGCAGCAGCCCATCGGCACGATGGTCACGCTGCGCGGCGCCCGCATGTACGAATTCCTGGACCGTTTCGTGACGGTCGCCCTGCCCCGCGTGCGCGACTTCCGCGGCGTGTCGGGCCGTGCCTTCGACGGCCGCGGCAACTACAACATCGGCGTCAAGGAACAGATCATCTTCCCGGAGATCGAGTACGACAAGGTCGACGCCCTGCGCGGCCTGAACATCTCCATCACCACCACGGCGAAGACCGACGACGAGTGCAAGGCGCTGCTCGCGGGCTTCAAATTCCCGTTCAAGAACTGAAGGTACAACGTGGCTAAAACTGCTTTGATCCAACGCGAGCTGAAGCGCGAAAAGCTGGTCGCCCAGTACGCGAAGAAGTTCGAGGAACTGAAGGCCGTCATCAACGACGCCAAGAAGAGCGACGACGAGCGCATGGCCGCGCGCCTGGCGCTGCAGAAGCTCCCGCGCAACGCCAACCCCACGCGCCAGCGCAACCGCTGCGAAATGACGGGCCGTCCGCGCGGAACCTTCCGCCAGTTCGGCCTGGCCCGCGCCAAGATCCGCGAGCTCGCCTTCGCCGGCGACATCCCGGGCGTGACCAAGGCCAGCTGGTAAGCCAGGGCAGGAGATTCAGATATGAGCATGAGTGATCCCATCTCCGACCTGCTGACGCGTATCCGTAACGCGCAGATGGTCTCCAAGGCAACCGTGTCGGTGCCCTCTTCCAAGGTGAAGGTGGCCATCGCCCAGGTGCTGAAGGACGAGGGTTACATCGACGGCTTCCAGGTCAAGAGCGAGAACGGCAAGTCCGAACTCGAGATCGCCCTGAAGTACTACGCCGGCCGTCCGGTGATCGAGCGTATCGAGCGCGTGAGCCGCCCCGGCCTGCGCGTCTACAAGGGCAGCGCCGCCATCCCCCAGGTCATGAACGGCCTCGGCGTGGCGATCGTGACCACGCCCAAGGGCGTGATGACGGACCGCAAGGCGCGCGCTACCGGTGTCGGTGGCGAAGTGCTGTGCTACGTCGCCTAAGGGAAGGATAGGAACATGTCCCGAGTCGGAAAAATGCCGGTCGCCGTCCCCCAGGGCGTCGACGTGGCCGTCAAGGATGACCAGATCAGCGTCAAGGGCAAGGGCGGCCAGCTGTCGCTCGCGCAGAACGCGCTGGTGAAGGTGACGAACGAAGGCGGCAAGCTGACGTTCGTCGCCGCGAATGATTCGCGCGAAGCCAACGCCATGAGCGGCACCATGCGCCAGCTGGTGAACAACATGGTCAACGGCGTGACCAACGGCTTCGAGAAGAAGCTGTCGCTGGTCGGCGTGGGCTACAAGGCCGCGGCGCAAGGCAACAAGCTGAACCTCACGGTGGGCTACTCGCACCCCGTGAACATCGAAATGCCCGCGGGCATCACGGTGGCCACCCCGACCCCGACGGAAATCGTGGTCAAGGGCGCCGACCGCCAGCGCGTGGGCCAACTGGCCGCGGAGATCCGAGCTGTTCGTCCGCCCGAGCCCTACAAGGGCAAGGGCATTCGCTATGCGAACGAAAAGATCGTGATCAAAGAGACCAAGAAGAAGTAAGGAGCATGACGATGTTGACCAAGAAGGAACAGCGTCTGCGCCGCGCGCGCCAGACCCGCATCCGCATCGCCACGCAGGGTGTCGCCCGCCTGACGGTGAACCGCACCAACCTGCACATCTACGCGAGCCTGATCTCCGACGACGGCTCCAAGGTGCTGGCCACGGCCTCCACCGTCGAAGCCGACCTGCGCAAGGAACTCGGCGGCTCCGGCAAGGGTGCCACCGTCGCCGCCGCCCAGTCTGTGGGCAAGCGCATCGCCGAGAAGGCGAAGGCCGCCGGCGTCGAGAAGGTCGCCTTCGACCGCTCCGGTTTCGCCTACCACGGCCGCGTCAAGGCGCTGGCCGAGGCGGCCCGCGAAGCCGGCCTGCAGTTCTAACGGACACGGAAACACGACATGGCAAAGATTCAAGCTAACCGTCAGGGTGACGGTCCGGAAGACGGCCTCAAAGAGAAGATGATCGCGGTCAACCGCGTCACCAAGGTGGTGAAGGGCGGCCGCATCCTCGGCTTCGCCGCACTGACCGTGGTCGGCGACGGCAACGGCAAGGTCGGCATGGGCAAGGGCAAGTCCAAGGAAGTGCCGCTGGCCGTGCAGAAGGCGATGGAAGAAGCGCGCCGCAACATGACCAGCGTGTCGCTCAAGAACGGCACGATCCACCACAACGTGTTCGGCCACCACGGTGCCGCGCGCGTGATGATGGCTCCCGCTCCCAAGGGGACCGGCATCATCGCCGGCGGCCCGATGCGCGCCGTGTTCGAAGTGATGGGCATCACCGACATCGTGGCCAAGAGCCACGGTTCGACGAACCCGTACAACATGGTCCGCGCCACGTTCGACGCGCTGAAGAACGCCACGACCCCGGGTCAGGTGGCGGCCAAGCGCGGCAAGTCGGTCGAAGACATCTTCGCCGCCTAAGGAGTACGCAAATGGCGAACGAACAACAGAAGACGGTGAAGGTGCAGCTGGTGCGCAGCCCCATCGGCACCAAGCAGTCCCACCGCGACACCGTGCGCGGCCTGGGCCTGCGCAAGCTGAACTCGGTCAGCGAACTGCAGGACACCCCTGCCGTGCGCGGCATGATCAACAAGGTCGACTACCTGGTGAAGGTGCTCTGACATGGAACTGAACAACATCAAGCCCGCCGAAGGCTCGAAGAAGGCGCGTCGCCGCGTCGGCCGCGGCATCGGCTCCGGCCTGGGCAAGACCGCCGGCCGCGGCCACAAGGGCCAGAAGTCCCGCGCGGGCGGCTACCACAAGGTCGGCTTCGAAGGCGGCCAGATGCCGCTGCAGCGGCGCCTGCCCAAGCGCGGCTTCAAGTCGCAGAACCTGAAGTTCAACGGCGAAGTCACGCTGGCGGACCTGGAGATCCTCGGCCTGGCCGAAGTGGACCTGCTGGCGCTCAAGAGCGCCAAGCTGGTCGCGCAGATCGTCCAGAACGTGAAGGTCATCAAGACCGGCGAGCTCAAGCGCGCCGTCAAGCTGATCGGCATCGGTGCGACCGCGGGTGCCAAGGCTGCCATCGAGGCAGCCGGCGGCTCCCTGGCCTGAAGACTTTGAAAGGCGTTCGTGGCAACTAGTGCAGCCCAGATTGCGAAGACCGGCAAGTTCGGCGACCTGCGTCGCCGGCTGGTGTTCCTGCTGCTCGCCCTGGTGGTCTACCGCATCGGGGCGCACATCCCCGTGCCCGGCATCAACCCCGACCAGCTCGCGCAGCTGTTCAAGGGCCAGCAGGGCGGCATCCTGAGCCTGTTCAACATGTTCTCGGGCGGCGCGCTGTCCCGGTTCACGGTGTTCGCGCTGGGGATCATGCCCTACATCTCGGCCTCGATCATCATGCAGCTGCTGACGTACGTCCTGCCGCAGTTCGAGCAGCTGAAGAAGGAAGGCGAGGCGGGCCGGCGCAAGATCACCCAGTACACCCGCTACGGGACGCTGGGCCTGGCGCTGTTCCAGTCGCTGGGCATCGCCATGGCGCTGGAAGGCTCCGCGGGCCTGGTGATGAACCCGGGCTTCGGCTTCCGCATGAACGCGGTGGTCAGCCTCACGGCCGGCACCATGTTCCTGATGTGGCTGGGCGAACAGATCACCGAGCGCGGCCTGGGCAACGGGATCTCGATCCTGATCTTCGCGGGCATCGCCGCGGGGCTGCCGTCGGCCATTGGCGGACTGCTGGAACTGGTGCGCACCGGCGCGATGGGACCGCTCGTGGCGATCTTCATCGTGCTGACCGTGGGCCTGGTGACCTACTTCGTGGTGTTCGTGGAACGCGGCCAGCGCAAGATCCTGGTCAACTACGCGCGCCGCCAGGTGGGCAACAAGGTCTACGGCGGCCAGAGCTCGCACCTGCCGCTGAAGCTGAACATGGCCGGCGTGATCCCGCCGATCTTCGCCTCGTCGATCATCCTGCTGCCGGCGACGGTGGTGAGCTGGTTCTCCACGGGCGATGGCATGCGCTGGCTCAAGGACATTGCGGCGACGCTGAGTCCCGGCCAGCCGATCTATGTCATGCTTTACGCCGCCGCGATCGTCTTCTTCTGCTTCTTCTACACGGCGCTGGTGTTCAACAGCCGCGAAACCGCGGACAACCTGAAGAAGAGCGGCGCCTTCGTCCCGGGCATCCGTCCGGGCGAGCAGACGGCGAAGTACATCGACAAGATCCTGGCGCGCCTGACGCTGGCCGGCGCGATCTACATCACCTTCGTGTGCCTGCTGCCGGAGTTCCTGATCCTGAAGTACAACGTGCCGTTCTACTTCGGCGGGACCTCGCTGCTGATCATCGTGGTCGTGACGATGGACTTCATGGCGCAGGTGCAGAACTATCTGATGAGTCAGCAGTACGAATCGCTGCTGAAGAAAGCCAACTTCAAGACCTCGCTGGGCGGCTGATGTTGTATGTCGAAAGACGATGTCATCCAGATGCAGGGGGAGGTGATCGAAAACCTCCCGAATGCAACCTTCAGGGTGAAGCTGGAAAACGGGCACGTGGTGCTCGGACATATTTCGGGAAAGATGCGGATGCACTACATCCGCATCCTGCCGGGTGACAGGGTCACCGTGGAATTGACGCCCTACGACTTGTCGCGGGCACGGATCGTGTTCCGCTCCAAGTAGATGGACCAGGTGCCGGACCAAAAGCGCGTAGCGCGTTGCTCGGGCTCCTCTGATTAGTAGGAATTAGGAGAAAGAAAATGAGAGTTTCGGCTTCCGTCAAGAAGATCTGCCGCAACTGCAAGATCATCCGCCGCAAGGGCGTGGTCCGCGTGATCTGCACCGATCCGCGTCACAAGCAGCGCCAGGGCTGAGAGACAGATTTAGAGGACTGACATGGCACGTATTGCTGGCATCAACATTCCGCCGCACCAACACGCCGAAATCGGCCTGACCGCGATCTTCGGCATCGGCCGCACGCGCGCTCGCCTGATCTGCGAAGCGACCGGCATCCCCTATTCCAAGAAGGTGAAGGACCTGACCGACGCCGACCTGGAGAAGATCCGCGACCAGATCGCCCAGTTCACCATCGAGGGTGACCTGCGCCGCGAGACGACGATGAACATCAAGCGACTGATGGACATCGGCTGCTACCGCGGTTTCCGTCACCGCCGCGGCCTGCCCATGCGCGGCCAGCGCACCCGCACCAATGCCCGCACCCGCAAGGGTCCGCGCAAGGCTGCGCAGGCGCTGAAGAAATAAATCGGAAAGAGATAAGACATGGCCAAGGCTCCTGCCAACAACGCCGCGCAGCGTGTGCGCAAGAAGGTCCGCAAGAACGTGAACGACGGCGTCGCCCACGTGCACGCGTCCTTCAACAACACGATCATCACGATCACGGATCGCCAGGGCAACGCCCTGTCCTGGGCTTCCTCGGGCGGCCAGGGCTTCAAGGGTTCGCGCAAGTCCACGCCGTTCGCCGCGCAGGTCGCGTCGGAAGTGGCCGGCCGCGCCGCCATGGAGCAGGGCATCAAGACGCTGGACGTCGAGATCCGCGGCCCCGGCCCGGGCCGCGAGTCCTCCGTCCGCGCGCTCGCCGCGCTGGGCATCCGGATCAACTCGATCTCGGACGTCACGCCGGTGCCGCACAACGGCTGCCGCCCGCAGAAGCGTCGTCGTATCTAAACCGGTCCCCGCGCAAGCGGGGACTTGAAGCCCACCGCTGGTGCGAACCTCGCAACCAGCTCCCGCGGCAACAGGCCGCGGTAGTCATTTGAAGGAAAGTAAAAGTGGCACGTTACCTCGGCCCCAAGGCCAAACTCTCCCGCCGTGAAGGCACCGACCTGTTCCTGAAGAGCGCCCGCCGCTCCATCAGCGACAAGGCCAAGTTCGACTCCAAGCCCGGCCAGCACGGCCGCACTTCCGGCCAGCGCACGTCCGACTTCGGCCTGCAGCTGCGCGAGAAGCAGAAGGTCAAGCGCATGTACGGCGTGCTGGAAAAGCAGTTCCGCCGCTACTTCGAGGAAGCCTCCCGCCGCAAGGGCAACTCGGGCGCGAACCTGCTGTTCCTGCTGGAGTCCCGCCTGGACAACGTCGTGTACCGCATGGGCTTCGGCTCCACGCGCGCCGAGGCGCGCCAGCTGGTGAGCCACAAGGCCATCACGGTCAACGGTTCCGTGATCAACATCCCGTCGTACCAGGTCAAGGCCGGCGACGTGGTGGCGGTGCGCGACAAGTCCAAGAAGCAGAACCGCGTGGTCGAGGCCCTCCAGCTGGCCACCCAGGTCGGCATCCCCGCCTGGATCGAGGTCAACGTCGAAAAGGCCGAAGGCACCTTCAAGAAGGTCCCGGACCGCGACGAGTTCGGCGCCGACATCAAGGAAGCGCTGATCGTCGAACTGTATTCGCGCTAAGCGGCCGATGGCGGGCCGCCCGATGGCGGTTCCGTCCTTTGTTTTTTGTTCCTTGCCGCGTCGCGGCAAGGCGCTTCACCAGCCTTACCGGTGTAACGAGCCGGGGGTATTGAGAGGAAGTCCTGCATGCAAACCAACCTGCTGAAACCCAAGTCCATCAACGTGGAACAGCTTGGCACCAACCGTGCCAAGGTGACCCTCGAGCCGTTCGAGCGTGGCTACGGCCACACGCTGGGCAACGCGCTGCGCCGGGTGCTGCTCTCGTCGATGGTGGGGTACTCGGCGACCGAGGTGACCATCGCCGGTGTCCTGCACGAGTACTCGTCGATCGACGGCGTGCAGGAAGACGTCGTGGGCATCCTGCTGAACCTCAAGGGCGTGGTGTTCAAGCTCCACAACCGCGACGAGGTGACCCTGTCGCTGCGCAAGGACGGCGAAGGCGTCGTGACGGCCGCCGACATCCAGACCCCGCATGACGTCGAGATCATCAATCCCGACCACGTGATCGCCACGCTGTCGCAAGGCGGCAAGATCGACATGCAGATCAAGGTGGAAAAGGGCCGCGGCTACGTGCCGGGCACGATGCGCCGCTACGGCGACGAGCCCACCAAGTCGATCGGCCGGATCGTGCTGGACGCCTCGTTCTCGCCGGTCCGGCGCGTGAGCTACACCGTGGAAAGCGCGCGTGTGGAACAGCGTACCGACCTGGACAAGCTGGTGATGGAGATCGAGACCAACGGTGCGATCACCGCCGAAGACGCCGTGCGCGCGTCCGCCAAGATCCTGGTGGAACAGCTCGCCGTGTTCGCGCAGCTGGAAGGCTCGGAACTGGCCGCGTTCGACCAGCCGGTGCAGCGCAGCTCTCAGCAGTTCGACCCGATCCTGCTGCGCCCGGTCGACGAGCTCGAGCTGACGGTGCGTTCCGCGAACTGCCTGAAGGCCGAGAACATCTATTACATCGGTGACCTGATCCAGCGCACCGAGAACGAGCTGCTGAAGACCCCGAACCTGGGTCGCAAGTCGCTCAACGAAATCAAGGAAGTGCTCGCCTCGCGCGGCCTGACCCTTGGCATGAAACTGGAATCCTGGCCGCCCGCCGGCCTCGACAAGCGTTAATCAATCAATGGTGAACTGGCAGTACCTGACACGGCTGCCTTTCAGATAAGGAAAGGAACACACCATGCGTCACGGACACGGCCTCCGCAAACTGAACCGCACGAGCGAGCACCGCCTGGCGATGCTGCGCAACATGATGAATTCGCTGATCGAGCACGAGGTCATCAAGACCACCGTGCCGAAGGCGAAGGAACTGCGCCGCGTCGTCGAGCCGATGCTCACGCTGGGCAAGGAACCCACCCTGTCGAACAAGCGCCTGGCCTTCGACCGCCTGCGCAACCGCGACAACGTCGCCAAGCTGTTCAACGAACTCGGCCCGCGCTACAAGGCGCGCCCGGGCGGCTACACGCGCATCCTGAAGATGGGCTTCCGCGTCGGCGACAACGCGCCGATGGCGCTGGTGGAACTGGTGGATCGCCCCGAGCCCACCGAAGCCGCCGGCACCGAGCAGCAAGCAGCCGAATAAGCTGTTCCGGCAAGAACGAAGCCCGCCAACCGGCGGGCTTTTTCTTTGGGCCCGGGTTCAGTTCGCCGCGTGCGCAGCCTCGCCGTTGGCGGCACCGAACAGCGCGGCATCCATCTCCGCCTCCAGCAGCCGCGCCTGCCAGGCCATGGCTTCGGCGCTCGCCGTGTGCGCCGGCACGAAATGGACGCTGCAATCCTGGCGTGAACCGCACATGGTCGCGCGCGCGAGCATCGCGGCGGCCTCGGGCTCGGCGGTTTCGGACAGCAAGGGCACATGCACGAAGCGATTGCGGAAGCCCTCCGGGCTGTTGCGCAACGCCTGGACCACGGCCGGAATGTTCCGCGGCAAGGCGACCGGCGCCAGTTGCGCGGAGGCCGAGCGCAGCGTGCAGGTGAGGTAGGCGCGCTGGCCGTGCCAGCAGGCCCACTCCAGCTGCGCGCCGGAAGCGGCCTGCGCCAGTGCCTGCTCGCCGCCCAGGGCGACGAGGAGGACCAGGAGAGATCGCAGCTGGAAAGACATGGATCGAGGAACCCGTGCGGACGATCGGTTTGTAGGTGACCGGTCGCGGTGTCGCCTCGGGAGAAGTCCCTAGGGATCGCATGAAAGGGTGACGCGCGGGCCGCCGAAGTCCAGCGCCAGCGGCGACGGGAGGAATGGGCTATAATTTCCCTTCTGACGCGCGGTGGAGCAGCCTGGTAGCTCGTTGGGCTCATAACCCAAAGGTCGCAAGTTCAAATCTTGCCCGCGCAACCAATTCAAAAAGCCTTCCTCGGAAGGCTTTTTTGTTGCCCGCGTCATCGCGACGCAAGCCTCGGCCGCTAACGTCCGCGCGCGGCGAACGTCCGCGACCGAGGAGGCACCATGCAAGTCGTCCACACCATCGCAGCGCTGCGCGAGCAGCTTGCGCCTTTCCGCCGGCCCGCGTTCGTGGCCACCATGGGCAACCTGCACGAGGGCCACATGGCGCTCGTGCGCAGAGCCAGGCCGCTGGG
Source organism: Ramlibacter sp. (assembly GCA_022844525.1). Classification (GTDB taxonomy): domain Bacteria; phylum Pseudomonadota; class Gammaproteobacteria; order Burkholderiales; family Burkholderiaceae_C; genus Ramlibacter. The sequence continues at coordinate 13,390 of JALHLO010000069.1, forward strand.
CGACGTCACCGTGGCCAGCGTGTTCGTCAACCGCCTGCAGTTCCTGCCGCACGAGGACTTCGACAGCTACCCGCGCACGCTGGAGGCCGACGCGGCGCAGCTGGCGGCGGCCGGCTGCGACCTGCTGTTCGCGCCGGGCGAACGCGAGCTCTATCCCGAACCCCAGACCTTCAAGGTGCTGCCCGACCCCGCGCTGGCCGACCTGCTGGAGGGCGCCTTCCGTCCCGGCTTCTTCACCGGCGTCTGCACCGTGGTGATGAAGCTGTTCCAGTGCGTGCAGCCGCGCGTGGCGCTGTTCGGCAAGAAGGACTACCAGCAGCTCATGGTGATCCGCCACATGGTGCGGCAGTTCGCGCTGCCGATCGAGATCGTGGCGCAGGAGACCGAGCGCGCCGGCGACGGCCTGGCCCTGTCCTCGCGCAACGGCTATCTGTCGCCGCAGCAGCGCGCCGAGGCGGTGGAGTTGTCGCGCGCGCTCACCCGCATGGCGCAACGGCTGCGCGCCGGCGACGCTGCTTCCATCGTGGAGGACGATGCCATGGCCCATCTGCGGCAGCGGGGCTGGCAGCCGGATTACATGGCCGTGCGCGGCCGCACCGGACTGCAGCCGCCGGCGCCGGGCGAGCCGCTGGTCGTGCTCGGCGCCGCCCGCCTCGGCGATACGCGCCTCATCGACAACCTCGAGGTATGAGCAGCGCGCTCCCGCGCGGAGGGCACAGGCGGGTCGCCTCAGCGCGCCCGCGCGAACACGCGCCTGAGTTCGGCCTCGCCGGCAAACGGCTTGTCCCGCGCGGCGCGTGCGCGCTCCGTGGCGAACAGTTCGGCGCTCACGGGCGGGGCCCGGTTGCTCCAGCTGGCGCGCGCATAGGTCGCCACGGCCGCGAGCTCGGCGTCGCTCAGGCGCCAGAACGCCGGCATCGTGCCCTTGTAGCGCACGCCCTTCACGCTCATCTCCCCCTCGACGCCGTGCAGCAGGATGTTGGCCAGCATGCGTTCGTCGCCGGTCACCCATTCGGACCCGGCCAGCGGCGGGAACATCGCCGGCACGCCTTCGCCGCTGGTCTGGTGGCAGCTTGCGCAATGCAGCGTGAAGAGCAGCATCGCGTTCGGCGCTGCCGTGCCCGCGCGGCCGGAGGGAGCATCCTGCGGTGCCGGCGGGCCGGAGCGGTCCGCCAGCAGCAGATACCCGGTTGCGGCAAGGAGGGCCAAGGCGAGGCCGGCGGCCACCAGGCGGCCTGACGGCTGGCGTCGACGCGAGGCGGGCGGAGGAGGCGCGAAGTTCATGCGTGGGAAGAAATCTTAAGGCCGGCGGCGGGAACGTCCTTAGGCCCCGTCGGGTTTCGCCCGATCGTCGGGACCGCCGGAAGGCGGGTGGCCGACACTGGCCGGCCCTTCATCGACATCGCCCATGACCGACCTGTCCTCCTTCCCCATCACGCGCAAGTGGCCCGCGCGCCACCCGGACCGCATCCAGCTCTATTCGCTGCCGACGCCCAACGGCGTGAAGGTGTCGATCGCGCTGGAGGAACTCGGGCTGCCCTATGAACCGCACCGGGTCGCCTTCGAGGACAACGACCAGCTTTCCAGCGAGTTCCTCTCGCTCAACCCGAACAACAAGATCCCCGCGATCATCGACCCGCAGGGCCCGGGCGGAAAGCCGCTCGCGCTGTTCGAGTCCGGCGCGATCCTGGTCTACCTGGCCGAGAAGACCGGGCGGCTGATCCCGCAGGACGCGGCGGGGCGCTACCAGGCGCTCCAGTGGCTGATGTTCCAGATGGGCGGCATCGGCCCCATGTTCGGCCAACTCGGCTTCTTCCACAAGTTCGCCGGCAAGGAGTACGAGGACAAGCGGCCGCGCGACCGCTACGTCGCCGAAGCGAAGCGCCTGCTGGGTGTCCTGGACCGGCACCTGCAGGGCAAGCAGTGGGTCCTGGGCGACGAGTACGGCATCGCGGACATCGCGATCCTTCCCTGGGTGCGCAACCTCGTGGGCTTCTATGCCGCGGCGGACCTGGTCGGCTTCGGCGAATTCAGGGACGTGCAGCGCGTGCTCGACGCCTTCGTGCAGCGCCCGGCCGTCGTGCGCGGCCTGGAAATTCCGAAGAAGGAGGCCTGAGGCCTCAGGTCATCAGCGGCGACGGCCGGCTGCCGTCGAAATGGAAGCTGAAGTCCTTCACGCCGAAGGACGTGCCGACGGCCAGCGCGGCGGCGACCATCGGCGCGTCGCGCGAGACCAGCCGCTGGCGGTTCGCCACGTCGGCGAGGGCGACGCTGGTGAGCCTGCCTTCCTGCGTCGCGACCATGCGGCCGTACTGGCCGCCAGCGACCATGGCCGCGGCATAGGCGCCGAAGGCGGTCGCCAGCGTGCGGTCGAAGGCCGTCGGCGTGCCGCCGCGCTGCACGTGCCCCAGCAGGGTCCTGCGCACCTCGCTGGCGAGCCGCTGGGACAGCTGCTGCTCCAGCACGCCGCAGATGCCGCCCAGGCGCAGCGGGTCCGGGCTGTCGGCCACGACCTGCCGGATCGCGTGCTGGCCGCCGATCGGCTTCGCTCCCTCGGCCACGCAGATCAGCGTGTAGCGCTGGCCGCCCTGCTCGCGCGCGCGGCAGACGCGCGCGACCTCCTCGATGTCGTACTCCACCTCCGGGATCAGGATCACGTCCGCGCCGCCGGCCACGCCGGCGTACAGGGCGATCCATCCGGCGTAGCGGCCCATGGTCTCCAGGATCATCACGCGGTGGTGGCTCTGCGCGGTCGTGTGCAGCCGGTCGATGGCCTCGGTCGCGATCGCCACGGCGGTGTCGAAGCCGAAGGTGCGGTCCGTGAACATCAGGTCGTTGTCGATCGTCTTGGGCACGCCCACCATCGGGAGGCCGCCCTGCTGCAGGCCGTGCGCGATCGACATGGTGCCGTCGCCGCCGATCGCCACCACGGCGTCGAGCTTGAGTTCGTCGCGCGCGTAGCGCACGGCCTCGCCGGACACGTCCGCGTTGCCGCGCAGGTGGTAGGAAAAGGGGTTGGCCTTGTTGCTCGTGCCGAGGATCGTGCCGCCCAGCGTGAGGATGCCGGAGACGTCGCGCAGCGTAAGCGGCCGGGACTGCCTCTCGACCATTCCCGCGAAGCCGTCGACGAAGCCGACGACCTCGGCGCCCCGGTCCAGGATCAGGCTCTTGGTGACCGCGCGGATGACCGCGTTCAGGCCGGGGCTGTCGCCGCCGCCGGTGAGGACGCCTACTCGCCTGGGAGGGGCCATGGCAGGAATGGGTGGCGCGGCTGGCGGGGATCGAACCCACGACCCTTGGCTTCGGAGGCCAA